>DATIKE010000001.1:0-1615 GCA_035477895.1 Phycisphaerae bacterium
CCGAACGACGTTGTCCACTATCTCCTGCCTGTTGATCGCCCGGGTCAGGGCCCGTCGCACCCGGGCATCGCCGCACGGATTGGGCCGGCCGTCGTTGAGTCTTGGCCGGCAGTTTGCGACCAGGTAGTACGTACCGAATGACGGAATCGGGTGAATGTCGTCCCGCTTCCCCTGGCGGGCCAGCCGGACCAGCTCCGGCGTGTAATCCATCGACAGATCCATCACCGCGTCGACGACACCCTGTTCGTACAGCATGAACGCGGAGTTCTGGTATTCGCTGTCCAGCGACTCCACCGTCCGGCTGCGAACGTGGCCGCGGTCCCGGTAGTGCGGGTTTGCCTCGAACCGCATCCGCCGCTTGAAATGCCACTGCCTCAACGTGTAAGGCCCGTTCGTCACCAGCCCGGGATAGCCGGCTTGGTGATAATCCGGCTTGGTCCATTGCGGATCGTGGGCCCAGACGCCGGTATCGCTCAGCGGCCGGCCTTCGTATCGTTCGCGTAGTATCTCGATGCTTTCATGGATCGGCATGAAGGTCGAGAACGACGCCAGATCGCCGAGATACGGCGTGGGGCGAGCCAGCATGACCTCCAGATGCTGGTCGTCGACCGCCCGCAGGCCGACGCGGGCAAAGCGATCTTCCAGCTCCGCGATGTGTGCGTCCAGCAGACGATCGCCCAGCACCTTCCAGTTCTGTCGAATGTTCGCCAGGGCGCCGGCCGCCCGCTGCCAGAACTCATCCTGCTCGCCCGGCGGCGGATGGGGGATCGGCACGGTCAGCAAGCCGGCCAGCGTCCCCCCCGCCTCGCTGCGCAGGGCCTTGGCCAGCGTTTCGGCCTTGACCGGGGAGTTCTTCTGCAGCCGGCGGATCACGCTCAGCGTGTTCATCCAGGCCGTCCGCCAGTCGGTGTAGGCCTCGGCGCCCGCGATGTGGTCGGAGATCAGCTCCGCGTATACGTCGGCGGTACCCGGCTCGATCGCACGACGCCATCCGCGCACGAAGTCGTGGGCGGTCACCGGGTCACCGTTGGACCATCGGGCCTTCGGGTGAATCGCAAACACGACCTGCCGGCCGTCGTCGCCGTACCGCGGCGGCCACAGCGCCGAGCCGCCGATCGGCTCGAAGGTTTGGGCGTCGAGCTGCGTCAGACCCTCCCAGAGCGACTGGCAGGCCTGGATATCCTGAATGTACGTCATACGGGCGGGGTCGAGCGTGTGGATGCTGGCCCGGCTGATGAACCGAAAGTCGGCCGGCGGCGCTTCCCGCCCCTTGCTCAGGCGGATCGCCGCGCCGATGGCCACCACCAGAATCAATACGACCGCCGCTCGCCGCATGGTGGACGTATGATAACCATCACTCGCTTCGCCTGCGACTGAGCCTTCGCATGAGTGCGCTCACGGTCATGCCCGCTTCGGATCCATCACATAGGTAGCGGGGCAGGACGGATCGAATGGCCTGCCGCACTCCGGGCAGCAGTATGCCTCAAGGCCAAACAAGTCGTAACCACACTTCAGGCAGTAGATATGGCGGTCAACACTCATTGTTCTCTTGGCGTCCTTGGCGGTTCCCGTTATTGCCTGTCCCAAAGCCCGTGTGGGACCGGCTTCCCTGCCT
>DATIKE010000002.1:0-3256 GCA_035477895.1 Phycisphaerae bacterium
ATCGAACTGGCTTGGTACTTTTTTGAACATGGGGTGAAAAGTCATAAAGTCAAAAACATCAACACCGAGCCCCAGACAGAAGAGACTGTCGGAATACCTGGAACGGATTATGTTAGGCCGATTCGTGGCAAGTTCCAGTCCCGTCGGGTGGTGGAGCCTCCGCACGGATGGGCATCACCGGATACTGCTCGAACGGGCTGGCCTCGACGGTGACCGGATCGGGCAGGACTCGACCGATCACATCCAGCTTCTCCCAGGCTCCGGAACGCCACCGGCCGGCCAGAAGGACGCCTCCGATAATCACCGCCAATGTCGAGCAGACCCACGGGCCGGTAGATCCCCACTGCGGGCGCAGAAGGGCCAGCAGCGTCGAGACTCCGACCATGAAACCCCAGCTCAACACGGCAAACACGACCGCCGGCCAGCGGGTGTCGCCCGCGCCGCGGAGAGCATTGACGTAAGTGATGGCCACGGCGTCGAAAAGCTGGAAAATGGCCGAGAAAATCAGGAAACGCACGCCCAACCGGATCACCTCGGCATCGTCGCTGAACAGTTCCATCAGAGGCCGGCCGAAAACGATGAACACCAGCCCCATCAGACCCATGTAGGTCATGTTGATGGCGGTGCCGATCCAGGCCCAGCGGCGGGCCAGGTCGGCGCGTCCCTGGCCGATCGATCGCCCAACGAGCGTCGCGACGGCGATGCCGATCCCGACGGCCGGCATGAAGGACAACTCGGTGAATCGCCAGCAGGTGGCGGTGGCGGCCAGGGATTCGGTGCCGAACCGCCCGATGATCACCACCAGCAACGTGGCCCAGGCGGTGATGTCGAGCATGAACGACAGGCCGGACGGCAAACCCACGCGAACCAGCCGCCTCATCTTATCGAGATTCAACGGCCAGGCGCGGCGCGCCTCGAACCGGGCGGCGGACCTGCTCCACATCATAGCGATCAGCAGCCACGCGACGCGAAATCCGTTGGCGATCACCGTGCCCAGGGCCGCGCCAGCCACGCCCATGGCCGGCAGCCCCCATTTGCCGAGAACCAGCCCGTAAGTCAGCACCGCGTTCAGAACCACGCTGGCAGCCACTGTGTAGGCGTTGATCCGCGGCTGGTGGATGCCGTTGAAAAAATGCCCCAAGACCACCGCCATCCCCGCCAGGGCCAGTCCGCAGAGTCGGATTCGCGTGAAGTCGACCTCCATTCCCTGGACCTCGGGCTCGTGACCGACCAACGCGAAGAAGCCGGGCACCAGCGGCCAGACCAGCACGCCGATCGTTCCGAAGATCAGGCTTAGCCAGATGCCCTGCCAGCCATAGACCGCACAGTCTCGCGGCCGGCCCGCGCCCAGCGACTGGCTCACCACGGTGGTCACGCAGACCATCATGCCCAGCAGCAGGCCGAACACGCTGAAGTAAATCATCGTCCCGGACGACACCGCCGCCTGGGCCGCCGCACCCAGCGCCGAGACGATCGCGTAGTCGATGAAGCTCATCACCGTTTCCGAGGCGGTGCTGGCGACGTTCGGGCCGGCGATGCTCAGCAGGTGTCGCAGGTCGCCGGGGGCGGATTGTCTCCGTGGCTCGTCGCGGGCGACCGTCGGCGCTGGCTCGGAACCTGGGCCGCCAGGCCGGGCATCTGGATGGACGTGATCAGGCATTGCCAAGCGAATAAAAAATCCCCGAAAGCTCACCGTCTCCCGGGGATTGTGTTCTAGTGGTCGGCAAACAGGTCAGATCCCGCCGCCCAGGACGGAGCGGGCCGCCGCGTTGTCCATGTCTTGTTCCAGTTGGCTCTTGGGCCGGTTGTTGTCGGATTGCGGGCTCTCCGCGGCCGGCGCGGGCTCCGTCGGCGGCGGATTGTTCGCAGGCGCGGGCTCCAGGGTGTCTGAAGAAGGTGCGTTTTCGCCGGGCAGGGCGCCGGGCTGGTCGGCGACCGACTTGGCCATCGCCTCCTGCAGGGCCTTCATCATTTCCCCGCCCATGTCCTTCCCCATGGCCTCGAATTCCTTCTTCAGATCCTCCATAACCGTAGCCATCGACTTCTGCATCTCCTCATCAAGTGCTCTGCGAGCGTCGTCGGCCGAGGCATATTCGTTATTGCCAATCCGTTGCGCGAAATCCTCCATCACCCTGGCCATGCCGGCGGCCATGCCGCCTAAAGCATTGAATAATGGCCTCATCTGTTCGAGCATCTCCGGCGCGGGCATGTTCGGCATTTCCAAGCGCCAGGCGTTCTCGATCTTCTTCATGGTTATCTTCAGCGGGACATTCAAGCCGGGTGCTTCCAGGGAGGCTTCGGCGTCCGTATCCGTGGGAGTTTCGATTCCGGAAACCGTGAGGCCCTCTTCAAGCTGACCAAAGCTCGGCATCATGCCAACTCCCGGCGTGGCCCCCACTCCCGCAAACGGCGCATCCGGGAATTTCTCCTTCCACCTGGTTTCAAGGGCCTTCACCGCCCGCATCATGGGACCCACCAGATCAACCATCTCGCGAATCGTCTGCTGCTGGTCCGGCACAACGAGGTCAGGCAACTGAGTCATGCTGCCCGACTGCATGATGGCGATGAAACCCTTCATCAACCCCTCGGGCGTGGAGTCGTCGACCTCGATGTTGACGGCGGCGCCGACAGTCTCACCCGCAGATGCCGGCCTGGCCGCCCCCACTTCCTCGGCGCTGGCCGCGGCACCGAGGATGGTGGACGTGTCCTTTCTTGCCGGCACGAGCGTCGGCACCAGGGTCCTTCCACCGACCTGCACGCCTTCGTTGAACTGCGGCGGAGGCACCTCATCATCACTGCAACCGACCGCCCACAGGCCGCACGCCACCACCAGGCTCATCAGCAATCGCTTCACGGTCAACCTCGTTTACCAGTCAGTTGCAGGGCGGGCTCGGCCCGCCTTTCCACACGCCACATCCACCCGATCAAGAGGAGGCGGGCAAAGCCCGCCCTACCACGATTCTCGACAACTCCGCCCGCTTCAGCAGGGCGGGCTCGGCCCGCCTTTCCACGCGTCACATCCACCCGATCAAGAGGAGGCGGGCAAAGCCCACCCTACCACGATTCTCGACAACTCCGCCCGCTTCAGTAGGGCGGGCTCGGCCCGCCTTTCCACACGCCACATCCACCCGATCAAGAGGAGGCGGGCAGAGCCCGCCCTACCACGATTCTCAACAACTCCGCCCGCTTCAGTAGGGCGGGCTCGGCCCGCCTTTCCACACGCCACATCCACCCGATCAAGAGGAGGCGGGCAAAG
>DATIKE010000003.1:0-20755 GCA_035477895.1 Phycisphaerae bacterium
ACCGCCGCCCCGTGGTAGCCGGCCAGGAAACGCTCCAGGAAGCGGGTCGCCTCGATGTCCAGGTGGTTCGTCGGCTCGTCGAGCAGGAGCAGGTCCGCCTCCTGCAGCAGCAGCTCGGCCAGGGCCGCCCGGCATTTCTGCCCGCCGGACAGGGCGGCGATCGGCAGATCGTAGTCCGCCGGCGAAAACCCCAGCCCGCCGAGCACCTCGCGGACGGTGACCTCGTAGTCGTACCCGCCGGCGGCTTCGAGCCGATGCTGTAGCTCGTCATACTCGGCCATCAGCTCGTCGACGCGGTCGGTGTCGTGATGGTCGGCGATGAGCTGGGCGACCTCAGCCACCCGCTCCTCCAGCCGGCGGACGTTGTCGAACGTGCCCGTCACCTCGGCCAGCAGCGTGTTCGACGTGTCCAGCGTCGGTTCCTGGGGCAGGTAGACGACCTGCAGGTTGCGCGAGCGGGTGACCGTCCCGATCGGCGGCTGCATGGCTCCCATGATCAGCTTGAACAGCGTTGTCTTTCCCGAGCCGTTCGGGCCGACCAGCCCGATCTTTTCGCCGCGCTGGATCTCCCAGTCCAGCTCATCGAGCACGACCTTCGTGTCGAACCCCACGTGGACGTTCTGGAGCGAGACGATGCCCATGACGCGATGATAAAAGGAAGTGACAAGGGCCTCAAACGTCGGGCGTATTCATGGGTGAACTTCGGAGGGCAGATACCTGAGAACGAAGCCGAGGACTTCCTGGACGACCTTGAGGGCATCGCGCACCTGCTGCACGGTCGGATCGAACGGGCCGGGATAACGAAACCGCACTGCGAAAGGATTCAATGGAAGGACTATCGGAATCAGGGTCGAAAACTCAGGCTCATACCGCGCACAGGCATGGGCAAGTGCGCCCAGGTCATGTACCTTCTCAAGGGGTTCACCGCGGTAAACCAGATAAGCTTAAGCAACTTCTCAGCCGCCTGTTGACAATGGAAAGCAGCCCCGTCGGTGATGGGCGGCGTTTGATCCAAACCGGCCTCGGCCATGCGGCGGTCGTGGTCAGCCTTTTCAATCCAGCGCTTGACCTCAACCAGTTCAGGCTGCATACAGCAGTTTCCCTTTCGTCCTGACGGTCCGCTCGAAGGAAGAGGGAAAGGCCGCCCGCGATTCAAACTCTTCACGAGTGTAAACGAGAACGTCCTTGGCAACCGAAATGCCCGCCAGACAACGATACGCCGCCGCATCGCGCTCGTAGGGATCGCGGTTGTCGCTTCCAACAACTATCAGAAGATCCAGATCGCTTTGCGGGTTCGGTGAGCCGTAGGCGCGCGAGCCGAACAGATAGATGGCCTCCGGCGCGAACTCCCGACGAAGGCGCTCCACCACCTCTATCAGAATCGCCTGTTGTTGATCTTGCGAGGTTACGGCCATGGGGCACCTTCGTGGGGGAGCACGGTATCCACCACCACATCAGCACGTGACCTTCAGTATACCACAATCCGACCGGCATGGCGGAGGAATCCGCAACAGGTCAGGTCAGCTCCCGCATAGTCCGCACGACCGTCTCGCGCTTGTCTCGAAACTCCGCCAGCCGCTGCTGTTCGCGCTGGACGACGTCGGCCGGTGCCCGGCCGGTGAAGCTCTCGTTGCCGAGCTTGCCGGCCAGGGCGGCGATCTGCTTGTCCAGGTTGGCCAGTTCCTTTTCGAGCCGGGCCTTCTCGGCCGCGGAGTCGATGACCTCGGCTACGTAGATCTGCAGGTCGCCCAGCACCAGTGTGGCCGAATTGCGCGGCTTGGGCGGGTCGGCATCGACGGTCAGCGAGCCGACGTTGGCCAGATGCCGCACAATGTCCGCCTCGCGACGCAACGACGCCACCCGGTCTGCCGGGGCCTTGATCACCACGTCGACGGCCTGCTTCGGCGGCACGTTGCGGCTCTGACGGATGTCGCGGACCGCCCGCGTCGCGGTCTGAAGATCGTCGAAGACCGCCCCGGCGCTCGGGTCATCCAGCTTTGACCACCCCTCGGCCGGCGGATACTGCGAGATGATCAACGGCTGGCCGCAGTCCGGCTCGGCCAAACCGGGCAGGCCGCGTTGCGGGGCAATCTCATTCAATTGCGTCCACAACCGCTCGGTGATGTACGGGATGAACGGATGCAGCAGCCGCAGCGACTGATCCAGGGCGAAGGACAGCACCTGCCGGGCCTCGGCCGCCTGGCGGTCCTCCCGCACCCGCGACTTGACCATCTCCAGGTACCAGTCGCACAGCGAATCCCAGAAGAAGTCGCGGGCCAGCGTCACCGCCCGGCCGAACTGGAAGCCGGCCATTGCGTCCTGTACCTCGCGCGCTGCCCGGCTCACTTGCGAGAGAATCCAGCGATCCTCGATCGGCAACGCCTTTGGATCGATCTGCGAAATGGTCACGCCTTCGAGATTCATGAACGCGAATCGGGCGGCATTCCAGACCTTGTTGCAGAAGTTGCGGCCCAACTCGAACTTCTCCGACGACTGCACCTCGCGCCCGTCGTCGAGCTTCACCCGCTTCATCGGCATGCGGATGTCCTGCGTCTCGGTGGTGATCGAGGCCATCGTGTAGCGCAGGGCGTCCGCCCCGTAGACCTCGATGATGTCCACCGGGTCGAACCCGTTGCCGAGCGTCTTCTTGAAAGGCCGGCCCTGACCGTCCTGAATCACCGCGTGGATGTACACGTCGTGGAACGGCACCTTGCCGATGTTGTACATCCCGGTCAGCACCATCCTGGCCACCCACAGCGTGATGATCTCGCGGGCGGTGCTCAACACGTCGCCGGGGTAGTACGTTCGCAGTTCGGGCGAATCCACCGGCCATCCCAACGTGCTGTGCGGCCACAACGCCGAGCTGAACCAGGTGTCGAGAACGTCCGGGTCTCTGACAAAGCCTATCTTCTCGAGAACTTGCTCAATTTCCGGATGTCCCGCATCGACGCACACTAAAAGCTTCAATGCGCCCACAACGGGGCGCACTTGCGTATCGATAGCCTTCCGTTGCTCGTCCGTAAAAGCATCCACATGCTGACTCTTAAGTCGCAAGTCTAACCAATGCCGCGAATCCAGCGTTGCCTGGTTGTCTCCGAGTGGAAAAATGTCCGTGGACCACACTGGGATTTGATGCCCCCACCACAGTTGCCTGCTGATGCACCAGTCGCGTTTTTCGCCGAGCCAGTCGAGGTAGGTCTTGGCGTAGCGTTCGGGGAAGAAGTGGACCTTGCCGCAGGCTTTGCGATCCTCGGCTGAGGCGTGCGGTTTCTCGCACACCATATCCATCGCCAGTTGAGCAAGGCCGCTGCTGCCGCGGAGGCCTTCGACCTTTTTCGACTCTTCGCTGGTCAGATCGCCCATCCGCACGAACCACTGGTCCGACAGGAACGGCTCGATCGGCGTTTTGCTGCGGTCGCTGTGGCCGATGTCGATCGTGCGGTCTTCAATCTTTTCAACGAGACCCGACTCCTCCAGGTCGGCCACCACCTTCTTGCGGGCGTTGGTGGCGAAGCGCAGGCCCTCGTACTCGGGCGAGTTCGGGTTGACAGAGCCGTCGGGCTCGACGATCTTGGCGACCTTGCCGTCGGGCGCGAGCACGTTGACCATCGGCAGTTTGTGCCGCTGGCCCACCTCATAGTCGTTCGCGTCGTGGGCCGGGGTGATCTTCACGCAGCCGCTGCCGAGTTCCGGCTTGGCCCAGACGTCGCGGATCAGCGGGATCTCGCGGTCGACCAGCGGCAGGTTGAGCTTTCGCCCGTCGCGGGCCATGTCCCGCAGCTTGAGCAGCGTCGGCAGCATCGTTCGCTTTCGCTCGGCCAGATCATCGAGCGTCGCCTGGATGGCCGGTTTTTCCTTGTCCGGGGCGTCGGCGAGTTGCTGCTTCAAGTCCGCCTCGGCCTTGTCGAGGGCCCTGTCCGGCTCGGGATGCACGGCCACCGCCGTGTCGCCGAGCATCGTCTCGGGCCGTGTGGTGGCGATGTGCACGAACTCCGGCTCGCCGGGCCTGGGATTCTTCACCGGGTACTTGAAGTGGTAGAAGTGCCCTTTGACCGTTTCGTGGTAGACCTCGTCGTCGGCCACCGCGGTTTGCAGGTGCGTGTCCCAGTTGACCAGCCGCTTGCCGCGAACGATGAGGCCGTCCTTGAACAGGCGGAAGAATGTGTGTCGCACCGCCCGGGCACAGATCTCGTCGAGCGTGAACCGCGTCCGCTCCCAGTCGCACGAGCAGCCCATCAGCTTGAGCTGCTCGATGATCCGGTTGCCATACTGCTCCTTCCAATCCCAGATCCGCTTGACGAGTTCGTCGCGGCCGAGGGCGTGGCGGGTCTTTTTTTCCTTCTCGAAGATGGTGCGTTCGACGACCGCCTGGGTGGCGATGCCGGCGTGATCGGTGCCGGGCATCCAGAGCGTGTTGTGCCCGCACATCCGATGCCAGCGGATCAGGATGTCCTGCAGCGTGTTGTTCAGTGCGTGTCCGCCGTGCAGCGCGCCGGTGACGTTAGGTGGCGGGATGACGATGGTGTAAGCCGGCCGGTTATCGTTGGCCGGTTCGGCGCGGAAGTAACGCCCATCCTCCCAGAGCTTGCGGATCCGCGGCTCAACGCTCCGCGGATCGTACGTCGGCGGCAAATGGTCCAATGCAGTCATGTTCAAACAAAACCTCGGTCCCGCTTTCGTGGTGAAAAACGCCGTGAACCCTGCAAATGGCGCAGGGCGCTCACGAAACAAACCATTTTACCGTCGCGGGGGGAGCAAGTCGATTGAGTTTGACGGATGCAGGAAGGCAAGGGCCGTGGCAGGCAAGCGGGTGGGCCCGGATAAGTACGGTCTCGCTCCGTCGCCAGAGCGATGGAGCGTCGGCAACTTCCCTGCCTGCGCAGACAGGGCGGCCTGGCCCGTCGCTGGCGCTTCGGGTTCTGATCACCCGCGCAGACCCAGCCGCCTAAACGGTCACGGACCCGGAAGGCAAAGCAGGGCCGTCACATCTAACGGCACAGCCGCAGAACCCCGATTACCACCCCCTGGATCTGTACATCCTTGACGTAGATCGGCGAGAAGGCCGGATTGGCCGGCTGGAGACGGATGCGATTTTTCTCGCGGTAGAACTTCTTCAGCGTCGCCTCGCCGCTGTCCAGCAGGGCCACCACCGTCTCGCCGTTCATGGCCGTCTCCCGCCGTTCCGCGATCACCAGGTCTCCGTCCCGGATGTGCTCGTCGATCATGCTGTCGCCGCGGACCTTGAGCGCAAAGGCGCCCGATCGGGAGGCGAAAAGGTGCTCCAGGTCGACGCCTTCGTGGTTCTCGATGGCCTCGATGGGCGCGCCGGCCGCGATGTGCCCGACCAAAGGCAGCACCGAGGGCGATTCATCCGGAAACGCCGCCCGCGAGGTAAGCTCCAAAGAGCGGGCCCGGTGACGCAAACGCTGCAGCAAGCCTTTCTTTTCGAGCCCGCTGACGTGTTCGAACACGGTGACCTTGGTGACGCCGAGGACGTCGGCCAATTCCTGCATCGTCGGGGAATAGCCATTCTTGCGCTGGAAGTCGCGGATCAACGTGAGGATGCGCAACTGCTTCGGCGTGAGTCGGCGGTAAGGGCGCTCGGAGCGTCCGGCTTTCGCGGGCATACGCGATCTCCTTCCTGGAGGTCGGCGTCGTCGGGGCTCCAAGAGCTTCCAACCCTTCGGGCCCCAGCACGACCAGTGGCCAGCCCTCCGTGCCTGTCTGACAATGTGCGTTGCTGCTTGGCTGTGCCGCGGCGACCAGGCGGTTGACAAACCGCGACACATGCCCAAGCTGCTGCAGGGCGGCATCGAGCCTGGCCAGGGCCGACGCCCGTTCGTCGGCGGTGCTGAACCGCCTCCCCCGACCTGTCAGGGCGACGCGGTAAGCCCCGCCCGGACCAAGGACACACAAAGGCAACTCGTCGTCCTGCCGGTCCTGCCTGCTCTGATGGAAAAGAGCCATGCAGTTCACCTCCCTGCGGTTTGGGTTTGGCGGCGGCCCGCCGCAAAGCCGCCGATTCAGGACCTTGGAGAAATCAGGGCTTCCCCCGATGGTCCGAAGCCCTGTGCCGGCCGATCCGTCGGCCTGGTTGACGGGCTCCACCAACCCCATGTTCACCTTTTGTACGGACATAAGTATACCCTAACTTTGGCCGAACGTCAAGTCGTATCCGCCGGATTTTCTTCGGGGCCATCCATGGAAACACGTCGCGGACGGGGGTACCCTGTATGTGGGGTCTTCCGGCGGGCAGTCCCACAACGTCTTGCGTATATCGGACCGGCTGTCCGGCGATCTTGACAGGGCAGGTGGCGGGGGTGGCAAGGCCGGGATTATCGGAACCCCTGGATGCTGCGGCGATCGGCGGGGTGCGGCCCGGGAGCCGGGGCGGGGGGTATCATCCGCGGAGCATGGGTTTTCAGGGGGACGCCGCCGGGACGGTGTTAGAGTTAAATAGAGTTTAAGTAATCTTTCGGAGCCCCGGGGCGCGTGACGACCGGGCTTGAGACGGCGACCCCGCCCGCGACTTTGCTCTCGGACGGTTTCTCGGCAGGTCGCCGTCGGGCGACGTCCGGTAATATCCTCGCCGCCAGTCCAAGGCCACCGACATCCCACACGCATATCCCGGACCTAACTGAAGCGGACCTTCCACAATGCCGACGGAGCTATGAGACGCCCTGTCCGCGTCAGGGATATCCCCGCGCGGTTTCGGTCTGAGAAGGTTGGCGTGCGTCCCTCAACCCCGAGGTCGCAGCGGCCGCAAGCCGGTGCCACGCGCCTGCCTGCCGCAGGCAGGGGTTATTGGATGCCTGGTCAGTAAGGATGCTGAAACATGAGAACACTGCATTCGCTTGCGATCCCGGCGGCCCTGGGGATGATGGTCATCGGCGGCTGCGAGCTGTTCCTGGTCGCGCCGCAGAAGGACCTGGTCGACCCGCTGTTTGAGACCACCGCCGGAGCCAAGGCGATCGTGCTTGGGGATATCAACGGCGACGGGCTCACCGACGTGGCCTCCATCTCCAGCGAGTCCCAGCCGGTCCAGATCCATCTGCGCAACCCGCTGACGTTCCGGTTCGACACCTACACGATCGCCGGCGGCGCTCCCCTCTCTATACTGGCAGACCTGGAGCTGGCCGACCTCAATGGCGACGGCCGACCGGACATCGTCGTGTTGGTCAACGACACCGGCTTCATGGCTCCGGATGATGCCACCAAGGTCGGGGCCGTCGTCATGCTGATTCAAGGGGCCGACCCGACCGACCCGGCCGACTGGATCCAGGTGTCGGGCGCGGGCGCCGCCCCGCCGGCCAACCTCTCTTTCGCCAGCAACGAAGCCGGCGCAACCGACCTGGTCGTGGGTGACTTTGACATGTCCAACGGACCGGACATCGTCGTCCTGTCCAACGAGACCGACGCGCGTCGTGTCCACTTATATGCCAACCCCGGTGCGGCCGGCGCCGCTGATCCGGCCGCCTGGACCTCAACGGTCATTGAGCAGGACGCCTCCGATCTGGGCAAGGCCGAGGCGGTCGATCTTGACCGCGACGGCGATCTCGACGTGGTCATGAGCGTTCCGACGGCCAAGAGCTTCAATCTGCGCTGGCTCCAGAATCCCAGGATTCAGTTGACCGCGAGCGGCGCCGATCCGCCGCCCACCTTCGTGCCCGATACGGTCGACCCGCTTCTGGAGTCGACGGCCGGCGCCAAGGCGACCGCCCTCGGCGACATCGACGGCGACGGCCTCATGGATATCGCCTCGATCTCGGACGAGTCGCAGCCGGTGCAGATTCACCTGCGCAACGCGGCCACCGGCCATTTCGACACCATCTCGATCGCCGGCGGGGCGCCGCTCACCCGGTCGCAGGACATCGAGCTGGCCGACTTCGACGGTGACGGGAAGCTGGATATCGCCGTCCTGGTCAATGACACCGGCTATGCCGTCCCCGAACTGTGGCGGCAGGACAAGATAGGGGCCCTGGTGGTCATCATCCAGGGTGCCGATCCCCGCGACCCGTCCGCCTGGACCCGGGTGGACGCCTTCAACCAGCTTAATCCTCTTATTAGATGTATCGTGGACTCGCCGCCCGTCGGCTGCGACATGCAGTTCGGCACGGGCGAGATCGGCTGCACCGACATGGTCGTGGCCGACTTCACCAACGACGGCTTGCCGGACATCGTCGTCGACGCCAACGGGCGCGATCAACCCGACCCCGGTCCGACCAAGTTCGTGTATCTCTTCCCCAGCCCCGGACCCGGCGCGGTGACCGATCCGGCCAACTGGACGCGGCAAATCATCACCACCGATGTCACCGACTTCGCCCGCTTGGCCGCCGCGGATCTCGATGAGGACGGCAGCCAGGACGTCGTCATCACCATGCCGGAGGGCAAGAGCTTCAACATCAGTTGGAGCCGCAACATCGCCGACGGCGCCAACTGGGAACGCGTATTCCTCGGACAGCAGCAGGGCGGCGGCAACTATATCGCCGTGGGTGACATCAACGGAGACAGCCACATCGATCTCGCTTCCGGCAGTATCAGTCTCGGGCTCGTGCAGTGGTTCCAGAACCCCGGGCCGGCTGCCCTGGCCCCCGGCGCCGCCCAGGTCCCCTGGTACGTATACAACATTGGCACGGTGACCACCGGGGCGCTCGGCCAGGTCCAACTCGTCGATCTGGACGACGATGGCCGGCTCGATTGCTTCGCCACCGGGGGCAGCGCCGGCGTCGGTTTCCAGCCCCAGGCCCACATCCAGCACACCTGGGACTCGTTCCTGATCTTCGAGGCCTACCCGGCTGCGACCATCGGACAAACCATCTTCCATGACTTCGATGGCGACGGCAGGATCGACTTCGTCGCCCCGTTCAACCGCACCGGCCTGATCGATGATCGGTTCGTGCTCTATAAGTCCATGGCCGCCAGTCTGTGGCATCGACGGCTCGTCGGACAGCAGCAGGGCGGGGCCGACGCCATCGCCCTCGGTGACATCGACCGCGACGGCAACGTCGACGTCGCCGCCGCCGGCGCCGAGCTCATGGTTGTCCAGTGGTTCCACAATCCCGGATCGGGCCGCCTGCTGCCGACCTCACCCCAGGTCCCGTGGGATGTCTTTACCCTCGGCCGGATCGAGGGCGGGCAGATCAACCAGGTCCAACTCGTCGACTTGAACAGCGACCAGTGGATCGACGCCTTCATCACGGCCGATGGGACCGCTTTCGAGTTCTACCGAGGCCTCGACGTCGAGCAGCAGTGGGGCGGGACCGCCATGTTCCGGACCGACCCCAAGGGTCAGATCGGCCGGACTGCTTTCCTGGACCTGAACCTCAACGGCCTGGCGGACATCATTGCTCCCGTAGACCGCGATAACCTGACCGACGATCAGATCGTCATCTTCCCGCGGTAGGCAGACCCCAGAATGCCACTTGAGATCGTCGAGGAAACGACTACCCTGAACATGGAACTACTGAAGGCAGACGCCTGCCTCTGACGGCGAATCAGACGGCGAAAACTTATGCGCGATCATCCCGATTGCGCCATCGCCAGAGTGGTTTTCGTTTGCCTACAGGCAGAGAAGGAACGCGACAAGATCCTTCTTCTCCTGATCGGACAGGTTCACGCCGGTCACGAGGTTGAAAAACTCGACCGTATCCTCGATGGTCAGCAGCCGCCGATCGTGCAGGTACGGCGGCGACTCCTTCAGGCCGCGGAGCACGAACGTCTTGATCGGGCCGTCGCCGGCGGCCATGCGGCCGTTGACCATTTTCGGCTTGAAGAAACGCTCCGTCCGCAGATTGTGCATCGAGTTGTCCATGTAATACGGAGCCGGGTGGCACTCGGCGCAGCGGCTCTTCCCGAAGAACACCTCCTGCCCGCGCAGCTCGGACTCGCTGGCCTTGGCCGGGGCGAGCTTGCCGAACACATCCAGCTTCGGGGCCGGCGGAAAATCGAGCAGCGCCTGGAACTCGGCCATGAAGTGCACCTGGCTGCCGCGCTCGAGAATGTTGGCCCCCTTCTTGGTCGCGATTACCGGGTCCCCGTCGAAGTACGCAGCCCGCTGCTCGAACTCCGTGAAGTCCTCGATGCTCTTGAGCGCCCGCTGGGACCCGAACAGCCGCTGGATGTTCACGCCCCGCAGGGAAGGCGTATCCAGCCCGTGCCGAAACTCCTGAGGCCGGATGTCGCCGACCAGATGGGTTGTCGAGTTGGTATGGCCATTCACGTGGCAGTCGAAGCAGGTCACTCCGCGATGCGGCTTGACCGAGCGCCGATCCTCGGTCTGGTTGAACTGCTGCTGCGGGAACGGCGTCACCAGCAGCCGCAATCCCTCCAGTTGCTTCGGGTTCAGGAGGCCGTTGAACATCTCGAAAAAGTTCATGATCGTGACCACCTTGCCCTGGGATACGTCACCGAGGTCCGGGCGGGTGGTCAGGTGGATCGCGGGCGGGTACTCCGGCAGGAAGTGCGCCGGCAGATCGTAGTCCAGGTCGAACCGCGTCAGGTCCCGCCCCTCCTGCTTGTTTATCTCGTCGATGTGGTGCTGGGGGAAGACCATCCCGCCCTCGGCGTGGTTGGGGTGCGGCAGGGGCAGGAACCCTTTCGGGAACAGCCCCTTCTCCCGGATTTCCTCCGGCGACATGGCGGCCAGTTTCTCCCAGGTCATCCCCTCGGGAAGCCTGACCCGCACGCCGGCCTGAACCGCCTTGCCTCGCGACATCGTGACCCCATCCGCCGACTTGTCGCTCAGGTCGTACCGCTCCTCCAGAAGACTCGTCTGCCGCTTCATCACCTCGGCCTTGGCCGCTTCCATTCGCGCGATCGTCGTCTGAAGGTCCTCCTTGATCACGACCGGCGAATAGCTGGAGGGTGCCCCGGCCCGCGCGAGAGGCCCCGCCACAATCGCCGCCAGCACAAGCACACCCGCCGCCGCGACACATGCACGCCTTGGATCGTTTTTCATGGCTTCTGTCTCCGTTTTTTGCACGTCACCCTCTTGTTTCGACTCGCCGGATTCCCGGCGGTCCGCCCGGTCAACTTGCCTGCCCGCCCACCTCCTTTCTTCCGCTTTCCACGACTATCAGAACGGACTCCACGAACGACTATGGCCGAATCCCGCCGAACGGCTTCCCCTCGCAGAACGACGTCACCCGCATCCTCGGCCGAACACCCTCCGGCCCTTCGCATGTGAATCGCAACTCGTTACTCTTGCCGGTATGCAATTCCGGCATGTCGCCCTGAGGTTTGACCTCGGCGATCTGCTTGCCGTCCGTTCCGTACAGCCTGCAGTCCGTCGGCGAATGAACCTCCAGATAGCTGCCGGACTCCATCTCGACCGGGAAGACAACCTTGCGGCCGTTGATTTCGATCGCCGGATTCCTGATCTTTGCCTTCACCAGCGGAAGGCATCTGATCGGGCCGATGAAGCATTCCACCGGCCTGCCGGGCGGCAGGTTGTTGCACCAGATATCGAACGTCTTGAGGTTGCCCTCGTCCACGTTCTCGCGGTAGATGTCGTACGCCCCGCCGTAAGGCCAGTTGTATTGGCCGTGCAACGCGCCGTCCAACTCCACCAGCTCGAAGTAACGCCAACCCTTGAAATCGACGATCACATAGTGCTCGCCGACGCCCCGGTGAATGAGTTCCGGCGGGCTTCGCCACTGGAAGTTCAGCACCTCGCCGCCGCCATCGCCGTGCACCCACACGCCGATCGCCTCGCGCCCTTTCATGTTCAGCGTCGGCTCGAACACTCGGCCCACGCGGGCCCAGGCGCCGTCGGCCTTGTCGCCGCTGTTGGTCGCGGTCAGCCTGGCCGATCGCGGTCCGACTTTCACCGGCTCGGCCGCCACGGCCAACTCGCAGGTCACGCCCTGCGCTGCAGCGCGGACGGTATATTGGTCCAGATCGCTGAAGTCCGTAAGCACCCGGGCGTTGGGCGAATCAAACGTCTCCGTGCTCATCAGCGCCTCGATGCGCAGCCTGGGCACCTGCGGCCCGAAGGGGTTTTCGACGGTCCATGCCGCCGACGGATCATCCGTCCCCTGCACCTTGTGCCTGGTGCACACGACCGGCCGAAACCGCCAGGCGCCGTCTTCCGTCTTGACCAGGGTGAACTCCCGGCCCGGCTCGCGCAGGGCGGCCAGGGTCGCGTCGTCGAAATGCCGTTTGTGCCGAAGTTCCTCGTACTGCCGCATCATCGCGGCCATCCGCTGATAGAGCGGGTTGCTCTTGAATCCGTCGGGGTCAAGACCGGCGGCGATGGAAAATCCCACGTCGTGCCCCATGCACTTGCCCAGCAGGTATTCCACGTCGTCGGCAAACGTCGGCTCGTTCTGGTGTCCGGTCCAGGTCTTGACCGCCCACCAGCCGAGATGCCCGGGCAGGAACTGGCGATCTAGTCCGGCGTTGGCTTGACAGTGCAGGTCCACGAACCGCTTGTGCCCGCGATTCGGATGGTCCCACGCGCCCATCCGCGACCGAACGAACCACAGGTGGTGATGGAAAGTGCTCATCTCCATGATGGCCGGCTTCTTGAGCCGCTTGCAGATCTCGAACGTGAACTTGGACCCGTAGTGCCAGCCGTTCTCCCCGCCGCCGAGCACGTCCTCGCCGTCGAGGGCGTCGAGGTAGATCATGTCGAAGCCGCACTCGTTATATATCTCCGCCGTCTTGGCCGCCACTTCTTCCAGGAGGGTCGAGTCGCCGTCCGGGGCGAACAGCCCGAAGCACTCCTTCAGGTGGTGAACCTTGGCCCCCGCGGCATGTGCAACAGCCTTTGTGCCATGCGCGCCACGTTGGCATTCCGTGAACGCGTACGGCGGCTGTTTGACGATCTGTTTATAGACGATCAGCTCGTCGCCGATCTGCAGGGTCACGCTGTTGCGGATGAAGAAGTCGGTGACGTTCGACATCTTCTCCGTGCTTTCCACGACCGGCACACTCGTCGCGTCGGCTGAAAGGTCGGAGGCCAGCGCGAACGTCGCGTCCTTGCCCAGCCGCTTGTCGGGCACGGGCGTCACCCACGGGCAGTGCTTGTCGATGAAGAACGCGTAGGTGTGCAGGCCGGCCTTGATGCCCGCGGCGTGCAGCCGGTCGATCACCGCCTTGAAGCTGGCGTAACCCTGCGGGTACAACTCTGGACTGGGCCGCATGTCACCGAACCGGAACGACCCGCCGCCGTGAAAGTCGATCTGGTTGATGCCCGCCGCCCTGGCCAGCGCGATCCAGTCATCGACGGTCTTCTCGGTCATATTGTAGTAGTTGAACAGGTACGAGCCGCGGTTATGCGGGCTGTCCATCGCCCACGGCCCGCCGATGGTCGAGTGCGGCAGTTCCGGGGCGGCCAGCACCGCCTCCTTGAGAACCTCGCGCAGCTCGCCCGTCGGGCACCCGATCACCGCCGCCGACGCCCCGGCGAAGCCGAACCGCTTGTGGCACGTCGCCCGCAACCGACTTATCGCCTGGGGAATCGCCTCCACATTCGTCTTGAGGTTGCGGGCCAGCACGCATGAGGCGAACGGCTCCTCCGGCGAGCCTTTCAGCTTCAGCGGGATGTCCACGAACGTGAACTCCTCGACGCCCTCGCCCTCCAGCGAAACAACGTCCACCACGAAATGACGTTTGCCCGGCGCGATCTTCAGCTTCGCGACCGCCTTGTCCGCGAAATGTATCCTGAGATCGCCGCCGTCCAGGGCGGCGGCGGTCGCGACGATCACATTCGATCCGATCCGGACGGAAGCCATCGGCTCCGGCTTGGCCGGGTTGCAGTAATCCGCGCCGGTTCGCTTGTCAATAAAGTGCAGGCTGTGCCCCTCTACATCCACAACATACTTCAAGCACTGGTTTTCGAATGTCGCAGACGGCCGGCTGACCTCGATCGCGCCAGTCTGCCCTCCGACAAGACCGGCCAAAGTCAGACAGATTGCACAGACCCGGGATGCCAGAACAAGATCAAGGCGAGACATGTTGATGATCCGTTTGCAATCAAGACTCAGCGCCATTGCCTCTTCGTTGTGTGATTCAGGGGCAAATCCGCCGGCGCTGCCATTCACGTACCCATTATAAGCCGCCGAAGCGGTGGCGGATAGACCGACCTTATGCCTCAGGTTCGGCGGTGACGGTCAGGCCGCAACTGGCGAACTGGTCGATGTACAGCTCCGCCCGTTCATGGTGCGTGACCAGCAACAGGGCGGCACCAGTCTTATGGGCTTCGAGGGTGCGAAGGATGGCTTCTTCTTTGCCCAGGGGCGTGAGACGACGAATGGTCTTGATGACGTGATCGAAGTCGTTCTTGTCGTCGTTGTGGAGAATCACCTTCCAGGGAGGCAGCAAACGCGGCGGCTCAGTCGCCGGCTTCCGGTCCGCGACCGGGCCGGCGGTCTGCGTGCTCCCGGCCTGTTGACCGGGCGAAGCGGGTTTTGTCTCCTCCGCCATCGAGAACTCTCCCTGATGATTCGCTTGTCCGCGTGATTATACGGACACCGCGACCCGCTTTCCATCTGGTTATTGGAACATCGCCGGCCGATCCAACGGGCCATCCATCCCCTTCAAGAAGCGGTCTTATGGGACGGGTGACGGAGGCGCCGCTTTCCTCCCCATAGCCCAAACACGTCCGTCAAGCAGCCCCGCCCCGGCGCCGATAGCATCGCTGGGTCCCGCTTACTCGGAGCCCGGCAGGCGGGCCGGGGACGGTTCGCATTTGAGAAGGCACCTGTTCTAAAACTCGACGAGAGGCCGCGGGTCCGGATGCGTCACCCCAGCCCGTACAACCTGAATCACTCCGTCCTCGCGGCGGCAATCCTGCTGGGGGTGCTCCGGCCAACGCTCCGCCTGGCGGCCGAGCCGGCCCTGGTCCCCCTGGCCCCGCCCTCCACCGCCGCACCGGCCATTGTCGTCAACACGTCCGATGACGATTCTACCGCCCCGCTGACGGTCATGACACTATCACGGGCTGTCGCAGCCGCCGCACTCGACCCCCGTGACAACGTGATACGGTTTGACGCCGGCGCCTTTGGAGGCACCACTCCCACGATCCGGTTGCGGAGTCCGATCAGATGGCGATCGGGCGGGCGGGGGCACGACCGGATCCACGGAACGCTGCCCGGCGGTGAGATTTCGATCGACGCCTCCGATTGCGCCGAGGCGGCCATCCTCATCGAAGGCACCACTCGACTCACAATCCATAACCTCACGATCGCCGGCTCCGCCCCGCAATTGATCCTGTGCAAGGATGATGGCTCGATCGAGCTGCAGCACGTCACGATCACCGGCAGCGCCGGGCCGGGAATTGCGATGTTCGACTCGACCGACGCGACATTGCACGCCTGCCTGCTGACCGGCAACCGGACGCACGGGATCGAGTTGCGCGGCCGATCGCGCATCAAACTGAGCGACACCACCCTGGCGGGCAACGGTCAGTCCGCCCTGGCTGCTTTTGATGACTCCACCGCCGAGGCCGGCCAGTGCCGGGCGTCGGCCAACGGGGTCTGGAACCTGGTTCTTTCCGGACGCAGTCGCGTCGAATGGCAAGGCGGTTCGCTGGCCCGCGGCCGTTTCGCCCAGGCGGACCTCAGCGAGTCCGCCCGGCTCATACTGACCGACTGCACGCTCGAAGGCGGCGAGCGGTTCGGCCTCTTCGCCACCGGCCGGGCCGATGTTCGCCTGAGCCGGTGCACGCTGACCCGCCACGCCGGCCGCGGCATCGAGTTGCAGGAGCAGGCGTCCCTTCATCTGAACCAGGTGCGCGTCGATTCGAGCGACGACTACGGCCTCGTGCTGTTCGGCAAGTCTCGGGTGGACGCCGAGGGGTGTACGTTCGCCGGAAACGGCGCCCACGGCGTCAGCGTGCGCGGACAGGCCGGCGGCGAGTTCCGCGATTGCCTGTTTACCGCGAACCGCTACAGCGGCCTCGGAGCACCTGATGCCGGCGACGGCGGCCCCGTCGAAGTGACGCGATGTCGCTTCGAAGGCAATGGCATGCGCCCGATCTACCGCGGGCCGCTGCACCTGGACCCGATGGTCCCGACGCCGCTGCGCATCGAGGGCTCGACCGTCCACTGCCAGGCGGACCCCAACGCGCGAGTCGAGCTCCACATCGACGGCGCGGGCGAGGCCCGGGCGTATCTCAGGACCGTCCAGGCCGACCGTCATGGCGGCTTCGAGGTGGATTGCCGGGACGTGCCGCCGGGCCGCGTCATGACCGCCTGCGCGACCGTCAATCACTCAACCAGCGAGTTCAACGTCGTCGCCGGCCCGGCCTCCGAGCCGATTCTGTCCGCCCTGCTGGGGCAGACCGGGCCGCTCTCGGATATAGGCCGGCACACCCGGCTGGATGCCCGGATCAGGCGCTGGCCGAGCGGCACGCGACTGGTCTTCCATCTGCCCAATGCCCCCAGCCCGGCCGTCGAACGTTACGCCCGGTGGTTCACTCGGCAGGTGAAAAACTGGACGAACGATGCGGTCTCCGCCGAAGTCTGCCTGAATCGCTCCGTGCCGAACACCCGTGGTGCCGCGGTCATCGACCTGCGATATCTGGCGGCGGATGCACCGGCCCTCAAGGGGCGAGGCGGAGTCACTTTCCTCAAATGGGATTCCAGCGGGTGGTTCATCCGACCGATCGAGGTCCTGCTGGCCACCGCCGCCGACCCGCGAGAGACCTGTCCGCGCGTGCTGGCCCACGAAGTCGCCCACACCCTCGGGCTGTGCCATGCGAGCGCCGGCCTGCTTTCACGCATGCAGGGAACCGTGCCGCCGCGACACCCGGGACTGATAAATGATTTCTCACCCACCCTGACCTTCTATGACGTTCTGGCGCTGCGGATTCTTTACGACCGCCGCACGCCTGCCGGCGCCAGCCTCGCTCAACTCGTCGATTTGGGTATGATGCCGCCGCCTGATGACACCGAACTGGCTCAGGCAGGCAACACGCCCGAAGAGCCCGCCTTCAGCCCCGCCGCCCCGCCCGCGCCACGATGAACTCACGTGGGATCAGAGGGACTCGTTCCACTCGCCGCTGAAGATCTCGACGGCCGGCCCGGTCATATGGACGTGGTTGTCGGACTGCGACCACTCAATATCGAGATCGCCGCCGGGCAGATGCGCGGTGATCTTGCGCCCGCTGCGCCCGGCGAGCACACCCGCCACGCCGACCGCGCAGGCACCCGTGCCGCAGGCCTGCGTCGCCCCGCTGCCACGCTCCCAGTGGAGGATGGCTGCCTCGGCAGGGTTGTGGACCTCGACGAAATGTACGTTGGTCCGTTCCGGAAACAGTGGATCGATCTCGATTCGCCGGCCCTCGATCTCAAGCCGGCGAACGGAGACATCCCGCTCCTCAAGCAGTTTCAGCGGAACGCCGTACACGACCACGTGCGGGTTGCCCATCGACACGCATGTCATCTTCGCGAGCCGCCCGAGCACCTCGATAGGCCGATTAATCATCTGATCCTGAGGCAATCGGACCGGGAGATCCTCCGGCCTCAGCCGCGGCTCACCCATATCGACCCGCACCAGGCTCACGTGCCCGTTCTCGATGCTCAGCTCCAGGGTCAGCACGCCCGCGTCGGTCTCCACCCGCAGCGGGTTGCGCCGCGCCAGCCCGCGGTCGTAAACATACTTGGCCAGGCAACGGATGCCATTGCCGCACATCTGCCCGCGCGACCCGTCCATGTTGTACATTTCCATCCGAACGTCGGCCACCCGGGAGGGGCATATCAGGATGAGACCATCACTGCCCACGCCCGTGTTCCGGTCGCTCATGCGCCGCGCAAGGGTGACGGCGTCCGCCACCGGCTCCGAGAAGCAGTTGACGTACACGTAACAGTTGCCCAGACCATGCATCTTGGCGAACTTCATGCCACCACATTATACCGTGGGGAAAACCGGCATCATCCCCCTTGCGGCCGAGGATTGCTGTCCGGGTTCAATATACAGGCTCCACCACCGCAACGATACCCGTTCGATAGACCCGATTCGGCGACTCTTCTGTTGCCGACTCAACGCGGGAATCTTATACTGAGAAACGCACGGGATCATTACAGCCCCCGTGCCTGGAAAGCCGCCGGATGCAAATCAATCTGTTGTGCATAGGGGATCTCGTGGGTCGGCCGGGGCGCTTCGTCATCTCACACGCTCTGCCCGAGTTGATTCGCCAATACGACCTGCACTGCGTGATCTGCAATGCCGAGAACGCCGCCGGCGGGTCGGGCCTCACGCCGCAGTTGTATGAGAAGCTCAAACGCTACGGCGTGGACCTCATCACCATGGGCGACCACCTCTACCGCCGGGCCGAGGTCATCCCGGTCCTCGAAACATCCGACCGGATCGTCCGTCCGGCCAACCTGCCGCCGGGCGCGGTCGGAAAGTCTTTCGCCCTCTACGATACGCCCCCCGGGCCGAAAGTCGCGGTCATCTCACTGCTGGGTCGGTTGTACATGAAAACCATGAGCGACTGCCCTTTCCGCTCCATAGACCGGGTCCTGGGGCAGCTTCCAGCCGACGTGAAGATCGTCGTCGTCGACATGCACGCCGAGGCCACCAGCGAGAAAATCGCCATGGGCTGGCACCTGGACGGGCGGGTCAGCGTTGTGTTCGGCACGCACACCCACGTTCCCACGGCTGACGAGTGCATCCTGCACAAGGGGACGGCCTACATCACCGACCTCGGCATGACCGGGCCCTATGATTCCGTACTGGGACGCCGCAAGGACCGCGTGCTGCGGACCATGATCACCGGCCTGCCCAACCCCTTCGACGTGGCCACCGACGACCCGCGATTGTGCGGCATCCTGGTGAACGTCGAATCGATCACAGGCCGGGCGACGGCGATAAGGCGGATCTGCATCGATCGCTCCAGCGGGCTGATCCCGGATACGGACGGCGAAACCGACTGATGGCCGGCCAGAGACCCATCTTCGACCCCGACCGGATCGACGTGCCGCGAATCGTCCCCCCCGGTCCGCGCACCTGCACCGTCAGCCAGCTCAATACCCTCATCAAGCGGGTGCTCGGCGACCAGTTGCCCGGAACCATCCACCTCATCGGCGAGATCAGCAACCTCACCCGGCACACGAGCGGACACCTCTATATAACTCTAAAGGATGACCGGGGTGAGATCCGCTGCGTGATGTGGCGGTCGGCGGCCGCGACACTGAAGTTCGAGCCGAAAGACGGTATGGAGGTGGTCGCCACCGGCCACGTCGACGTCTACGAGGCGCGCGGCCAATACCAGTTCTACATCCGCAAGCTCGAACCGAAGGGCACCGGAGCACTCGAACTGGCCTTCCGCCAGCTTCGCGAACGGCTCGAACGCGAGGGGCTCTTCGACCCGAAACACAAGAAACCCATCCCGCGGTTTCCCCGGCACGTCGCCCTGGTCACCAGCCCGACCGGAGCCGCCGTCCACGACATGATTCAGACGCTGCATCGCCGGTTCCCCTGCGTGCGAATCTCGCTGCATCCGGTCCAGGTACAAGGCGAAGGGGCCGCCAAGGACATCGCCGGGGCGATCTCACGACTGAACCGGCAGGCCCACGCCCTGGGCGGAATCGACGTGCTGATCGTCGGGCGCGGCGGCGGATCGCTCGAGAATCTCTGGGCCTTCAACGAGGAAGTCGTCGCCCGGGCCATCCATGCCAGCGCCATCCCGGTCATCAGCGCCGTCGGGCACGAGGTCGACCTCACCATCGCCGACCTGGTCGCGGATCTCCGGGCGGCCACGCCCACCGCCGCCGCGGAATTGGCGGTCCCCGTGCTGGCCGAAGTGCTCGAAACGCTCGCGACTCACGAAACACGCCTGCGGCGAGGCCTCAGCCACCTTCTGACCGAAAGCAGAGTCCGCCTGATACGCCTGACTCAAAGCCCCTGGCTGCGCGACCCGCTCATGCTGATCCGGCATCAGGAGCAGAGACTGGACGAGACCCATTCCCGGCTGAAACTCGCGCTGGCTGGCCGCATGGCGACGGCTCATCGGCGCATACACAAGATGGAGGTCGACTTGGCGGCGATCCAGCCCCATGCGATCATCCGCCGACGGCTCCAGACCCTCGGCGATGCCCGAGCCCGCCTGCAGTGGGCCATGACTTCCGCCCTGGCCGAAACCCGCAAGAATCTGAACAACCTGGAGGTGCATCTGGCGACTGCGTCGCCCAGGACGGTCTTGAGCCACAGCCAGGATCGCCTGTCTGAGGCCCGACGGAATCTGCATCGAATCATCCGTCACCGCCTCGACCGTCTTCATGCTTCCGTGGAGACAATAGACGCACGCCTCCGGGCCGGCAGCTATCGCAAAACCCTCGCCCGCGGCTACTCCATCACCCGACACCGGGCAACCGGGGAAGTAATAACCACCCCCGCCCAAGTCACACGGGGCGAGGACGTCGTCACCGAGACCGCGGCCGGAACGTTCGACAGCCGGGTCGCGAACATTCCCGACGACAACGACTCGTGGCAGGAGTCATAGACGAGGCCGGCCGCGGTGTCGTGCGCAAACTGGTTGACGGAGGCGTTATATCTACCGGGAAGCGTGGGGACGGTCGACCATATGGCATTTCACCGTCGAGTGTGGCGGCCAGCGTCCCCGCCGGCCGTATCGCCACGTTCGGAGTCCCGCAGGGACGCGATGATAAAACGACAGCCGGGGGATTATTCATCCCCCACGATGCGGAAACGGACTCCCATGCAGGATGTTTTGTCGTCCCGCAGGGACGCGATGATAATAGCCCACCGTTTCAACGGTGGGAAAAGGGAGGGCTAGAGAACAGATCGA
>DATIKE010000004.1:0-1965 GCA_035477895.1 Phycisphaerae bacterium
GCCGCCAGCTTTACCAGCTCGACAACGCCGGCATTTCCACGATCCATGCCTTCTGTAAAACGCTGATCCAACGATGGTTCCCCCAGGCCGGCGTCGATCCGCAGGCGACCGTGCTGGCCGGCGATGAGGCGGAGTTGCTCAAGCGGGAAACCCTCGACAGGCTGTTTGTCGACCTGTACGGCCGCGACGACGATGCGGGCAATGCGTTTAGGAACCTGGTCGACGAGTACGGCGGCGGGCAGGACTGGCAGGTGGCCGGAACCGTGCTGCGCGTGCATCGGTTTATTCACAGCCTGGCCGACCCGCAGGGCCGGCTCGAGCAGGCCGTCTCCCAGGCCGACCCGACCTGCCCGGATGGCCTGGCGGCCCGGATGCACCAGTACCAGCATCACCGGATCGAGCGCGAGTTGATCGGGCAGATTCAGTATGGCTGGGAACTGGCGGCCACGATTCGCCGGTGCTGGCCGGCGGCCAAGGTGCGAGCGGAGTACCTCGACGAGCATGTCGCCCGGCTGAAGCAATGGCAGACGATGTTGAAGGATCAGCCGCCTGAGTCCTGGGTGTCGACGGCCGAGACGATTCGCGCGTTCGAGCTTCCGAGGCCTCCGCGCAAGCCGAGCCGCCTCAATGAGGAGGACGGAGCGGCGTACGACAAGGCCAAGCAGCTCCAGGACGAGGGTCGCGATTTGTTCAAAGAGCGATTGCTCGAGGGCGTCTGCGCCTTTACCGCCGACGAGTATCGTGAGGGCCTTGCGATAATCGCTCCGCACGTGCGGGCGCTGGCCGACCTGGTCACCGAGTTCGATCGCCGATACGCCGACGCCAAGCGAAGTCAGCGGGCCGTTGACTTTGATGGCCTGCAACGGCTGGCCTATCAATTGTTGACCAGCGAGAGCGATCGCAGCCGACCTTCCGAGGTCGCACGTCAATTGCAGAAGCAGTATCGGTACGTCCTGGTGGACGAATTTCAGGACGTGGACCCGCTTCAGGCGGCCATCCTGCATTGCGTGAGCCGCGAGTCGGCGGACCCGCCGCAGGGCAACCTCTTCAGCGTCGGCGACATCAAGCAGTCGATATACCGGTTTCGGCTGGCGGAACCGGATGTGTTCGCGGAGCGCGAGCGCCGATTCGATGCCGGCGGCCCGCTTGGCGAGGTCATCCGGCTGCAGGAGAACTTCCGCAGCCGCCGGGAAGTGATCACCGCGATCAATCTGGTGTTTCAGCCGTTGATGCGGCAGTCGTTTGGCGGGACGGACTATGACGAGCGGGCCGCGTTGCGGGCCGCCGCGACCTATCCGCGGCAGGCTGACGGGCCGATGTTCGGATCGCCGGCCGTGGAGATCCTTCTGCTCGAACCGATCACCGCGCAGACGGCCCGGGTGTCGGAGGGCGCCGATGAGAGTGGCGAAGAAGAGTCCGAGCCGGGCGGGGCCACGCAATCCGACCGGGACAACAGCGAGGAACTCGAAGCCATCGAGCGCGAGGCTTTCCTGATCGGTTCCCGCATCCGCCGGTGGATGGGCCTGGAGCCGGGCGTCGCCCGAATGTACGTGGGCGATCGGCCGCGCACGCCGGGCGGGCCGCCGACCGCACGACCCATCGAGTACCGCGACATCGTTATTCTCCTCCGCTCGCTGCCCCACAAAGCCGAACCCCTCGCCGAGGTTCTGCGGCGGATGGGTGTCCCCGCGCGAATCGAACGCGACGCCGGCAGTATCGACTCGACCGAGTTCCGCGACGTGCTCAGCCTGCTGCAGGTCCTGGACAACCCGCGGCAGGACATCCCGCTGGCGGCGGTGCTGCGCTCGCCCTTGCTGGGCGATCGGTTTGACGAAAACGATCTGATGTGCGTCAGACTCATCGACCGGCAGGTGCTTTTTCACGAGGCGGTCGAGCGCTACGCGACCGGGGGCGACGATTCCAATCTTCGTGAGCGACTACGGCGGGTGCACATCCGACTTGCCC
>DATIKE010000005.1:0-2763 GCA_035477895.1 Phycisphaerae bacterium
CGGCGATGCGGGCAAGGCCCTCCAGGCTGTCGGCGCGGCCTTGGGACCAACCATCCGTCCGGCCGAATAGGCACACCCGTCCTTCCCGGTCCCTTCCGGCAGAGCCGGGAAGTGCAGTGCCAAGGCCGAAACCTCAAAACCCAACCCATTGTGAGAGCAGGAGATATAATTTGCTGCCGTCGAAGATGGGTCTAAGGCAACACATATCTCAGCTCATTCTTCGGATCGTCCAGCCGGAAAGCGAACCCCCACTCCCCGCCGATCTGCAACACCTTCAATAGAACGGCATTGCGCCCCTGTTTGAGCTGGACCTTGAACGTGTCCTCATCGAGCTTGAGCCCGCGCTCCTTCAGGCTGGTGTGCACGCACTTGCCGTTCACGAAGACCTTGATCCCATCATCGCTGCCCGCGTGGCCGATCACCTCGCGGTCATCCGGCGAGATCGCCTCGGAGTACGCATAGATGACCACGTGCTCGTTCTGCTTGAAGAAGTCGCCGCCGCGGTTGACGGAATCCTCCCTGGCGCGGATCTTCCGCCAGCTCACCTGCCCGCCGCCCTTGCCTCCGTACGTCCTGCCGGCCTGGAAGGCATCGGTTTCAGGCCCGTAAGCCTTGTCGGCCCCGGCCTTGTCGGTGTTATCGAAAGGCCCGATGAGGTACCACTCGCGGACGAACGCCCGACAAGGCTGCAACATGAAGAAGTCCACGATCGCCTCGCAGCAGTCGCCCGCGACGGGCTGGCCGGTCACTTTCAGTTCGACCGTCACCTCGCCGGCCGGCAGAGGCAGCGGACCATCGATCGGCCTGGCATCCTGCATCAGCACGGTTTCAGAAGTGGCCACTCCGCCCCCGATCACCGCCTCCAGCGTGTACAGCCCCTCCTGGGGCACCGGAATCCCGAAAACCGCTCGCGTGCCGGACTTTCCGGAAATCAACACGCCACGCCCCTTGCTGAGCGGCTCAAACAAAGAGTCGTCGTCGATGATGCGAATACCCGGCGAGCCGATGTCGATCCAGAGAGCCGTTTCCGCCTCGATGGCCCCCGCCCGCACCGGCCCCTGAGGCACGCGAGCCTCCATCGGCACGCTTGCGAAGAAATCCGACCCGCCCGGCGCCTGGTACCAGTAGGCCATCGAGCTGTAATCGTTCTTGAGCGTATTCTTGCCGACGGCCGCGTAGTTCTCGATGGTCATCCTGAATGATTTCTCGAACGGGATGCTGTCCGAGACGTGCCAGCGATAACACGCCTGCCGGCGGATCTTGTCCCACGGCTCTCTCCTCGGATACCCGTGGCAGGCGTTCTCGAAATACCGGATTCCCCAGGCATCGCCGAAATAATCCTCGCTGCCGGTGCCGAAGGTCGACGGAAACTTCTCGCCGTCGACGTGGATCTTCTCGTCGCCCTCGCCCCACCACCCGCCGACGATGTTGTCGGCAAAGAGGACGCATCCGACAAAGCGGCCTTTGCCGCCGCATTCGAGAACCGGGTAGTCAAACGCCGAGCTGTCGATGTCCCGCCGCCACCCGGCATGAAAGCGGCCGGCGCCCGCGGGCGGCCGGCCCTCCTGCCAGGAGATATTGAACCGCAGGCGCGCGGACTGTCGGCCCTGGTTGGTCGCCACGATCTTCGCGCCGGCGGAAAACGGCATGCGGAAAAAGCAGTAGCTCATCTCGTCGGTGATGCCCATCGGCAGGCTCCGGTAAGGCGTATCGGCCCAGGCATCGCCGAAGAAGTCCCCGATCGGGGCCTCGACCGCGGGGCGCGACTGGCCGTCCCAGTACATTTGCAGCACTACCTTGCGGTGCACCCAGCGCTCCGGCCCGATGACCTTCGCGAGGAACTGGCGAATCGTGCCCGGCCCCTCCAGCCGGCCGATGGTCACCGGCACGCCCGGCTTCAGGTCGACCGTGTCGGCGATCGTCCGTCCGCCGTCGGCAGGTTGCGGGTCCTGGCCTCTGTTCGTCCAGCTCTCGATCACCTTCTTCAGCGTCGCCTCTTCCTCGGGCGTCCGCTCCATCGTGAAGGTCTTGACCTTCCACTCCTTCGGGAATACCGAGTAGCCGATGTGGTAGTACTGCCGATGTGCCTGGTCCGCGGTTACCTTGCAGCCTCGGGCGAATGGGATCGGCATGTAGCAGTTCGAAGCCGGGTTGTCCCCGTCCTTCAGGTCGACCCGCCGCTGCCAGACCAGCGGGCTGGGAAACGGCGATTTGTTGTGGTCGAACAGATCGTTGAAGTCCCATTCGTACGTCGGCTTGTCCGCGCCATCGAGATAAAAGCAGATCTTTCCCTTCGGGTTGGCCGACCAGATCCGCCAGATGCAGCCCGGCCCGTCGATTTCGGCCATCACCGCCTCGCCGGTCTGCTCGTCCACCCGGATGTAGTGGCCGGAGTCGCCATTGGCGTCCCAGTCGACGTACTTGCCGGTCGCCTCGTCGTATTTCGACTTGCGGTCATAGCTCGACCACTGTGCGGTCCGGATGCCGTCCTCCAAAACCGCCAGGCCGTCCAGATCGATCAGCCGATTCAGAAAGAAGGAATAATCTTTAACCTTGTCGTCCCCGGCCGTCGCGGCGGAGGCCAGCAGAACGGGTGCCAGAAAAACGACTATTCCTCTTGTCGCGACGGTCATTCCTGTGCTCCTTGCCCCTAAGCAACAATTGCCGCGGAGCATGTTAACAAAAAAGCCCCGGACAGGCCTTGTCCGGGGCTTGGGGTGTACAAAACGACGTTGCCGGCCGGCGATCAACCGGCGGCGAGCC
>DATIKE010000006.1:0-3746 GCA_035477895.1 Phycisphaerae bacterium
TAGCTTTTGTGCGTCGCCACCGACAAATGGTCCGGACTGAACCCGATCCGCTTCAGCCGATGCCGCCGCAACAGCGGGGCCAAGACCTCGGTCATGGGTCCGGTCCGAATCACCACCCGCGCCCACCCGGCCGACCGCCGGGCCGCCTCCGCGAACCGTCCGTCGGTCAGCAGGTATACCCGGTCGCGAAGAATCAGAACCGCCCCATCATCGCCGTCGAAGCCGGTGAAATAGAACTGGTCGGAACGGTCCGTGACCAAGTAGCCGTCAAGCGACTTTGCCTGTATTCTTGAGCGGCACGCCCGCAGGCGGTCGTGAATCGCGGGCGGCATCGGGCGAAGGCCGGCTTTCGGCAAGACGAATCTCCCGGGCAACTGAGGGTAAACCCCGTGCGAATCGCAATCTACGACTCCAAACGGACGATGTCAAAAACATGCGCCTGCTAGTCAAAGAGGGTGACGCAGTTCTGGCGGACCTGACCTTCGAAGAAGAAGAGGTTCGGGTAGGCTCCGATCCGGCGTGCGCAGTCGTCCTGCCGGATCAGCAGATCAGCCCGAATGCGGCGATCATTGCCCCGACCGGCCACGGCGGCTGGCATGTGGAACGGGTCGGCTCAGCCGAGAACCTGCTCCTCAACGACCAGGCCGTCGGCGAACAGGCCCCGCTGACCGAGGGCGACGTCCTCGTGCTTCAGAACTATCTCATCGAGTTTCACCTGTCGGCCGCCCTCGAGGAACATGTCGTCGAGGACGCCCGGATGGGCGTCGAGGAACTGGCCAAGATCCGAAAGTTCCCCCTGCCGGCCGGCTCGATCGTGAAACGCCACTTCGAAGGCATCACCATGGTCAAGGACCAGCTCGACCTGGCCTCCGACCTGGGAGTGCGGATCTCGCATTGCCGCGACATTCACGAGCTGATCGACATCTCGCTGGGCCTGCTGCTGAGGTCGCTCAACGTCCGGATGGCCTGGATCGGGATCCGCCTCCATGCCCACGGCGAACTCGAGGTCATCGGGGGCCGGCTGCCCTCAGGTCAACCATGCGACAACAGCCCGCTGATCCCCCTGTTGCAGTACCGCTGCTGCGAGCGCGGCCAGCACATCTGCATCCGAAAAGTACGGGATCAGCCCGAGATCGGATCGGCGATGGGTGTTCCCCTCTCGGCGGGCAGGAACTGCTACGGGATGATTTATGTCGATCGCCGGACGCACGCCCGGCGGTTCCAGATCCCCGACCTCGATCTGCTCACCGCTTTCGGATCGGCCGTCACCGCCAAGCTCAACGACCTGATGCGCCTTCAGCAGCAGCGCGAGGCAGCCATCTCGGCCAGCGAGGTCAGCATCATTCAGGCCATCCAGGCCCAGCTCGATCCGAAGCAATCGCCGAACTGGCCGAACTTCAAGATGGCCGCTTACAGCCGCTCCGGGCAGGAAACCCCGGGCGACGTGTTCGACGTGGTGCGCCGGCCGGACACCGAGGTCACCGCGTTTCTGGTCGGCCACGCACGGGCCAGCGGGGCATCACTGGCCCTGGCCCTGGCCCAGTTACACTCCACGTTTCGCGTGGCCATGCTGCACAACGACCCGCCTCATGCCTTCGCCCGCGAGCTGAACTGGCTCATGTACAGCGAACACGACCCGGTCATCGTCGACGAGATGTGCGTGCTGCTGGACGCGCCCTCGGGCAAGATCCAGTACTGCCGGGCGGGCAAAATCGGCGCGTTCGTCGTGGACCCGCACGGCCAGCCGCGAAAGCTCCCGACGGCCGACGGCCCATCCGTCGGGGCCGCCCGAAACTACGAGTACCTCGCCAAAAGCGACACGCTCGCCCCGGGTGAAACCCTGGCTATCTACACGCGCGGCGTCGCCACCGCCGTCAACGAGCAGGGCGAGAAATACCGCGAAGCCCGGTTCATCGAGATGATCTGCGATGGGTTCGGACAGCCGCCGGCAACCACTATTCAGGATATCAGCGAAGAACTCACGAGCTTCTTCAGCACGGGCCGACACCCCGACGACATCACCATCATCCTGCTGCAGCGGCAGGCGTGATAGCGGAAACGCTCACCCCGCCCCGCCGCCGATCGAGGCCATGACGTCATCTGGAATCTCGAAATTGGCGTAGACGTTCTGCACATCGTCGTGCTCTTCAAGGGCTTCGACGAGGGCCAGGAGCTTGCGGCCGTTCTCGGCATCGACCTGCACGGTGTTGGACGGAACCATCGCCAGGTCGGCCGAGGCCGGCGTGATACCGGCCTTGCTCACCGCCTCGCGCAGCGGCTCAAACACCGCCGGTTCACAGGATATCTCCCAGACGTCATCGGCCTGAGTATAGTCCTCGGCGCCGACTTCCAGGGCGATCCCGGCAATTGTGTCCTCGTCGGCATCCGCCACCGGCACGGTCACCTGCCCCTTGGAGGCGAACATCCACTTCACGCAGTTGGCGGCCCCGACACTGCCGTTGTGCCGCTCGAAGATCTTCTTGACCTCGGGCGCCGTCCGGTTGCGGTTGTCAGTCATGGCCTCGGCCAGAATGGCCACCCCACCCGCGCCATACCCCTCGTAGTAGACAGTCTCGAAGTTGCTGCCCTCGCCGCCGCCGGAGCCTTTCTTGATGGCGTTCTCGATGGTGTCCCGAGGCATATTCGCCTGCCGGGCCTTGTCGATCGCATAACGCAGTGAGAGATTATCCGCCGGATCGGCCCCGCGCTTGGCGGCCACCATGATGTTCCGAGCCAGCTTGCTCCATAATCGGCCGCGGCGGGCGTCCGTAGCCGCCTTCTTGTGCTTGATCCGCGCCCAATGCGAATGACCTGCCATCACTCACCTTCTCTCATCCGTCACTCATGCTGTTCGATCAATCGCCGGTGCCGGACCGACAGCCGATTTCAGCCGCCATGCGGCGCGGTCTGGGTCGCCGTCACGATCGGGGCCACCTGGGGGGATTTCCCGCTCTCGACGGCCGCCAGCTTCTCGCGGGTCCGGCCGGCATGCCGATCGTCCTCGATTCCCTCGCCGGCCTGCGCCTTGCGCTCGTGCAGTTCCATCGACTGCCGCCATTGCCGAGCCGCCTCCTCGTGCTCGCCAAGACGCCACAGCACGTCCCCGATGTGATCATGGATCACTGGGTTCTGCTCCTCGTCGGATGCCGCGGCCCGAAGCAGCCACTTCCGCGCCTCCTCCAACCGGCCCTGCTTGTAGAGCACCCAGCCGAGACTGTCGAGATACGCCGTCTCATCGGGGTCTTCCCCGGCCGCCAGGCGGATCATTCGATCGGCCTCCTGGAGGTCCTTGCCCGCGTCAGCCAGCATATACCCCAGGTCGTTGTTCAGCCCGACGTTGTCCGGAATGAGCCGATAGGCGTCCCGTCCGGCGGCTTCGGCCTGACCCATATCCCCCCGCCGCTGATGGACGAAAGCCAGGGCTCTCAGGATCAGCACCTGCCGCTGCCGGACCTGCTGAATCTGACGGACAACCTGGAATCGTTGCGCAGGTTCCAGGTCCTTCTTCTGAGCAATCGACTCCCCTTCGCGACGGAGTTCGTCGACCTGCTCGATCAGTTGCCGGAGGTATGCCGCGCTTTCGTCATAGCGACCGGCCAGGGCGAAAAGAACCCCGAGTTGCCGCTGCTGCTCGAAGAGATAGGCCTCCACGACCGGCTGTCGCTGCGGCTCGGTCTCCAGCAACAGCTTTCGGGTCTCGGCCACCAGGGCCTTGGCCGTGTCCACCATTTCATCGTAGCGGCGGG
>DATIKE010000007.1:0-7307 GCA_035477895.1 Phycisphaerae bacterium
GTCGCAGAACGGCAGGAAGATCGCGCCCACGAAGGCACAGGCCGGTAACAGGCGATGATGGGTTGGGCCTACCAGGGCGCGGCAGATGTGGGGCACGAGCAGGCCGACGAAGCCGATCGGGCCGCAATGGGCGACCACGCCGGCCGTCAGCAGTGAAGCGGAAAAGTAAATGAGCCGGCGCGACCAGCGGAGGGACACGCCCCGGCTGGCGGCAAGCTGCTCACCCATCATGAACAGGTCGAGGTCGCGGTGCAGCCAGGCGGCCACGCCGCCGGCCACGGCAGTCAACGCCAGGACCTCGTATATCGGCGCGAGGCCGACAATCTCCAGGGAACCCATCATCCAGCGCAGGATGCGGTCGGCATCCCGGATCTCGGCCAGGTACATGATCAGCACCACAAGCGCCGAAGTCAGAAAACCGAGCGTCAGGCCCGCCAGGAGCAGCGCGGCGGCCCCATGGTGACGGACAACGCCCGAGATGACATAGACGATGCTCACGCAAACGATGGCGCCGGCGAAGGCGGCGGCGCTCACAACCGAGAAACCATGCCACACTCCCGTGCCAAACACCGCGATGGCGACAGCCGCCCCGAGAGAAGCGCTGCTCGACACGCCGAGGGTGTAAGGGGATGCCAGCGGATTGCGGAACAGGGCCTGGAACATGGCCCCGGCGACGGAGAGTGCGGCGCCGGCCAGCGTGCCAAGCAGAAGGCGCGGCAGGGGCAGATCGGCCAGGGAGCGGACAAACTCGGTCCAGCGATGCTCGGTCGCGGCTGACTGACGCCAGTAATCCGCCAAGCCGACGCCCGTCGTGCCCACCAGGAGGGAGACGACGGCCAGGGCCGCCCAGGCCAGCAGCAGACACCATAGCCGGGCTCTCCCTCGGGCCATCAGGCGCCCCTCCACTTCAGTTGGATCGAAAAGGAGCTTTCCACGGGTCCGTGATGCAGCTCGAAGCCGGTCCCGAACAGCTCGCCCAGACGGGCGGTGTCACGCAGGACGCCCGCAGGCTCGTCGAGGAAGACCGCCCCTTCCTTCAGGGCAACAACCCGACCGCCCAGTGCCAGCGCCAGGTTGAGATCGTGGCAGATGACGACGAGGGTTCGACCCGCGCGGGTCAACTCGCGCAGGATGGTGACGAGATCGGCCTGATGGGCCGGGTCGAGGGCGTTGGTCGGCTCATCCAGCAGCAGGGTCGGCGACTGCTGGGCAAGGGCGGCCGCGATCCAGACTTTCTGCCGTTCGCCGCCGGAGAGCGTCTCCACCCGACGGTCGAGAAGCGGTTCAATGCGGCAGGCGGCGACGGCCTCGTCCACCGCGCCGCGGTCGGCTTCGCCGAACGACGCCAGCGGTTCGAGATGCGCGTACCGGCCGGCCTCGATCACGTCGCGGGCGGTGAACGCCAGGTAGCCATCATAAATCTGCGGGACGTAGGCCAGCCGGCGGGCGATCTCGCGGCGACGGCAGCGGTGGATCGGCCGACCCTCCAGCAGAACCCGCCCACCGTCGATCGGCAGCAGCCCGGCCAGGGCCATCATCAGCGTCGACTTGCCCGCCCCGTTCGGCCCGATGATCGAGACGGTCTGCCCCCGCTCGACGCGCAGCCCCACCTCGCGGAGCACCGTCGTCCCGAGTCGCCGCACAGTCAACTGATCCGCTTCCAGGACCATGAGCGGGATGGTAACCCCACCCGTGTCAGACCGTCAAAGCACCGCCTCAAGAATCGAATGCACCATACCATCGGATTTGGTGCGTCATCGCGATGACTCTACAATGCTGATATGGCGAGCTTGCATCCCCGCATTATTGCCATGGTCGCAGAGGGAAATGGGGTCTTTCCGGGCACGCCAACGAGGCCATACAGGAAAAATCGCTCGAAATCTGGCACGTTGTTGGGCTCACGCCGGAAGGCAGGCTCATACGGGAAGTGGCTGATGCCAAGCCCCGCCCCAAGATTGAGCTGGAAATCATCCTGCCGGACGGCGTCATCACCAAAACGGTTTGGGCCTACGACCGGCACCTGGACCGGGCGATATTGATAACGGTCCATCTCTACGACAGGGAATAATGCCAATGTCCGCAAGAACCGAAACTAAAACGACGACCATACGACGCGGAAAGTATCTCGTGGAAGTCTCCATCAAGGTTTCTTACTCGCCTGATGCCCCCGACGAACCGGTCATTGATTCCAAGACGGCCCAACTACTCGACGAGATCGCCCAGCATGCCGCTGCGGGTGACGTGGCGTGGCTGAAGCAACACGGCAAGGTGTACGAACTCGTCGAAGCGAAATAGAACCTGAGGCGGACGCCTCTTTGCGGGTCGCGACCAAAGAGGGTCCTAGTGGAAGAAAATGTGCGCAAAACGCACAGATATCTGACCGCAAGACTAAAAAAAGAAACAATCCTCTGCCAAACGAAGCTTGAGATCGGCCATCAGGGCGTCTTCGTCGGCCTCGGTGGGCGCCTCGTAGGTCACGGAGAATCGGAGGAACGGGCCGGCGTCGTCCCAGGGGACGGTGCAAACGGACCGCTCGCGGATCAGGAACTGCGAGCACTCCTCGGCGCTGGCGAACCGCGGACCACCCGTAACTCCCTTGGGTGCAGGTACGTAGAGGAAATAGGTTCCTCCGGGCATTCGCACGTCGAAGCCCATCGCGCCGAGCGCATCGACCAGCTTGCGCAACCGGCGCTCATACTTGGCGCGGATGGCGGCCGCGATCTCCGGGTGCCGCAGGGCGACGGCGGCGGCCTTCTGGATGGCGATGAACTGCCCGCTGTCGCTGTTGTCCTTGACGTCGGCGAAGGCCCGGACGATCCGCTCGTGGCCGGCCACGAAGCCCAGCCGCCAGCCGATCATATCGAACCCCTTGCTCATCGAGTGGACCTCGACGCCCACGTCCCGGGCTCCCTCGACGGCCAGGAAGCTGAGGGGCTTGCGGCCATAGGTCAGCATGATGTGGGCGGCGTCCTGGACCACGACGATCGCGTTGGCCTTGGCGAACGCGATCGCTTCCCGATAGAACTCCTCATCGGCCAGGGCGCCGGTCGGGCTGTTGGGGTAATTGAGCACCAGCAGCTTGGCCCGGCGGCGGATGTCCTCCGGGACCGCCTCCAGGTCCGGCAGAAAACCGTTCTCCCGGCGCAGCGGCAGCTTGAACACCGACCCGCCGTAGTAGTGCGTGTGCGTGCCGGCCACCGGGTAGCCCGGCACGGTCATCAGGGTGATGTCGCCGGGGTTGATGAACGCGGCCGGCAGCATCGCCAGGGCCGGCTTCGAGCCGATGCAGTGGTTGATCTCGGTATTCGGGTCGAGGGTGACGCCGAACTGGATTTTCATCCACTCGGCGGCGACCTGGCGGTACTCGGCGATCCCGTTGTCGGCGTAGCCACGGTTGTCGAGTTTGTCGACCTCGACCTTCATCGCCTGCCGAACGATCGGGGCGGCCATGTCGTCGTTCTCGCCGATGCCGAAGTCCAGCAGCGGCCGATCCGGGAAATCTCCGATCGCCTGCCGCTTGGCCCGCTTGATCTTCTCGAACTTGTAGATCTCGGTGCCCTTGCCGTAGTTCGCACCGCCGATCCGGTCGGCGAACAGTCGCTGGAAATACGGGTCGCTCATTTCATGCCCGCCGTCCAAGGGGGTGGGAATCCACCACCCGTCGTATCGAGATGAGAATCTCGACACAGCATGGAATCGTAAACAACTATAGCGTCCGGCGCCCCTGCCGGACGGTGATGCGTGTTGATCGGGGAACGGCCGACACGCCTGCCTGCTGGCAGGCAGGCAGGAGGTTCGGCCGCTATAATAACTGATCTAACCCCCGAGCTTGAACAGCACCGCGGCGCCCTTGGCGGCCAGGGTCTGGATGTCCTCGCCCGAGAGGCACCGGCCGAGCACCAGAACGTCGTCGACGTTGCCCTGGAGTTGCTCGTCGCTGCCGAGCTCGAGGTCCTCGCCGATCATCAGGTTGCGGGCGAGCTTCACCGGCTCGCCGCCGGGCACCCAGGCCTGGCCGACGGACTTGCCGTCGAGGTAGAACGTCACCTCGCCGTTATCGTAGACGACGGCCAGATGGTGATACTTCTCGTCCGCGAAGGCGACCGCGTTCGACTGCACCTGCATCCCCTTGCAGAACAGGCGCAGGCCGCCCAGGATCGTGCCACGCGGGTCGAAGTCGAAGATCAACTCGCTCGTGTTGACCGGCGAGTTGCCGTTGTACGCGCTGAACAGCCGGGAGTGCTTGTTGTTCGTGCTCTTAACCATGGCGGCCAGCGTGAAGTGAGTCCCCAGGTTGTCGGTACCGAGGATCTCGACGCGGTTGAGCGGCCGAAACTCCGAGCCGATCACCAGCGAGCGCTTACCGAATGCCGGGGCGGGTTTCTTGGAATCCATCACGCAGGTGCCGAGGTTCCTGAGGGGCTGCAGCCCGTCCTCGCCGAGCATGTCCGACCAAGAGTCGATGTCACCCTCAAAGGTATATAGCGCCTGCAGCACCGGCCCGGCCTGCTCCTCGATCATCCGGACCTTCTCGCCTGGCATGAACGAGAAGAGTTGCGCGTGTTCCATCACGAATCGGAACCGGACGGGCCTGCCGTCGCCCGGCAGTTCTTTATTGTTCTTCCAGGTCACCGCCTGGCGCACGCCGTTTTTGGTCACCGCCGTGCAGTCGTCGCGACTGTAGCCGGGGATGACTTTTCCGTCTGCATCCAGCAACTCGACGCGAATCGAGCCGCCTCGCGGATTGCAGTTGACCAGCAGCGTGCCGTCGGCGCCTGTGAATTGTTTGGTCACGATCTCGCCCATGACCTCGTCGGCGTCCAGGGAGGCGAAGCCGTCCTTGCGGAGCTTGGCCAGGCCGATCGCCGACTTGTAAGGCAGCAGGTCATGCAACTCCTCGTAGCCGGTGTAGTAGGCCCACAGCTCGTCGCCCACCAACAGCGGCGGGGGGGCGATCACCATGCCGTCGTCAAATTCGCGGAACTTGCCGATATTCAGCAGCGGCGGGCGGCTTATGTCCTGCAGGGAGTAAATGTTGCGCACCGTCGTATCGGGCTCCGATCGATTCCAACGCATGCCGTCACGGCTGCTGGCCAACTCCAGCCACAGCGGGCCATGGAAGTAGCCTTCCGGTTCTGCGGCCCGGTAGATCTGGAGGAAGCCCACATACATTGTCTCATACGGGGTGACCGGGCAGGCGTAGAAATGCGTGCGCTGCACAGTACCGGGCTTGCACCACAGGTCGTCGATGTCATCCGGGGCCATGATCATCCGCAGCGGGGGGTACTTGGTCAGGTCGTTGGTCTCGCTGAAGCCCACGCATCGCCGCCGCAGACCGCGGACGTCCGTACCCACCTTCACATTGCAGCGGAACCGCTTCACGTGCGGGTCCCAGTAGAAATGGCTGGTGTCGCCGCCGGAAACGATCTTTTCCTCGGACAACGGCTTCCAGTTGATGCCGTCCGCCGAGGCCCGGGCGTGATACATGCCCCCGACGCCGTGATACCGCTTGGCGGGGTCCGTCTCCCAGGGCGTGTACATGACCGAGGCGCATCCGTCCGGAAGGATGTTGTTTTCCTTGGTCGCCGCCCCCTTGCTGTTTCCCTGCCAGTCATACAGCCCGAGCTTGGGCTTTTCCCACTTGAGGCCGTCCTTGCTGGTCGCGTAGCACATGTAGGAACGGCTCTTGTCGCCCTCGGGCGTCCAGCAGTAGTAGTACATACGGAACCCGGTGCCGTCCTCGTTCGCCAGCACGCTGCACGCGTTCACCACGTGCTCCTCCCACGGCTGATCGACCTCGATGAGGGGGTTGCCCGCATGCTTGCGGAACGGGTGGTATCGTCGAACCACGTTATGTTTCGACGCGACGAGATGATCGTCGATGAACAACTGCCAGGGGCCGACGAGGCAGTCCTTGACCTTCACCTCGGCCGCCGAGGCCCCATTGAAAACGGACAAAGCCACGGCCGCGCATCCGGCCACGATAAGCGTTTGGACGAACTGTCGCATTCGTATTCTCCTTGTACAGGTCTCCGCGAATCCCCCACCAGTGAGGATTCGGCATGCTACGGTCTTCCGGCTGACGACGCAATCGTTCCCGGCCCCAAACACCGAGTGGCGGGCTTTGTGCCCGTCGTCCGCCGGCCGGTATACTCGCCGGCGTGAACCCACGTCTTATACAACGAGCCCTGCGAATCCGGCGCGGCCTTGTGGGGGCCTGCCTGGCCCTGTCGCCTTTTGGGGTGCTCGCCGAGACAAATAAAGCCCCGGATCCTCTCCTGCCCGACAACACGGCCGACATCGTAATCGGCCAGCCGGATTTCACACGCCCGTTCGCCAATCGCACCGATGGCCGGGGCCTCATCGCCCCCGCAGCCGTGGCCGTCGATACCGGCGCGACGCCGCATCGTCTCTATGTGGCCGATCCCGGAAACCACCGCGTGCTGGGATATCGCCTGCCGTTGCCAACGACGCGACCGGCCCGCGCCGATCTTGTCATCGGCCAGGCGGACATGGGCGGCGCGTACTTCAATGACATGGAGGCCGGCCGCGACCGGTTGCTCACACCGGTCGGATTGGCCGTCGATCCGCAGGGCAACCTCTACGTCAGCGACCGCGACTACAACCGCGTGGTCGAGTTCGACCGCCCGTTTGAGACTGACGCGCTGGCCGACCGGGTTTTCGGCCAGGCCGGCAGCTTCAAGACCCTCGATCCCAACAACGGCGGCCTGTCGGCCGACTCGCTCGACCATCCCGGCGGCATCGTCTTTGACCCGCACACGCAAACCCTCTGGATAGCCGACACCGGAAACCACCGCGTGCTCGGCTATCGCTCGCCGCGCACCACCGACACCACGGCTGATGTGGTGGTCGGCCAGCCGGACTTCAGAACCGGCGGCGCCAACGCCGGCGGCAGAAGTTCGAAATCACTCTGCGGCCCCTTGGGGGTCTCGGCCCTGGCCGGCATGCTCGCCGTGGCTGATACCGCCAACCACCGGGTGCTGATCTACCGCTCGCCGGCCACCGCGAGCACTGCCGACACGGTGCTGGGCCAGGACGGCTCTTTCACCTCCGCCCGGGCCGGCTGCTCCCCTTTCCGCCTGCGCGGACCGGCGGCCGTCACACTCATCCCCCCGCCGTTGCGCAATACATCATCACAACCCGTCGACCTTCCCACGCGTCTGCTGATCGGCGACACCGCCAACAACCGGGTTCTGCTCCTCGACCTCTCCGCCCGAACGAGCGGACAACCGATCGCCCTGTGGGGCCAGAGTACCAATCTACATACCGGAGAACCCAATCCTGGC
>DATIKE010000008.1:0-3794 GCA_035477895.1 Phycisphaerae bacterium
CCCAGCAGCCCGGTGCCCGCGCCGATGTCCAGCATCCGCTTCCCCGCCAGGTCCACACCCGCGAACAACTGATTCAGGTAGAAGCTCCAGTTCGCGGACGAGGACCAGAGCCGCCGTTCGTCGATCAAACGATAATAGCGCCTCAACAGGTCCTGGCTCACTCAACACCTTTCAGCATGGTCCCCTCAACACTTTCAGTCGGTCTACCGAAACGTCCTCAGGAACGATACAACATGGTGCGGCCTGGTTCGATGCAGGTTGCGCAGCACATACGTCCAGGAAATGTCGGATCGGCCAAGTCGAGCATAGCCTCGCTCTACTTCGTCCCGGACACGCCACACAGGACTGTCCGGCCGATGGAACGCCTCGCACAGCTCCTCGAGGAAAGCCGCCTCTTCCGCGACCTCGTCGCCCGCGGGAAGTCGCGGCAGGCCGGACTCCTCTACCAGAATCGGAACCGGCTCTACACGAACACGCTCACCACGGCGGAAGACGCACCTCAGGATCAACGCCCGAGCAATTAACTTCCTGTCAAAACCGATCCCCATCCTCGCCAGTGCCGTTTGCGGTTGCCACCACCCGTATTCCAACGGATCCAGCAAAGGCATGATGAAGTTGCCCAGGCTGTAGACGATCGGAACGCCCTTGTACCGCTCGATGCCCTGGACGGTGTGCGGATGCGTGCCGACCACCAGGTCAGCGCCGCAATCCACCGCCCGGTGACACGCTCTCATCGCCATCCGCGTCGGATAGTTCGTCGCCTCGATCCCTTCGTGAAAGTAGATGACCAGATAATCACAGTCGTCCTTGACCTTCCGCATCAGCCGGTAGGATGCACCGTAATCCAGCAAGAGCGTGCCGGGTTTGTTCCGGCCCGCGCACTCGCAACCGCAAAAACCGAGAAAGCCGATACGAACGCCGTTCCGCTCCACGATCCAGGGCTTGGCCGCCTCCTCATAGTTCAGCCCAGCCCCGAAGTACGCAATCCCCGCTTCATCGAGGACCTTCCGCGTCAGATCCAGCCCCTGTGCTCCGCCGTCGAAAATGTGGTTGTTGGCCATGGTCACAACATTGACGCCCAAGGCTTTGAGTGCCAGAGCGCTCGACGGAGGGCAGGTGGCCAGCGGCACATCATTCTTCGCGCCCACCCGCGGAACCGGCGAGCCCAGCGAACACTCCAGGTTCGCCAACAGCACATCGGCTTCGAGTTCCCGCCGGAATTCCGCGCTCAGCCGACCAATGGCCGCCACCGGATCATCTGCCAGCGATCGGTTGAACCGCACGTCACCAACCATGACAACGCTCACCTGATTCATGCTATCCCTCTCTCCACTTGCCGCCTCACTGCCCGGGGCCGCTTCTCCACCAGTTTAACGATCGCATCGACACTCCGGTCCACGCTGTGTCCGTCGAGCCCGAACATCTGCGTCCTCAGGTAGTCGGCCACGCCGCGCGTGAGGTCCCGCCCAGTGGCCGGGTCGCTCAGCACCCGGACGAGTTGATTCTCCGCTTCCTCGGGGCTATGGGTGTCCAGCGCCCCGCCGCGGAAATCCGCGGCGCTCAGGAACTCCTTGAACCCGTGGTAGATCAGCAGCACCACCGGCTTGCCGAAGACCATCGATTCCACCGCGACCGTGCTGTAAAACGTGACACAGACCGAGCAGATCGCGACAGCCTCGATTGACGTGCACTCATTCGCGTACACCACGATGTCCCGGTCGCTGAAGCCCTCGCCACGCGCCCACCCGCGCCAGTCGTCGGCCCTGGCCCCGCCGCGCGGATGCAGCTTCATCAGCAGCGTGCCCCCGACCCGACGCGCCGCACGCACCATGCCCACGACCGAACGCCGCATGATCTCCTCATCCAGCCCGATATCCTGGTGGGCGAAGAAAATCACGGGCCTGTCCGGGGCAATGCTCATCCGCTCCCGAATCATGTTCGGGCGACCTTCCGATTCCCACTGCCGCCACTGCCGCGCCAGGGCATCGTATTCCGGCGAACCCACCGCCCGGACACGCTCGCCGCTCACCCCCCGCAGGATCAGTTCCTCACGCGCGAGCTCGCTCATCACCAGCAGCAGGTCCACCCCGCTCGTCCTGCCTCCGCCCCCGGCTCGCAGTATTCGTCGAATAACGAGATCCGCGAACCAGTCGCGCAGCTTCAGGCCGAGGCTCCGCCTTCGCCAATACTCGGGATTGCGGCGCGCGACCAGCCCGTCCACGACCAGTGCCGTCGGAATGCCCAGGCTCCGGGCCACGTCGCCTGCCGTCCGCGACACGATCCCCGAATCCGCGCCGAAGATGGCTACATCCACCTCGTGTTCCATGAAAAACCGTTTGAGCGCCCGCACCAGCACACCCCGCCGAAGCCCCTGGATCGCCCAGTGCTTGTCCCATCGAAAGCCGCCGGGGTCGAGAATCTCGAACGGCAGGCCGCCGGCCTCCACCTGCGGAAGAGAGGCGTGGGCCGGGGAATGCAGCCGGTCCAGGCAAAGCACGCTCACGCGATGCCCGCGACCCTGTAAGCCGCGCAGCAAAGCAAGATTCTTGCCCGCGTGCGAGTTGTTGCTCGGCAAAAACCAGACGTTCCAGGTCATCATCACACCCGATCAGGGGGCGAGGCCCGCTCGGCCCGCGGCCCCGCCCAGCGACTGCTCGATCAGGTCGCACACCTCGCGGACCGCGCCGTGGCCGCCACCACGACGGCACACGTATGACACGTGCTTGGCGAGGGTAGGCACCGCGTCGGCCGGGCACGCTGAAAAGCCCACTTTCTGGAGGACCCGCAGATCGTTCATATCGTCCCCGACGTATGCCATCTGCTCCCAGGTCAGCCCCAGCTTCACCAGCAGCTCGCCGATCAGCTTCTCCTTGTCTTCCACCCCCACATACACGTGCTCGATCCGCAGTTTCTTCGCCCGGGCCGGCACGATGGGTGAGTCCTCGCTGGTCACGATCGCCAGCTCCATCCCCAGCCGCCGCAGCCGGGCCATCCCCGCCGCGTCCCGCGTGTCGAACCGCTTCATCGCCTCACCGGCCTCGGTGTAGTACATCCCCCCGTCGGTCATCGTCCCGTCGATATCCACGCAGAGCAGCCTCAACTCACGGGCCTTGGCCGCCAGGTCCGCGCCGGCCCGCTCGCGGGCCAGCAGCAACTGCTCGATGATCATCCAGTCGATCGGCTCGTCCAGCTCGTAGTAAGTCTCCTCGGGCATCTCGTACCCGGCGATCCGCCCCGAGATCCGGCACCGCGTGGTCAGCAGGCGATCCCGGGAGGTCATGTACAACGCCCCGTTCTCCACGAGCTGCCCGTCCCAGTCCTGACGCCGAGGCCGATGGAACGGATCGTAATTCACCGGCTGGACCAGGGCTCCTTTTTCTTCCCAGATGAACCGCTTCGTCCGCACCACCGTCAGCAGGCTATCCGCGCCCGTCGACAGATACTTCTTCACGGCGCCGGTCACGTCGTGGCTGGTCAGCAGCGGGCTGGTCGCCTGGACCAGTGCCGCGTGACCGAAATCGTGCTTCTCGGCGAACTCCAGAAACACCGATTCACTGGTCGCGGTGTCCGTCGATGTGGCCTCGCTTCGCCCTATCGCCCGGACCTTCGGCAGGCCAAAACCCTCCGCGCATTCCCGGATCTCCGGGCTGTCGCTGGCCACGACCACCTCGTCCACGCACGGGCTCTCCGCGCACGCCCGCGTCACCCAGTAGATGAGCGGCCGGCCCGCGAGGGAGGCGAGGTTCTTCAGCGGTATACTCTTGCTCCCGCCCCGCGCCGGTATCAGGACGACG
>DATIKE010000009.1:0-13215 GCA_035477895.1 Phycisphaerae bacterium
CGAACTCACCCGCGCCGGCGCCCACCACCTCATCGACCACCCGCTGGAACTGCTCAAGCTGTTGTGATTACTCATGCGTGGCACGGGCCTGCGTACAGCCCCTTGGTTCTTGTCTGCCTTGTGCGGTTGCGGACCGACCGCTCTTTTCGGCGGCCGGCGGAGTCGCCGATGCACCGGCGTGTCCTCATGCGAGGGCTGTGTTATGATGACCGCGGAGCGACAAGGGGGGAGGGTCTCCCGTGATCCGCGTTCTCTGTCCACACTGCAAGCGATGTTACCGCACGGTCACGGAGGTGATGGGCCGGCAGGCGGTCTGCCACAACTGCCACATCACCTTCGTCATCGGGCAGGAGCGTCCGCCTTTCACCTGGAAGCCCACCGACCTGGCCGAGGATTCCTGGATCGGCGTCGAGCCGCCCAGGGAGAAACCCGAGCTCAGGCACTGCATCATCTGCGAGGCCCCGCTCAAGCCGGGCACGGTCCGCTGCCCCGAGTGCGGTGCGAACCAGGTCACCGGCGTCGTCCGGCGAGGCAAAACGCCCGATACGCCGAAGCCCCAAACGTCCTTATGGCACCTCATCCCGTGGCGGTATCTGACGATCGCCCTGGCGGTCACGGCTGTCGGTTTCGGCACTTACTGGGCAATCTCCGCGTTTCACCGCCAGGCCGCCGCCGTGGGCGACGAACTCCTCGACCAGAATCTGGTCAGCAAGGCCGCCCGGTTTCTGCGCGATACCGGTGACGAGTATGACTTTGCCCGGCAGTTTGCCGGCCAGATTACAGACGAGAACCTCACTCGCTTCGTGCCCCGGCTGTCCGCCCGCGATCCGACCATCCGCAAGGCCTCCGTGCTGCTGATCGGCCACGGCCGATTCTCGCGGCTCCAGCCGATCGTCGATGCGGCCGGCGATTCCGAAACCGCCCAGGCGGCACGCGAGGTGTTCCAGGCCATCGGCCCGCGGCGATTGGCCGAGTTGAGCTGCGACGCCGACGAAGTTGTCCGCGCCGCCGCCGCCGATGCGCTGATGATTCTTTTCGATCTGCCGGGCGGCGGCCAAACCCGCAGGCAGTTGGGCGAGCCCGGCTCGGCCGAGCGGAAGGTCGAGATACTGAATGGTCTGTGCCGGCCCTGGCCTGAAGCCGTTGGGACGTTTCAGGCGGTGATCGACGATCGGCGATCCCCGATGTTGTTTCTGCTCGAGCAGGTGGGGCGCGTGTTCTACATGAACATCGGGATGATGGAGTTTCGATCGACGCTCGACGGCTCGCGCGTGTTCGAGATCCCCGTCGAGCACTGGTGTGCCGCCACCGGCCAAGCCGTGGACGTGGTTCGTCTGAGGCAGATCATCGCCGGATCGGTTGTCCTCGAGTCTCCGTACGGCGCCGATTGGTCGGGTCGCGTGCGCCTCATCGTCAAACAGCCGTTGCTGACCGAGTTGCCGGGCTTCCTGCCGTTCCCCCTGCCTGATCGCGGCCAGATGGCGGAAGTGCCGATTCGTCTGGAGCGGACCGGCCGCTGAACCGTCACCGGCGCCGAACGTGTGAAGCCGGGACGCTATGGCGGTACGGATGTGGCTGGGCGCCGACGACAGCGGGAGGACGTCACAGCGGGGCGGCGAGGATCAGCAGGATGAGAGGCGTGGACAGCCAGCCAACCTGGGTGGCGGCGGTGGCGATGTCGTTGGCCACGAGGTTGGCGGCCTGTGTGGCCTCGTGTTCGGAGGTGTAGCTGGCCTGGATGTCCAGGACGGCGGCGTGGTGCGGCTGGGCCTCGAGCTGGCAGAGAGCCTGATACTGCGAAGGGGTGAGCGGGACCGGTCTGGTCGGCGGGGCCGCTGAAGCCGTCGCGAGTATTCCCAGAACCGCCGCCACCATCATCCATCGGATTGCCACGGACCGCATTATCGTACCTCCTGGAGTCATCGCCGACTCAGTCGCCCCGCGGCGGGCTGACCACGATCATCATCGCGTGCTGACCCCGAGCCCAGTTGGCTTGGAATGTCGCCCGGTCCTCGCTGTGGACCTGCTTGGGCGACGAAGGGTCAAGGTAGTGAATTGTATCGGCGGCTTCAAGCGGGCCGGTTCGGGAAATCCCGATTACCAGGACAGCATGATTCATGGCCGGGTTGTCCGCTTGGCGGTTGATAACACAAATCGCCGGGTGACCCCGCTGGCTGACCCAGTAATTGAGCCCGGCCGGCGGTTTTCCGTCAATCTCGCCGGTCAGGGTGATAAGGTGAAGCGACCGGCCTTTCAAGTATTGCTTGACATCGGCCACGCGGGTTTCAGCCAGGCCGGCCAGCTCCATCTCCCGGCGGATGATCGTTTCGTCGAGAACATGTTTATCGAGCAGGTAGTTGGCAGCCATGGCGACGCAGGCGGTGAGACAACCGGAGTATCGGTTCGCGCCCTCGTAGCGGACCTGGAGCGTGCCCTGGGGAAACTGGGGAGCGCGCTCGGGCTGCTCGCAGCCGATGAGGGCTAGGCACGCGGCGGCAAGCACGCCCGCCGGCCCGGTCCGGGCGAAAGGCCGGCGGTGTTGCATCAAGCCGTCGGGCAAGGTTGAATCCCTACTCATAAACAAATAGGATCCTCAAGGGTCCATCCCATCCGGGCAGCGGGTTTTATCCAGGGTACCGCCGCGAAGAGTTCCGGGCAATGAGGCGAAGGTGGTTTGAGTTGTTGCGGCCGGTGATGGGGCTCATCCTTGCCGCGGGTTGCGGGCAGGCTGTGCCTTGTGGAGACCTGGCCGCCCTGAGCCCGGCCCTGGCCGAGGTGTGCGCGGACGGGGTGCTGGACTGCGCCGAGAGCGACAGCCGGAATATCTACAACGTGTGCCCGGCCTCGACGCCCCTGGACGGGCTCGATGAGCAGGGCGTGGTGTGGACGCGGGACCTGCTCTTCGGGAGGCTGCCGAACCCGTACCACGTCGGCGTCGATTGCTGGCGGGGGTCGTCGCCCGAGTTGGGTATCTCGTCGTATCAGTGCTGCTATGACGAGGCGGCCCTGGTCACCGATGGGCCGGCCGCGGGCTCCTTCGATTTCGCGGGCCCCTTTCTGTCGCCGCAATCGCTGTGGGACCACCTTCTGCTGGATATCCTGGCCTGGTCGATCTGCAGTGACCGGTGACATCTCGCCGAAGTTTAATGGCGGCGCCGCCCCGAGACATGGTATAATGAGGGTGTTCCCCGCCATCCGAGCCTGGAACACCCCGGGGGTGCCGTGGCGCTTGGTTTGGGGACATATTGGGGGCGATTTGGGTTCGACCGGACAAGTTGAGGTCATGGCCGCGTGCCCAGGTTGTCAGGAGGCCTGGCTAAACACCTGACAAAAAACCAATTGCCAACGGTCAATCGTTGCGCATGGCTGCCTAAAGCGGTGGCCCGTCCCGGTGGAGACGCCTGCTATCTGCCGGGGCGACGACAGCAGGCTCGCCCGCGAGGGTAGTCGTCGTGACACGCGGGTCAGATTATCACGGCGATGGGTCGGCCGAAGCCCGCCTCCGGGCGCCGGTCGGCCGAGATTAAATCGGAAGGCTACGCACGTAGAAACCACGGCTGAAGTGTCACGGGACGCGGGTTCGATTCCCGCCGCCTCCAATCTCCGCACAATTAGAACCCATCGGAATATGCTGGTCGGCGGACGGAGAAAAGCCCGATCTCGACGGCAACAATGACGTCGATCAGGTCAACTCAGGCACCCTGCAGCGCAGCATGGTCCAGTGACGACAGGTTCAGTTTGAGTTACTCCTTCAGGCCGAAGAACACGGCTGCGCCTTTCTGAGCCAGCGCGACGATGTCCTGCCGGCCGAGGACTCGGCCGAGGACGAGCACGTCGTCGACGTGGCCCATGAGCTGCTCGTCGGAGCCGAGGTCGGCGTCCTCGCCGATGAGCAGGTCACGGGCAAGCCTGACCGGATCGCCGCCCGGAATCCATTCCTCGCCGGCCGGCTTGCCGTCAAGGTAGAAGTTGACCCGCCCATCGTCGTAGGTGACGGCCAGGTGATGGTACTTGCCGTCGTCGCCGAGGGTGTCGGCGAAGGCTTCGGCGTCGCCGTCGAAGGTGAACAGGGCCTGGAGGACCGGGGCGGTCTGTTCTTCGACGGCCCTGGCGTTGTCGCCGGCCATGAAGGAATAGAGACGGGCATGGTCGAGCAGGAAGCGGAACCGAACCGCATCCCGGCCGGACGGATCGTCCTTGGCGGTCCAGCAGGAGTAGTACATGCGGTAGCCGGAGCGATCCTCGTTCTCCAGGACCGAGAAGCAGGCGACGACGTCCCTTTCCCAGGGCTTGTCGACGACGATGAGGGGATTGTCCGGGTGCTTCCTGAACGGGTGGTAGCGGCGGACGACGTTGGTCTTCGAGGCCACGAGGTAGTCGTCGATGAACAGTTGCCACGGGCCGACCAGTTGGTCTGCCAGCCTTGTCTCCGCGGCGGGTGCCCGCTCGACGACGAACGCGGCAAGAACGAAGAGGACCAGAACCGCGCAAAAGTTGAATCGTCCGTTCGTTGGTTTGTTCTCCATCGGATTTCGTGTGGCCGAGCGACTCCAACGCCTCTGTCGAAAGGTCATTATTGAGGTTTTTCGCGGAGAGGCACGCGGGCTACCGGTCGCGCGGGTCGGCATAGGGCGGACCGGTCATGTACAGGTCTGTATTGAAGAGAAAATGGACAAGCCAGCGGTCCCAGTCGACTTCGGCGCGACGATAAATGAGGCTGTCGAACATCCGGCGGTTCAGCCAGGTTTCGCGCATGGCCTGGTCGTCGACATGGCGAGCCCACCAGTCGCGGAGTTGTCGCCACTGATCAGGCGTGAGCCAGGGCCGGTCGAGCAGCGGCCTTGCAGGCGAGCCGAGAGCGTCAGCCATCCAGGCCACGGCGGGTCGCAGAGCGTTGTCGGCCTGGCGGGCGATAGCGGGATCGTCGGACGCCGCGGCCTCGAAGAGCGGCAAGGCGGCGGAGGCACAGCCGGCATTCAGCAGGCTCGCGGCATCGGCCAGGGCGATCGAGTCGGCGATGGCTCGCTTGGTGAGGGAGTGACCCGCGGGGCTTTGCGAAGCCGCGAGCGGCGATTGGGGGGATGTGCCCGTCGCCGGCGCTTGGGGTTCAGATCTGTACGGGGCGAAGCGCAGGCGGGCGGCGCCGCAGTTCTCGCTGGACAGGTAGAAGCAGTAGAAAGGATCATTCAGCGGGCGCGGGAACGTGAACTTCATCTTGTGCACACCCTGCGGCCCGGTTTCGAGGATTTCCACCCGAAAGTGTTTCGAATCGATCACCTGCCCTGTCTTGAATGCATCCTTTCCGCGAAATCCTTCGAGCAGGAGCCGGCCGAGGACGCCGGAGAACCACGGCCGACCCTCGATGGTCGCGGTGAAGCTGTGGTCGTCGATCTGCTGGACGGCGGTCCGCTGCGTGACCATGAGGCCGTTGGGCGACCACGCCAGCACGTGCACGTTGATGTCCTCGAACCACGGCCCCAGCCGGCTGACGAGGTTCGGCTTCAGGTAGATGTTGATGAACGGGATGTTGATGAAAAAGACGTCGCGCGTGCCGTGGGGCGGCGGTGAAGTCCTCACCCACTCGGGCACGAAGCGTTCGGCCGAGGAGATGGCGATCCACTGAAGGCGATTCACCGGCGACATGAAAGCCTGTCCGAGAATGAGAACCGCGATGAGGCTGAAGGTCAGTCGGCGGACGAGTCGGCCCCTATTTATCGCGGTTGTTCCCGCCAGGGCCATCCCGACGGCGAAGCCGAGGCCGGGCATGTAGCCGGAGTGCGGCGTGGCGACAATCGCGACCCCGGGCAGGATGGACAGGGCGATCCACATCGGCCAGATCCACCAGCCGGGCACGCGCCGCGTGGCCAGGAAGTAGATGAGCCCGACGCCGACGACGATGCCGAGCATGAGCAGGCAGTCGCCGGGCACCTCGGTCCAGGGGTTGAGTCGGCCGGTCGGGCCGATGGTCAGCGGCGCCGGCCAGACCGCCACGCAGAAGTAGTGGAGGAACTTGGCGCTGAGCCACGCGGCGTATTCGGCGAGCCGGCCGTCGGGCCGGCGGCAGTAGACATCGGGCAGCGGCGGGATGTGCATCCACTCGCGCCAGGCGGCGAAGGCGATCCCGACAAACCCGCAAAAGATGTAGAAGCCTTTTCGCCGCCACACGTGTCGCCATCCGCCGAACGAAAAATCGAAAGCCAGCAGCACGGCGGGCATGAGGACGGCGTTTTCGCGGGTCAGGATTGCCAGCACCCACAGGACGATGGTGAACACGAGCATGGGCCGGGCCATCTGCGGCGGCGACGAGCGTACGCGTAGGCCAAGCGACCACGTCTCCGGCCCGACGGACAGCCGGGAGGCCCGGATATAAGTCAGGATCATGGCCAGCAGGAGCGTGTTCTGGATGACGACGTTTTGCGACGAAGGCCAGGCGACGGTGACGATCGAGTGCGGGTAGATGGCAAACATCAGCCCGCCGATGAAGCTCCATGCCCGGTTCCGCGTCAGTTTCCAGCAGAGCCACCACGCCATCAGCGTCGCGGCGGTGTGGAGCAGTATGCTCAGGCCGTGGAGATACGCGGGGTCGTTCCGGCCGAGGACGCAGTAGACGAATTTCATGCAGGCGATGAAGAACGGCCGCAGGTAGTGCCAGCGGACATCCTGCGTCTGCCACCAGGTGTGGAGGAAGTCGCCCGGGGCAATGATGAGGGTGCGCATCAGCTCGGAGAACGACCAGCCGTGCTCGCGCAGGCCCTTCTGGTGCCAGTAGTCGTCGAGGACGACGCCGTCAAAGAGGCTCCATGCGTGGGTGGCCAATGAGATCAGCGTGAGCAGGACGACGCAGCGGACGATGTAGGCCCGGCTGATGCGCGGCGGCGCTGCGGTCGCGGCGGGATTCTCGTGTGTCTTACTTAAAGCGTCCGGCAAGGTTGTGGTCCGAAGTCATTGCCCGAATGGGCGATTTGATCGGCCCTGCGAAGCCGCAAGCGGGCCATGCTGGTATGCAACGCCGGGGTTCATTCGCGTTCATCCGTGGTTCCCGGGTTCTGCTGCTGAGCGCCTTTGGCCGCCAGGCGATCCAGGATGGCCGACACGCTGCCGAGGGCGACGATTTCCTCGTTGTCGAATCGAACGCTGAAGGTCTTCTCCAATTCCAGAATGAGTGACAGGTGGTTGACCGAGGTCCAGGCGGGCACCTGTGCGGCGGTGGTCTGGTCGGTGACGGCCGAAGCCGCCGTCGCGTCCAGCTTCATCGCAAGGGTCATGCATTCGCGCACACGATCGAGCACGAGACCACTCAATCCAGCCATTGCTTTCGATCCTTGATCTTGGCCGGCACGTATTCGTCGGTCAGGAATGTGAGCCGCTTGTTGATGAGGGCTTCGACTTCCATCTTAAAGCCGTTCTGCATCATCTTGCGGATTTCCTTGTCCCAGTGTTTTTTCCCCTTGAACCACGGGTAAGCCAGGATCTGTTTGGCCCGCTTGATGTCCTTGTCGTCGAGCATGATCTTGACGTCGTCGGACAGGCCGCACCGCTCGTAGTCGAAGCTGGAGACGCCGATGTACTGGGCGGCGGGGACGGCCATCCGCCGGCTCTCGTAGGCCAGGTTGATCGAGCCCTGCTTGATGACCGAGTAGATGTAGTATCCCCACGGGTCGTTGTCGAGCAGGCAGTAGACGGGGAGCTTCAGTTCGTCGTTCATGCGGCGGAGCAGACGGCGCATGCCGCGGGTCGGCTGGCCGCTGCCGTGAGTGACGATGCAGTTGTGCTTCTCATGGTAGCGGTCCTCGTAGAACCGCCGCCAGACGGTGTCCTTTTCGACGTGGAGGATGTACTTGGCCGAGCACTTGCGGAACTTGATGACGTCGGGCTCGCAGATGCCGGGGACGGCGTAGCCGGCCGAGCCCATCCTCATGCAGTCCAGGACCTGCCCGTCGTCCTCGAGGACGATGGGCCCGGCGAGATTTCCGCGGTTGCTGGCGAAGACGTGCAGTTCTTCACGAAGCGAGTCGATCATGACCTCGAGGTCCTCGATGATCGGATCGGACTCGTCCTGGTCGTTGAAGGTCTTTTCCCTGGTGCCGTCGATGTTGTGCTTGGAAAGGTAGTACAACTGACGGATGGACGCGGTCTTGTCGGCGTCGATGAGCTGCTTGCAGGCCGAGGCGATGAGCACGGTCTGCATGAACTTGCGGGCCATGTTCTTGTCGAAGAAGTAGCGGGCCTGCTTGTCGTCGCCCATCTCGATGATCGCCTTGCGGGGGTCGAAGCGCACGTTGGACAGGGCCCGGATGGGGATGTCGAGACGGGGGCTCTTCTGCTTGGTCGCCGCGGAGGCAATCAGGTCGACGATGCCCTCGATCTTGCCGGCGGTATCCCCGCCGCGTCCCCGTCCACGCTTCGTTCCAGCAGGTTTACTCTTGGTCTTAGGCACGCACGCTCCTCCTTGAGCCGATGATGCGAGGTACTTTCATCCGTCCGGGTCGGCCAGGAGTTCCTCCAGCCGTGGCCTGAGATCTACCGGGATCTGGGCCGCCATTGCTTCGTCGATCAGGCCGACGTGAAGGAGATCTAAAATGTGTACCTGGTCGATACGTCGGAACGCCATGAGTTTCAGAATCAACAGTTCGCGCAAGTTCAGAGCATCCGCGCCCTTGGGGCTTCGGATGCCGGTCACGACCGGTGGTGTGGGAAGGGGATCGTGAGACCGCAGTTTCTCGTTGGCGAAGATGACGTACACGCCGCGGCTGGGCATGGGGTCCTGGCGATCCAGAAAGACGGTGACGCCATTGACTTCGGTCATGTCGAATCCCGCATCCGACATGGCCTTGGCCGCCCGGTCCAGGTCCTGGCGGTTGAGCATGATGTCGACGTCCTTGGTATTGCGGACCGCGCCCTCGTCCCGGCTGGCGACCCAGATGGCCACCGCGTTGCCGCCGATGATGACGTAGGGGACGGACGCGTCTTCCAGGGCTCGCGCGGTGCGGAGCATCCGCTCCTCGGCCTTCTTGGGGGCCTGTTCGGCTCTCATGATCCACTCCAGCGGGACCCGAACGGAGGTTACAGGGATGTCGACGTCCGGAATGCTCATGGCACTTTCATTATAACCACCCGGCCCAGGGCATGTCATCAGGCCGATTCACTCCATTGCATGAGTTGCACGCCCGATGTGCCGCTCAACCCGCCCTGTGAAAGAGGGGCCCGGCGGCCTCCTCGCCGCGATCGACGACTACGGTGTTGGGTCCGAACTCGGACTCGGCCTGGCACTTCCTGACGGCCTTGCCGTGTTCGTCGAGCTGCTCGTCGGCCCGGTGGGTGATCTTCCTGGCGACGACGAGCAGGTCGTCGGTCAGGGCCTTGCGGTTGATCCGTTTGATCGTGTCGCAGGCCTCGACGATCTCCTTGATGTATCGCTCGAACACGTCGCGGCGGTCGCCCTCGTACTTCTGCTTGCGGCGGCGGTTGAGATAGGCGGACAGCTTTCGGCCGCAATCCTGCATGGCCAGGCGGATCTCCTGTCGGATCTCGTCGTAGTCGGCGATGGCCTCCTTGGACTCGGAGGTGAAAGGAACCCATACGCTGGCCATATGCACAAGCACGATGAGCGGGGCCTGGGGCAGAGCCCCGGAACTCTGGGACAGGCCGTAGCGCCGCCAGTCGAGGTCGATGACCGACTTGAACATGCCGCAGGCGGACTGCTGGTAGAGCAGCGGTACGCGGTTGGCGAACCGGATGATTCGGGCTTGCGGGGCGTTGCGGACGTTGCCGTTGACGATCTTGCCGCGGCTGACCTTGGCCTCGTTCTCCGGAGCCTGCTCGCCGTTGTCGTCGCGCGGGTCCGGGCCGAGCTCGCCGCCGTAGGCCAGGCCGACCTCGATTTGGAACGGGTTGCCGCGGTAGACGGCCGGCGGACGGGTCGAGGCGGTGAAGAACTCGGCTTTGACGCCCTTGAGCATGCCGGTCAGGATCTGTTCGGCCCCGATGGGTGCCAGACAGTTGGTCGGCGGGGCCATCAGCCGGGTTTTCTGGATTGCCTCGTAGAGTTTCTCCGCCTCCTGGCGGGCGATACGCTTGGGGTGGGCTCGGGGATTGAGCCGGGCGTTCTTGCAGATTTCCTCGGCCACCTTCGGGCCGACGCGGCAGAACTCGCTCTGGAGAAAACCGCTCAGCCAGTGCGATTTGGTCTCGTGGAGCATCTTGATGAGCATGCCCAGTTCGACGCCGTAGGGGTGGGGCTTGATCTCGGTGGTGTGGGCGGGCGCGACCCCGGTACCGCGTTCGTAGACGGCGCGCTCGCCGGCCGGCGGGTTATAGACGAACCGGGCGTGCGGGTTGGCGATGGCGGTCTGCTCGACATACTCGTCGACGGACTGGCGGCCCTTGTTGTACGAGCCGACCAGCTCGATCTCGACCTGTGTGCCGCTGGGCCAGTCGACGTTGATGGTTTCCTGCTTGACGATGTTGGGCGCGTTCTTCCTGGTGTCGATCTGGATCTCGCAGTAGTATGCCTGCTTCCTGGGAGAGGTTCTGGAGATCACCTTGATGCTCTTTCCGGTGGTCAGCAGGCCGTACATGCCGGCCGCTGAGATGCCGATGCCCTGCTGCCCGCGGGACATCTTGAGCCGGTGGAACTTGGACCCGTAGAGCAGCTTGCCGAAGACGTTGGGCACCTGCTGCATGACGATGCCCGGGCCGTTGTCACGGACGGCCACGCGAAAGCGATCCTCGGCGACCTGGACGAGCGTGATCTCGATCTCGGGCAGGTGACCGGCCTCCTCGCAGGCGTCGAGGGCGTTGTCGACGGCCTCCTTGACGCACATGAGCAGGGCCTTGCGCTTGTTGTCGAAGCCGAGCAGGTGGCGGTTCTTGGCGAAGAACTCGGAGACGGAGATCTCCTTCTGCAGCTTGGCCATCGACTCGGCCGTGGCCCGGGGGCGGGGGCATTCGGCCCGCGGCGGGCGTTCGACGGGCGCATTTGCCGGGCGCTCGCCCGGGGCGGTCGCATGAACCTTGAGGCGCGGATTGGAGGCCGGTTTCGACTGTGCGGCTGATTTCTTCGGTTTGTGTCGGCCCACCGTGGTTTCTTCTCCTTGCGGCGGCGCGAATGCGAGCGACAGTTGTTGACCTGCGGTTGACGTCGATGATTTCATGGAGACCCCTGCCGTCCCTGGCTGTGAGGCAAGACCATCCTGTCCGTCCCAGCGAAGCTCATATGATATCTCGGCTGGCCGGGCCTGCAAAGATGAACCGTTCGCCAAGAGGGCGCCAGGGGCCGTGACAGTTTAGGCGGCTGGGTCTGCGCGGGTGATCAGAACCCGAAGCGCCAGCGACGGGCCAGGCCGCCCTGCCTGCGCAGGCAGGGATTCTCGTTCGAGCCGGACGCAGGGCAGGCAGGCGACATAAGCCATGTACCTGCTCCCGTTTTTGCCGGATTTGACGAGCGGGCGACGGGCAGGTTATCCAGTTCGTCCTCCTGTATCGGCGCCTCTGGTGCGAATGCTCGTCTGCCCCGAGAATGGGCAGCCGCATCACTTGGGGGATGACGTTTTTCTGGAGCGGGAACAAGCGAGAGGAACCGCACATGAGCAAGTGCACACCTGTCCGGGTCGTTTCGGGAATCATGGTTTGTCTTTGGCCTTTGACGGCCTTGCCGGCCGCGGACGAGGCCGCCCCGGTTCCGGTGATTTCGTGGCAGGACGCCCGCGACCATCTGGACCGGGAGGTCGCGGTCGTCGGCAAGGTGGTGCGAGGCAACAAGAGCGGCCAGGGCAACGTGTTCCTCAACTTCGCCGAGGACTGGAAGGATACACTGTCGGTTTTCATCCCGAAGCAGACCGTCGAGCTGTTCCCGCAATCGCCTGACGAACTCTACCAGGGCAAGACGATCAAGGTGCGAGGGAAAATCACCCTGTATCGCGGCAGCCCGAGCCTGACGGTCAACGAACCGAGTGCCGTGGCCGTGTTGCCCGACGACGCGTCGGTTCCCGACTCGGCTTCTCCGGCAAGTCAGCCGGCCGGCACGACGCCCGCCGCGTCCCCGTCGCCGGTCGCGCCGAACATCCGACCCGACGAGTACCTCCCGGTCGTTCCCTGGCACAAGGCCGCCGACTTCATCGACCAGGAGGTCTTCGTGGTGGGTAAGGTGGTCCGCGCGAGTCGGCCGTCATCCGACGGGCCGGCCTTTCTCAACTTCAGTGAGGATATCCAGAACACCCTGTCTATTTTCATCCGCAAGGATAGCGTAGCGAAGTTCCCGGAGTCGCCGGACAAGCTGTACCTGGACAAGGTGGTTCGGATTCGCGGCCGGCTGATCCTTTTCAAAAACCATCCGAGCCTGACGCTGCACGGGCCGGAGAACGTGACCGTCCTGCCGGACGACGCGGTGATTCCCGCCGAGGCGGTGTTGCCTGCCAAGGTCAAGCCGCCGATGTCCGCGGTGCCTGGCGCGGACATCACCGTCGGCACGTACAACGTGATGAACCTGTTCGACGTGTTCGACGACCCGTACAGCGACGACACGCCGGAGGACGCCAAGCCGCGTGCACAGTTGGCAGCGCTGGCCCGGTCCATCCGCTCGCTGAACGCGGATGTCCTGGCTTTGCAGGAGGCGGAGAACCGGAGCATCCTGGAAGCGTTCGTACGGGCGTTCCTGGCGGACATGGGTTACGAGGTGGTGCTGTTCGAGGGCAACGATACCCGCGGCATCGACGTGGCGGTGCTGTCGCGCCTGCCGGTCGGGGCGGTCACGAGCCATCGCCACCTGCTGCTGCCCGATGCGAAGGGCAACATGACCCGTTTTCGCAGGGACCTGCTGCAGGTGCGGATCCAGCCGCCCGGCGGCACGTCGTTTGATGTGTTCGTGGTTCATCTCAAGAGCAAGGCCGGCGAGGAGGCCGGAGGCCTCGATTTGCGACTGGGCGAGGCGACGCAGGTGCGGGTGATTCTAAATGAGCGGCTCAAGACGGACCCGAACGCTCAGTTCGTGCTCTGCGGCGATTTCAACGATACCCAGGACAGCGAGCCGATCAAGGCGATTCTCGGGTCCGGGCCGGGGCAGCTGGCGAGCTTCTTCAAGGACCTGCCCGCCGACGACCAGGTCACCTTCAACCGGGAACCGTACCGGGAGATGATCGATTTCATCCTGGCTTCACCGGCCATGAGCAAGCGCTATGTGGCCAGGTCGTACCGGGTCTTCCCCGGCAGTCCCGAGGT
>DATIKE010000010.1:0-10284 GCA_035477895.1 Phycisphaerae bacterium
CCTGGACGCCGCCCGCCGACAACCGCAACGCCTGCTGCCGGTGGCGACGATTTCGCCTTTTCTGGAAGGCGCCGCCGAGGATGTTCACCGCCTGGCCGACGCCGGCGTGCGCCTCGTGCGGCTTTATCCTTCGTTCCACAATTATCCACTGGACAGCGCGTTCACCGACACAATCTGCCGGGCGGCCGCCGAGCGCGATATGATCATCTCGATTCCGACCCGGCCGATGATGAACTGGCGGTTCAAGACCATCGCCATCGAGGCCATCGCCGCCGTCGTCGACCGCCACCCGAAAGCGACCTTCCTCATGAGCGGGCCGAACTACCTGATCGAGTTCCAGGCCCTCGTGTGGCTCATGCGGAAGGCCCGCAACGTGGTTTACGAGATTTCGTGCATCCAGGGTTTCAACGCGGTGGCGCAACTCGTGCGGCAGGTCGGGGCCGACCGCGTGTTGTTCGGCACCGGCGCGGTGCTGCACTACCCGGCCTGCAACGTCGCCAAACTCGACCATGCCGATCTCACCGGGCAGGATCGCCAGGCCATCGCCGGCGAAAACGCGGAACGTTTGTTGAATCAGGCCCTTTGAACAATCCCCCGCCGGAGGGTCTATGTGTGGATTAAGAGTCTATCCCAAAACCCGTGTGGGACCGGCTTCCAGCCGGTCGGATTTCAGGGTTTTGGGATGGGCTCTAACCACAAAGACACAAGGACACAAAGAAAAACAAAGGAGAAAATGGAAAACCGAGAATCGAGAAGGGGCTTCCCGATTCTCAAGATGCCCACCAAGAACAGGGCCGCTTTCTCAATTCTCGATTCTCCACTCTCGACGGATTCTTTGTGTCTTTTTGTCTTTGTGGTTGATCTCACCGGCCGCCCTCGGATGGGAAGGCCACAAGTGGGAAGATTGGAAGAAGGTCGCCACCTGTACGAAACCCGACCTCACATCCGACCAGGCCGGCAAGAGGGAGCTTGTTCCGTTGCTCGGGCCGTCGAAGCCGGGCGACAAACCGATCGACTCCATCAAGGCCTGGGAACAACGCAGGGCTGAGTTCACCGGCATCCTGAATCGCATCCTCGGCGAGCCGACCAATCTCAAGCCGTCCAGGCCTGAAGTCCAGGTTGTCGGCGAGGAGGTGCTCGACGATCATATCCGGCGCCACATCCGCATCCGTTCCGAGCCGGACGACTGGATACCGGCCTATCTTCTGCTGCCGAAAAAACTCGGTGACAAGCCAATGCCGACGATGATCTGCCTGCACCAGACGGTCGCCCAGGGCAAGGACGAACCCTGCGGCATCAAGGGTAATCCAGAGCTGGCTTTCGCGCTGCAGCTCGTTCGCCGCGGATTCGTGTGTATCGCCCCCGACGCGATCGGCTTCGGGGAGCGGATTCCGGCCGGCGCTAAGCCCTACCACGACTCGATCTCGTTTTACCGCAAGCATCCCGGCTGGTCGTTCATGGGCAAGATGGTCTGGGACGTGTCGCGGGTGATCGACTGCCTGGAGACGTTGCCGTTTGTCGATCCACTGCAGATCGGATCAATCGGCCACTCGCACGGGGGCTACGGCGCGATCATGGCGGCCGCGTTCGATTCGCGCATCGCGTTGTCCATTGTCAGTTGCGGTCTGACCACGCTGCGCGGCGATCCGAACCCCGACCGGTGGTCGCACCTGACCGCCCTGATGCCGCAGATCGGCCTGTACCTGCCCGATGTCGATGCCACCCCGTTCGACTGGCACCAGGTCGTCGCGATGATCGCTCCCCGGCCGCTGTTTGTCTGGTACGCGACGAAGGACACGATCTTCCCGAACACGGACAACCTGGACGCGCTCTTCAAGGACGTTCGCGGCGTATATGGTCTGTACGGCGCGGCCGACGACCTTACGTGGCAGGCATTCCCAGGCGAGCACCGATTCCCCGACGAGGGCCGGGCCGGGGCTTACACATGGCTGGAGCAGCGTTTCTTCCCCATCGGCGACCTGCACAAGATCCCCGCCGACCTCGACAGGTGGAATAAGCAGCGCGATCTCATCCGGCGGGTCATCGTGCGGACCATCGGCCGGGACCAGAAACCCCCGCCACCGTTCGACCTCAAGCTGCTCGACAGCGAGTCACTGCCGGAGTACGAGCGGCGGTACGTCGAATACACGGTTGCTACGGACGAGCGCGTGCGGGCATATCTCTGCCTGCCTAGAGATGCGAAGCGACCGACCCCGGGCGTTCTGGTTCTGCACCAGACAATCGCGGACGGCAAACAGGAGTCGGTCGGACTGGCCGGCTCTGCAACACTGGCCTTCGGAGCGGACCTTGCCAGACGCGGTTATATCACCCTGTCACCGGACTCGATCTGCGCCGGCGAGCGGATTGACTCCTGCGGCGCTTTCGATACCCGTGGCCATTACCTTCGTTATCCCGATCTCTCCGCGATGGGCAAGATGCTGGCCGACGCGCGGCGGGCGTTGGACCTGCTCGTGCAGGCGGACGGCGTCGACCCGCAACGCGTGGGCGCGATAGGCCACTCGCTGGGTGCGGAGGAAGCCCTGATGCTGGCCGCGTTCGACGAACGGGTCCGGGCGGCCGTCGCCAGTTGCGGCTACGCGACGTTCGCGGCTGACCCCGAGCGACTCCGCTGGGCACGCGACGCGTGGTTCAGCTACATGCCCGTGCTTCGGCCCGTCCTGCAGCGCGATCGCGTCCCTCACTGGGACTGGGGCAACGTGTTGATGCTGATCGCCCCGAGGGCCCTTTACCAGCACACGACGCGCGGCGACAATATCTTCCCGAAATCGATCAGCGCATACGAGGCCGGCGAGTCGGCCCGGGCGGTATGGAAGCTGTACGAGCAGCCCGATCGCCTGGCAAACGTGCTGCGGGACGGAAAGCACGAGGTCAGCGACCCGGCCCGCGCCGACATGTACGACTGGCTGGACAAGCAATTGAAGTAGTCAACCGCTGCCGACGATGCGCTGGACGTCTCAGGTATTGGCTTTTTTGTTTTCTGACTTTTCTCGTCCGGGAGTCATTTCGATGTGTTCATTCCGGCCGGTCGTCGTGTGGGCGGCGGTTCTTTTTTCCACGAACGGTCTTGTCTCGGCCCAGACCACGCAGCCGTCCGATCGCGCGTGGATGATCCAGCGTTTCGACCAGCAGTTTCTGCCGCAGATTCGGCAGTCGCTCAGCCAGCCGATCGACAACGGGTCCGGGGGCATCGCCTGGGGTCACAGCTACCAGTTGGCCGCTCTCGTTGAGATGCTGGAAGCCACCGCCGACCCGAAGTATGCCGAGGCATTCGTCGAGCTGGCCAAGGCCGTCATCCAGGCCCGCGACGACCGACACGACCGGCAGGATCAGCTCCGCAATCGCGTCGTCAAGGGATGGGGTTCGGTGAAATACTCGGGCAACCGGCACTTCGTCTGGGCCGTCCACACCGGGATGATCATCGAGCCGATGGCCCGCTTCTACCCGGTCGTCAATAGCGACCCGCGACTGCAAGCGTCCTTCCGCGCCGACGCCGTCGCCTTCCTCCAGGTGGCGATCGAGTCCGACGCCGTCCACGACGACGAGTTCCGCCAGGGGCCCGGGCCGGACGAGGGATACCTCTTCGGCCTGTTCCTGAACAAGCACCTGCCGCTCAACCAGCAGAACGCCCTGGCCCGCGCCTGGCTGTGGCTGGCCGACGCCACCGGCGACCCGAAGTACCTCGACAAGGCCCGCCGGCTGGCCGCCTTCTTCAAGAAACGGATTCGCACGACGGACGACGGCGCTTACGTCTGGGAGTATTGGCCGCCGCTCGACGGCGCCGGCGACGGCTTCGAGGACGTCTCGCACGCGGCCATCAATGCCGACTTCCTCGTCCGCTGTGCCGAGCGAGGCATCGTGTTCGACGCTGCCGACGTCACCCGACTGGAGAAAACGTTTCTCGCCCGCGTTTTGCCCGACCCCCAGACCGTTTCCGATACCCTGGCCGGCGCGGACGGTACGAGCCGCTACCGGTACGCGCCGTTCTTCTGGGCTCGCCTGGCCCAACACAATCCGGTGGTCCGCGAGCGCTTGCTGGCTTTCTGCCGGTTCGGCGCCGCCGATCGCACCTGCTCGCCGAGCGAGGCGCTTGGCCTGGCGATGCTCGTCCGGGCGGTGTCGCAGAGTCAGGCGGCACCGGAATCGGCCACGCAGCCCGCGATCCAGCCCACAACTCAACCAAACACCGCCCCGGCGGGTACAAGATGACAGCCGTGCCCACGAGAACTTCGATCCGCCGCCACGGCAGTACCATCGGCTCCATCATCAGGCGGATCCGACCGGCGGATGAAAAAAACTCGCGGGCGTTATATCTTCTTAATAACTTTTTGTACCTGTATCACGGAAATGGGCAACTGACATGAGCTCTCTACCCTTCATCACGATCATGGCCGCGACTGTGACGTTCGGATGGGCGGCCTTCGCCGCCGGCCAGCCCGGCAGCCGCCCGGACATGCCCCCCGCGCTGACTTTCGACTTCATCAAGACCTGCCCCGGCCGGGTGATCCCTGCCGAAGGCATCCCGGCGACCGAAAGCGATCTCCAGCTCATCCGCCAGTGGGTGGGAAACGTCTGCAAATCCACCCTGGCCAACCGCGGCGAAAGGCCGCTGCGCGTACGGGAGGTTGTCCTGCTCTCGATTCCCCACAGCCTCCCGGAGAGCACGCCGTTCTGGGGCGAGGGCTTCCAGATGGTGACCCAGACCGGCGGCACCCTCGGCCAACCCGCCGACCTGGGGTTCTTCGCCGATCGCGACATGTACCGCATCCCGCAGCCGCCCGGGGCCACCACCGTCTACAACGTCCTGACGCTCTCGCCCCACAACCAGCCGCACGTCCTGCTGGGTTTCACTTCCTGCAAGCGGTTCAGCGGCTGCATCCGCCTGTACCCGCGGCGTATGGACGTTGTCCTGGATCTGGAGGACCTCGAAATCCCGCCCGGCCAAAGCTGGCCGCTCGAGGAACTCGTGTACGACGAGGGCCTGGACCGGGAGGCGCTTCTGGCCGGCCTGGCCGGCCGCATCGCCGTCCACCATCCGCCGCTGCGCTGGCGGGGCGTTCCCACCGGCTGGTGCTCGTGGTACTGCTTCGGCCCCGACGTGACCGCCCGGCAGCTCGAAGCCAACTTCGAGGTCATCACCCGCAAGACGCCGCAACTCAAATACTTGCAGATCGACGACGGCTACCAGGCAGCCATGGGCGACTGGCTTGTCACCCGACAGGATTTCGGAGGGGACCTGGCCGCCTTCTGCAGGCGCTGCAAGGCCGCGGGACTGGAACCCGCCATCTGGGTCGCACCCTTCATCGCCGAGGAGGACTCGCGCGTATTCCGCGAGCATCCCGACTGGTTTGTCCGGGACGAGGCCGGCAAGCCGCTCCGCTCCGACCGGGTCACCTTCGGCGGATGGCGCCGCGGGCCGTGGTACGCCCTCGACGGCACGCACCCGGGCGCATGCAGACACCTTGAGAACCTCTTCCGAACTTTGCGAAACGAATGGGGCTGCACCTACTTCAAGCTGGACGCCAACTACTGGGGCGCCATGCACGGCGGCAGGCACCATGACCCCAAGGCCACGCGGGTCGAAGCCTATCGCCGCGGCATGGAGGCGATCCTGCGCGGCGCCGGCGACGCCTTCATCCTCGGGTGCAACCACCCGATGTGGCCTTCACTCGGGCTCGTTCACGGGGCAAGAAATTCCATGGACGCCGGCGGCGAGTGGGAGCACCTGCGTAAGACCACCCGCGAAGCCTTCAATCGCAACTGGCAACATGGCCGGTTCTGGCTGAACGATCCGGACGTGGTCATGCTCGCCGGGGACCATTCCGCCGACTACCTCCACACACGTGCCGCCGTCGCCCTGGCCAGCGGCGGTCTCATTCTGGCCGGGGACGATCTGGCCACCCTGCCGGATGACCGCCTGGCCATTCTGCACAAACTCCTGCCGCCGACCGGCAAGGCCGCCAGGTTCAACGAGGACCAGACAATTGGCACGATCGACCTCCCCGCCGGCCGAATGGTCGTCCTGTTCAACTGGACCGGCGAGCCGAAGGAAAGAAGTGTTTCCCTGTCGCATCCAAGCAGGATCCGCGACTTCTGGAGCGAGGAGGACCTCGGCATCCACCGCGAAGAGTTCCGCGTGAAGCTCCGTCCGCAGTCCAGCCGGGTGTTTTTCTGCACTCCGGCGACTGAGTGAGGCGTTTCGGGCTACGACCGTACATTCATGCAAATGGGGCGGGATGAGCCGTGGCTCATCCCGCCCCATATTGGCAAATCAACACCACGGAGCCGGCTTTACGGCTGGCACAGCGGCGTCAGGCCCTGGCTCCAGGGCACGTTGCCGCCCGTGAAGCAGTTGTTGAACTGGGTGTAGTCCGAACCGTCAACCTTGTTATCGCTGTTGCGGTCGAAGCATGCGCAGCCGCTCGGAACGCCGGTCGTGCTGCCGGTGTAACACACCTGGAAAGTGCCGAAGTCAGCCTGGTCCACGTCCGTGTCCTGATCGTTGTCGGCAAACGGCGTCGGGCAACAGACCGCGGTCGCGCAGGTCTCGCCCGGCTTATATACGCCCGTGCACTCGGGGAGCGTGGACTCGTAGCAGGTCAGATCCGCCCGGCAACAAGCGCCCACCGGCCCTTGCCGATTCAGCGTGGCCACCCACCCGCGGGCCTGCCCGTTATAGATACCCAGGCCGCTGATCACCTCGCCGTCAAAGCGGCCTTTGGCCGCAACCAAACTCGAACAATGGATGACACTTGTAACTATTGCCTCATGAACAAGTTATGCGATTCAGTAGAAAACAGGCACGCGATACGCATGGAAGTTCCGGAGTCAGGCTCTAACTATCTTCTTTATATACACTTGCGCGCACTCCCTCCTGTGACACAAACCGACCTTCCACCCCTCCCTTCGGCAAAAAATCGCATGGCCTGCAACCCCCCCGGCGGGCCGAGGGTACAAAATGGCGGAGTGCCGACAGGGAGAAAGTGCGCCTACGGCCCCCCGGAACAGGATGGCGTCCGGAAAGGGGGCCCGAGGGCCCGACCGTGAGGGGAGATGAGCAGGAGGACAACCTGCGAGACACGGACAGGGTGGTGAAGTGTGAGCATCGGTGACATCCTGCTGGAGCGGGGCAAGATCACGAAGGAACAACTTCGTTCGGCTGAGGCCGCCCGCAAGGGCCCCCAGGATCGCCTTGACCGTGTCCTGGTCCGGATGGGTTTTGTCGACGAGCGCGATGTCCTGCGGGTCGTCGGCGAACAGATGAGCATCCCGGTCGTGGACCTGTCGGAGATCACGATCGATCCCGACCTGCTCAAAAGACTGCCCACCCGCCTGATTCACAAGCGACAGCTCATCCCCATCGAAAGAACCGACGACACGCTGCGGGTCGCGACGGCCGACCCGTACGACATCGACGCGATCGACGAACTGCGTCTGCTGACCGGCATGAAGATCGTGCCGGTGTTGGCCAGCGAGTCGGAGATTCAGCGGCTGATCCGGCAGCACTTCGGCGTCGGCGGCTCGACGATCGACGAACTGATCGAGGAACAGCAGCAGCAACTGGACGACAACGAGATCGAGCTGCTCAGCGACTCGGTCGACGAGAACGGCGACCTGGTCGAGATGGCCCAGGAAGCCACGGTCGTCAAGCTGGTCAACGAGATCCTGGCCGAAGCCATCCGCGACAAGGCGAGCGACATCCACATTGAGCCGTACGAGCACCAGCTCAAAATCCGCTATCGCATCGACGGCGTGCTCCAGCAGACACCGATCCGCGCGGAGATTCAGCGGTTCCAGGCGGCGATCATCAGCCGCATCAAGATCATGAGCAACCTGAACATCGCCGAGAAACGCCTGCCGCAGGACGGCGGGTTCAAGGCCCGCATCCACGGGAGGGAGATCGACTTCCGCGTGTCCGTGGTTCCGTTCGGGTACGGCGAGGGCGTGGTGCTGCGTATCCTGGATCGGCAGTCGATCAACCTGTCGCTGACCGACCTGGGAATGAACCCGGAGGTGCTGGCCCAATTCGAGTCGCTGATCAAACGGCCGCACGGCATCATCCTGGTGACCGGGCCGACGGGCAGCGGCAAGACGACCACGCTGTACGCCGCCCTGCACACCATCGTCTCCGACAAGATCAAGGTTCTGACCATCGAGGACCCGATCGAGTACTACCTGGACGGCATCAACCAGGTGCAGGTGAGCGAGAAGATCAACCTCAGCTTCTCGCGGGCCCTGCGGTCTTTTCTGCGTCACGACCCGGACGTGATCCTGGTGGGCGAAATCCGCGACAGGGAGACGGCCGAAGTGGCGATCAACGCGTCGTTGACCGGTCACCTGGTGTTCAGCACCCTGCACACGAACGACGCGGCCGGCGCGAGCACGCGTCTGTTGGACATGGGCGTCGAGCCGTTCCTCGTCTCCAGCTCGGTCGAGGGCATCCTCGCCCAGCGTCTGGTCCGCCGCATCTGCCCGCGCTGCAAGGAAGAATACACTCCGGATTACGCCGCCCTGCCGCCGGACCTGAACCTCGAGTCCGGCCAGAAGCTCCGCCGCGGCCGCGGATGCCGCGAATGCCGGAACATCGGTTTCAAAGGCCGGCTCGGCATCTTCGAGCTGCTGATGATGACCGACGAGGTCCGCGAGCTGGTCGTGCAGCGGTCCTCGGCCTGGAAGATCCAGCAGCTCGCGATGGAGCAAGGCCTCAGGCTGCTCCGCGAGGACGGATGGGAAAAGGTCCGCAGCGGCGTCACCACGCCCGAGGAAGTCCTTCGCGCGTCCAAGGCGTAGTCTCCCCCACGGGCCTGTCGCCGGCTCCGCGGGCATCTTTGCCTGCAATCCGCATGTCGAGTGTTTATCGCGCCGCCCGCTTGCGCTCGCGATACTGACGGAGTGTCGCCGAGTCGTGATAAACTATTCGGGCGCTTGCATCATGGGCCAACTCAGGCTAAGAGTGCAATTTAAAACCCTGAAATCCGACCGGCTGCCTGCCTGTGCGTGTCCGCACGCAGACAGGCCGCAGGCAGGGGTTTTAGGATGCACTCTAAACAGGTCTGCATGAGAATCAGTTCCTGGAGTGTTTCCCCATGCTGATGGTAACATCTAATACTTCTATCGGATGGATCGGCACCGGCGTGATGGGCCTCTCGATGTGCGGCCACCTGCTGAAACGCGGATACCCGGTGACGGTGCACAACCGAACGCAGGCCAAGGCCGAGCCGTTGCTGAGCGCCGGTGCGCGCTGGGCGGATTCGCCAAGACAGGTGGCGGAAAGGTCCCAGGTCGTGTTCACCATGGTCGGGTTCCCGGCCGACGTGCGAGAGGTGTATCTGAGCCCGAACGGCGTTCTGGCAGGTGCCCAGCCGGGCAGCATCCTGGTCGACATGACCACCACGCAGCCCACCCTCGCGATGGTGATTTATGACGCAGCCGCCAAGAAGGACTGCCACGCGCTGGATGCGCCGGTCTCCGGCGGCGACGTCGGGGCCCGAGAGGCCCGCCTGTCGATCATGGTCGGCGGCGACCGCGAAGCGTTCGATGCCGTCCACCCGCTGTTCGAGCTGATGGGCGGGAACATCGTCCATCAGGGACCGGCCGGCACGGGTCAGCACGCCAAGATGTGCAACCAGATTGTCATTGCCGGGACGATGGTCGGCGTGTGCGAGAGTTTGCTCTACGGCCGGCGGGCCGGCCTGGATCTGAAAACCATGCTCGATTCGATCCGCGGCGGCGCCGCCGCCTGCTGGACCCTCGATAACCTCGCGCCGCGTATCCTCAAACGTAACTTCGATCCGGGGTTCGTCGTCGAGCACTTCCTCAAGGACATGATCATCGCCCTGGAGGAGGCCCGTCGGATGAACCTGTCGCTGCCGGGGCTGGCCCTGGTGCACCGGCTCTACGTGGCCGTCCAGGCCCAGGGCCACGGCAAGAAAGGCACGCACGCGCTGATGCTGGCCCTGGAGCAGTTGTCACAAAACCCTGATAACAATAAAGTGACTGAATGACGGCGACGAGAATTCTCATCTCGACACGACAGCCGGGGGATTATTCATCCCCCACGATGCGGAAACGGACTCCCATACAGGATGTTTTGCCGTCCCGCAGGGACGCGATGATAATAGCCCGCCGTTTCAACGGTGGGAAAAGGGAGGGCTAGAGAACAGATCGAGTCCCGCAGGGACGCGATGATAAACGACAGCCGGGGGATTATTCATCCCCCACGATGCGGAAACGGACTCCCATGCAGGATGTTTTGTCGTCCCGCAG
>DATIKE010000011.1:0-9217 GCA_035477895.1 Phycisphaerae bacterium
CCGCACAGATCCCAGCGGGCGGGATTGCCGCACTGGGCTCTTGCCTCAGGTGATGACGCCCATGCGGCGTAGTGGATAAGGATGACACACGTGGGCAGGAGGCAGCCACAATTCGATGAGTCGGCACATCCGCTCCCAGGAGACGAAGCCGGTCTGGCTGCATCGTTCCAGGACCCGATGCCAGAGCCAACCCACTCGATAGCGGAACACGGACAGCGCCAGGCCATTCATGGGCACGCCGAGCGGTCTTTGCCGCCCGTCGGCCTTGGGGATGTACGTTCTGCGAACCGGCTTGGCCCGGTACGCTCCCCGCTTGAGCCGTTCGGAGAGGTCCTGGAGGTTCTCATCCAGATTCTCGCCGTAGGCTCGCCACGTCTGTCCGTCCACGCCCGGTGCGGCTGTCCGCTCTGTCCACTCCTTCCGCATACATCCACGTCGTCGGTACCCCGAAGGGAATTGCTTTCGTGGTTCAATACCCGGCCTGCACGTACCCATGTCAACGCTTCGCCCTTGCCCTTGCGGGCAACGACGCATGACTCGGGGCCGCTACGGGCCGCTAACCCTTTAACGTGTGACTCTTTCATTCACTACACCTCGCCGGTTTATCCCGGCACACGGAGGATGCGATCATGGCCGGTGCGAACACCAGGGAGTTCACCGAATCGAATTTCGAGCAGGAAGTCCTGAACGCTGCTGAGCCGGTGCTGGTCGACTTCTGGGCCGAGTGGTGCATGCCGTGCAAGGCCCTCGGGCCTATGATCGACGAGCTGGCCAACGACTACGCCGGCCGGGCCAAGATCGGCAAGGTCAACACGGACAACAACCAGTCGCTGTCGGCCAAGTTCGGCATCAGCGCGATTCCGACCGTGATTCTGTTCCAGAACGGGGATATCCGCGAGAAGTTCGTGGGGCTGCGCGGCAAGGGCGACTTCGCGGCGGCGCTCGACACGGCGCTGGGGGGATGAGTCGTCAGGCCGGGTCAGAACGTGCGTTTTGACGTTTTTTTGATTGATCGCTCTTACAAAGCCCCGGGCAGGCCTGCCCGGGGCTTTTCGTTGGTGGACCTGAAAACGATTTCCGGTCCGTACACGGGTTGTACTCGCACCTGTTGAGTCCAGGCGCGGCCGGCTTTAGAATGCGCGGGCATGTCACAGGAATCCTCATCCGGCGACGGCGACCGGCCGGCCGCCAGCGATCCGGAACGTATCCTGATCGTGCTGCCCAACTGGGTGGGCGATCTGGTGCTGGCCACGCCCGCGCTGCAGGCCCTGCGGTCTCGATTCCCGAATGCGCGCATCACCGGCCTGCTCAAGAATCACCTGGCCGAGGTGCTCAGCGGCAGCGAGTGGATCGACGAATTCGTCTTCTGGCCTTTGGGCGCAAGCAAGCCGTCGCGCCGGCAGGGCTTTCTGGGCCTGGCGGGCGAACTGCGGGACCAGCGGTTCGACGTGGCCATGCTGTTCACCAACTCGTTCCGTTCGGCGCTGATCGCCCGGCTGGCGGGGATCAAGCGGCGGGTCGGCTATGACCGCGAGGGCCGGGGACTGCTCCTGACCGACAAACTGCTGCCGCACAAGTTCGACGGCAGATACGTGCCGACGCCGATGATCCGGTACTACAACGCCATGGCCCGATACCTGGGCTGCCGGGAGTGCCCGGAGCAGCCGGAGTTGTTCACGACGGAGGAGCAGGAGCGGGTGGCGGCGGCGGCGATCGAGGCCGCCGGGGTGGCCGGGGATCGGCCGATCGTGGTGATCAATCCGGGTGCGTCCTACGGGCCGGCCAAGTGCTGGTTGCCCGAGCGGTTCGCCGAAGTGGCGGATCGACTGGTGAGTTTGTGCCGGGCGGCGGTTTTCGTCGCCTGTGCGCCGGCCGAGATCGATGTGGCCAGGCAGGTCGCCTCGCGGATGCGCGAGCGGGCGACCGTGCTGGACGATCCGGTGATGCGGCTGGGGCCTTTGAAGGCTTTCGTGCGCCGGGCGAGTCTGCTGGTCACCAACGACACCGGCCCGCGACATTTCGCGAACGCCTTCGGCACGCCGGTGGTGACGCTCTTCGGCCCGACCGACCCGGAGTGGACGCGCACGGACGCGCCGGGCGAGCGGTCGCTGCTGGTGCCGGTGGACTGCGGCCCATGCATGAAACGCGTTTGCCCGCTGGATCACCGTTGCATGACCCGCATAGCCAGCGAGAAGGTTTTCGAGGTGGCCCGGTCGCTGCTCGAAGGGCGGGTCTCGGCGGTCGCTCCGTGAGCACACCTGGTGCCGGCAAGTGCCCGGATGGCGGCAGAGCCGAGTGGGCAATCTGGTCAGCGACAATACCCATCGCCACCGCTCCGGGCCCTGAATACATGGTGCGGAACCGCATGAACGACAGGTGACCTTGCCTTGAAGCGTTCCCCGAACAAGCAGCACGAGGCGATCGACCGGCTGGCCGGCGCGCGGGTCGGCGTGGTCGGCGACCTGGTGGCAGACCTGTACGTCAGCGGGTTGAGCGATCGCGTGTCGCGCGAGGCGCCGGTCCTGATCGTGCGTTATGAGAAGCAGTGGCTGCACCCGGGCGGGGCAGCCAACGTGGCGGCGAACCTGGCGGCTCTCGGCGCGACGGCCCATATCGTCGGGCTGCTCGGCGACGATCCGCCCGGCCGGGAACTCGTCCAGGCCCTGCAGGGCATTGACGCACCCGGGCGGGTGCTCTGTGAACACGCCGTTGTCACGTCCGGTCGAGAGACGATCACCAAGACGCGCTTCCTGGCCGGGGCGAAGCTGACCAGCCGCCAGCAGATCATGCGGCTGGATCGCCAGCCGGCCTCGCCGCCCGGCGCGAAGCTGCTGGGGGAACTGCGCGATCGGATTCGCCGGGTCGATCGCGAAGTGAACGCCTGGATCGCGAGCGACTACGGCTACGGCGGCTTCGACGACGCGATTCGCGACCTGTTGCGGGAAATCGCCGGCCGCAAGTGCGTGATGGCGGACTCGCGCTGGGAACTGCACCGGTTCGCGGGCATGACCCTGGTCAAGCCGAATGAGGAGGAGGCCGAGGCCCTGGCCCGCCGACTGGGGTTTGAATCCCCGGATCTCGGGACGCTGGCGATGACGCTGGCGGAGCGACTGCGGGCCGGTTCGGTGCTGATCACGCTGGGCAACGAGGGCATGGTGCTGGCCGCCGACGGACGGGTGGTGCGGATTCCGGCCAGCGGCGGAGACGAGATCGTGGACCTGACCGGCGCCGGGGACTCGGTGGCCGCGACCCTGGCCGCGGGACTGGCCGGCGGAGCGGACATCGAGACGGCCGCCCGGCTGGCGAACGCGGCCGGCGGCATCGTGGTGATGAAGGAAGGGGCGGCGACGACCTCGCCGGCGGAACTTCACGAAGCGGTCGATCGTGCGGAGGGCGCGGTGTGAGCCGGGTCATCACCGACCGAGCAGAGTTGCGAATCGCAGTCGATGCCCTGCGAAAGGCCGGCAGGACGATCGTCTTTGCCAACGGGGCGTTTGACATCATCCACGTCGGGCACGTGCGATACCTTCAGGGGGCGGCGGCCGAGGGCGACGTGCTTGTCGTCGGGGTCAACAGCGACGAGTCGGTCCGGAAATACAAGGACCCGCGCAGGCCTTTGCAGCCGCTGCCCGAGCGAATGGAAATCGTCGCGGCATTCGGCTGCGTGACCATCGTGACCTGTTTCGACGAGCCGACCTGCGATGCGATGCTCGAAATAATCCGTCCCAGCGTCCACGCCAAGGGTCCGGACTACACGCCGGAGAACCTGCCGGAGTACCCGACGCTGAAGCGGCTGGGCATTCGCCTGGCCAACGTCGGCGGTCCGAAGAATCACTCCTCGACCGGATTGCTCGAGCGCATGCAACGCGGGTAAGCGGTTGAATGCGCCGCGACGGTCAACGCGCCAGGGCCAGTTGCAGTTTCGGCGTCACCAGCCTGAGCAGGCCGGCCAGGTAGTCGGTCACGTGGGGAATCCGTGCGGCCTCGTCGCCGAGTTCCTCCCGCAGCCGGGAATTGTCGTAGGCGACGTCCATGTTCAGGAACGGCAGGTAGTGCCTGATGGTCGCGAAGCACTTCCGCTGGAGGGCGGATTGCACATAGCGGCGGTGGATTCCCGGGGTCCATTCCTCGGGGCGGATCAACTGGAGCGGGTTGGCCCGTTCGTGGAATTCGTCGAGAAACCGGGCGACGTGCCCGCATCGCATCACCTGCTGCGGCCCCGCGGACACGTGGTAGCAGTCGTAGCGCGGGCTGGGTCGCTCCAACAGCCGGATCATCGCGTCCACGACGAAGGAGACCGGCACGACGTCCACGCGGGACGCCGGGTCGATGGGGACGGCCTCGAATTCATTGAGCAGGGGCAGGAACCAGAGGATCGCCTTGGCGAAGTTCTCGGAAGGCAGCTCGGCGCTGAGCACGATCGACGGCCGGATCACCAGGGCGGGCAGGCCCGAGTCGCGCAGGACCCGCTCGGCGGCGGCCTTCGTGCGGGTATACTCGTTGTGATGTTCGTCGGCATGGTGCGTTGCGTCGGTTTCCTTCCAGGTGCGATGCCGCGTGTCACCGCACACCGTGGCCGTGCTGATGTGCACGAGCCCGGGGGCGCGCCGGCACTCCTGGACCAGGTTAATCAGATTGTGCATGCCGGCGATATTGGTCTGCCGGCAGCTCGCGTCGCGGATGAAGGAGAGTTCCGATGCACAGTGGATGACGAGGTCAACGGAGTCGGCCACCCGCCGGGCGTCGGCATCGGACATGCCGAACCTCGGGGCGGTGACGTCGCCGGGAACGGCCTCGACTGCATTTGCTTCCCGCGGCAGTTCGCGCTCGCGACCGCGGCGGAACCTTTCAATGAGCCGATCGGCCGCGTTGGCATGGGCCGTCGGGCGAATCAGGCAGTACACTTTGCCCACGCCGCAACTTGCCAGCCGACGGACAAGCTCGCCGCCGATCAAGCCCGTGACGCCGGTGATGAGGATATTCGCGCCTTGAAGCAAGTGACCCCGTTCTTTCCCTAGGCGGCAGGTGAACCTCCCGGCGATGCCGGGAGAACCTCCTGCCCTAACGTTCTTGGACGCCGGCCGGACAGAGCAGGGTAGGGTAGCCGCTGAGGGGAACCAACGCAAACTCCCGGGTGGCCCATCCTTCGCGCAGCGAAGGGTGGGGTCGCGATGATCGCGTAGCGAATCGATCTCGCGGTTACCTCACGATCATCGTGGCCCCATCCGGCTTCGCCCGGATGGATGGGCCACCCGCCCACCCGCCCTTGACTGGCGGCAACAAATCTGCTTCTCTTGGGCCGGTTCCATACGGTTGGCTGGTCGGGGAGAACGATCAAGCTGGTCTTTTCCATTTGCCAGGAGCACTTTGTCTCATGACGATTTTCAGTCGTAAGTCGTTTTCTCGACACGCTTGCACGTGGACAGGCGCCATGCAGCCAATCGCGGTGACGGGGGTGTTGCTTGTTTTCCCATTATGCGTTTCGGGAACAGGGCCGGCCTTGGCGCCCGCCCCCGTGCTGATCCGGCCGGATCGGATCGTGCCGCTGCAGCACGAATCGGAGGACCCGCAGAAGGACCGGTATGACTGGGGCCCGAGCGTCATGCTCGAGGACGGACTTTACAAAATGTGGTGGGTACGACTCGGAGGGGAAAACAAACAGCGGTTTGCCTATGCCACAACGTTGCCGGACGGCGAGCGGTTCGAGTTCACCTACCCGGACTGGGGCGACCGGGTATATTACGCCGAGAGCCGCGACGGCCTGAAGTGGAACATCACCGGGCCGGACTTTGCCGGGCCGGTCGAGCAATTCGGCCCGGACGCTCCCGGCCCGCTTATGGTGCTTGCCCCGGCCGAGAGTGCACAGGAGAAGCACCATATCGGCAATCCATCGGTGATCAAGGTTGATGGCACGTACTACATGTATTACGAGACGTGCAGTGAGTACATCGTGCGCCGCGATCAAGCAGGGAAGATCGTGGTCGGCGACGAGTATCACAACCAGGTGTTCGTCGCCACGTCGAAGGACGGCAAGCAGTGGCGCAAACACCCGGACGACCGCGCCCCGACGCCGATCGTCGTCGCTCCCTCATCGAACAAGCAGGGCAGGCAGCGTTACGGCCTCGGGCAGCCGTCGGTATTCTTCAGGGACGGCAGGTACGTCATGCACTACGTTGACGCGTGCAACGGCCCGGGCGACTTCATGGTGCGCGTCGAGGCGGATGATCCATTCTTCAGCACCAAGCGGGTGTTTCGTCACCGCCTTCGCCCGCCACAAGGCTGGCCGGCGGTGCCGGAGGGCGCGGTCTCACGATTCGCCCAGACAGACATCAAATACCTCGGACAAGTACACCTGCTGGTTCGGTCGGCCTATGAAGCCGGGACGCTGGGGCTGATGGTCTCGGGTTCGGGCGTGTTTGCGGCGGATGCGGCGGCCGTCACCCCGGCCAAGGTCTATCCGCAGATCGCGGTCTCGGATCCGCGCGGCCAGACGTATCGAACTCGGTTGTTCCCCCGATTCCTGACCGACCCGCAGGGACAGGTGCTGGTCCAGGACGGCAAAGTGGCGATCTGCTACGCGTCAGGCCTGGGTTTCAAGGACAAGGCATACACGTGGGACCTGTTCCGCTGCGATGTGGCCGTGGGCGAGATCGAAAAAGCCACAGGTCTCAGACTGCGCGCCGCCCAGAAGAACCCCGGGCGGTAAAACCCCGGCGTGTTGACTTTTCTACGGTATCGCCACGATCCGGTTCCAGAAGCGGTTGCCCTGGATCTCACGGAGGCTGAGCCGGACGTTGCGGCCGGCCAGATCCGCGGCCTCGGGAATTACGAAACTGCGGGTCAGGCTGGCCCCCGGCTGGAAGTCGGAGAATTGCCGCTCCAGCCGCTGGCGGTCCGGCGCGACCAGATAGGCCTCGAAGTGCAGGGTCTGATCCGTCCGGTTGGTCATCGTCAGCCGCACGGTCACCTGCTTGTCCGAGCGAAAGGCGAGCGCGCTCATGTCCAGCCCGGCGATGCCGAACTCGAACCAGGCCGGCGTGGTGAACTCATAACGCCGGTCGGCGTCGATCGCGAACTCGCCTATCAGCGGCATGACCCGCGTCTGGGCGTTCGGCGGGTAGCGTACCTCGATCTTCTGCCGATACTCACCGCCGGCCGGCAGCGAGAACGCGAGGCGGTTCGGCCGAATGTCCCAGTCATCGGGCAGAATGAGCCGGACCATACCGCTGAGCGGGTGGGGATGCGTGTTGCGGAACTCTATCTCCAGTTCGAGCTTTTCGGAATCGGCCTCGACCACAACCGGCCGGAGCGAGAACTGCCGCCGAAACTCGATCAGCCAGGTCGGGCAATTCAACAGAAACGTCGGCGTCGGGCCGACCCGGACCATCTGCCGCCCGCCCGCGGCCGGCGGGAAGACGTTACGGCCCCAGAGGTCCAACTGTTGTATGCGCCCGCCGAGCTCGATCTGGTGTTCGCGTCCCTCATGCGGCGCGTACGGGTCCCACACGCAGAGCACCGCCGAGCCGCGATGGTCGAAAATCACGCACTCGACGGTGCCGTCGAGCGTCGTACGCGACACCGGCCGGGCCCCGCCGATCACACCGGCTACCGTACGCAGAATGATGTAATCCTCCCGCGGGTCCACCCAGGCCTCGAGCGCGTGCTTGCGGACATCCCACGGCGCTTCCAGGAAGACCGCCCCGGCGCCCAGGTGACTCGCCTCGATGAGTCGCCGACCAAGATCCGCCAGACGCAACTCCCGTGGATACCGCCCCTCCGGCAACGGGTCCACGGTCACCCAGAGTCGGTTCGCATCCTTGCCAACCTGAGCCTTCAAGTGACCTTCGATATCGCCGGGACGGATCGACGAAGGCAGCAGCACCGAGCGGTAGTCGGCCGGGTCGTCCGCCCCGACGGGCAGACGCACCGAACGGGTCGCGGCCAGTACCGGATCGGTCATCAGGCCGGCCATCTCCTGGCGAACCCGCGGCACCAGCCCGAAGGTCGCATCGTCGGGCAGCGGGGCGGGCTGATCGTCCGCCCCCATCTGCCAGACCTGGATCAGCCCGGCATAACGCGTCCACACCGGAGCGATCAGGTGTTTCCAGACCGAAGCCGGTTCCTCGAACAGGTCCAGCATCGACAACAACCGCGTCTCCTCAGGCCGAGCCGTGAAGCCCGGACCGTCCCGCAGAATCCCGACCGGATCAGCCTGGACCTCCCGCACGATTTGAAGACAACCGTCCAGGGCCTCCGTCCGCGGAACCTGGCCCAGCAAGGCCTCTTGCGCGTGCCAGACCGGGACCTTCACCCACTGCAGCCCAAGTTCACCCAGCAATTGTCGCTGCCCCCCGGCCACCGCGGGATCGATATCCCCGAGTACCACGCCGAAACGACGCTCCCCCGACGTGGCCAGGTTGGTTCGCTCGGCCAGGCGAACGAAGCACACCGAACGGCTCAACAGCGTGCCGGCCTCCGTCGTCACCGGGAAGTCCGCCCGGTACCAGCCGACGGGCAAATCCGGCAACGTGACCGTCTGTCCGCCTCGCCGGGCGTCCGTCTGCACGGGGACCGCCCGTTCGCAGACCACCTGCCCGTCCGCGTCCCGAACGACAATCCGCCCCCGGAGGTTCATGCCGTCCGGGTCACTCAATTCGACGCGCAGCTCAAGCGGATCGCGAAGGCTGAAAACGTTCCCAGCCTGTGCCGTACCGAGCGACACCCGTGGCATCCTGTAAACGACAAGGTCGTCGAACCAGGCCGTCACTTTCACGTCCTCGCGATCGATCGAGCGGATGCGCTTCGGTCCGTCGTTCCAGATGCGGTCCTGGGTGAACCAAAGGCCCAGGCTCAAGTTCCGGACGTCATCATTGTCGCAGCGCATCGGCAGGGCCACGGGTTTCCAATCAGTGGCTTTACCCTCTCCACCGATCAGCTCGCTTCGCCGCTCGGTTCCGGGGATCAGGTTCCCCCTGCGATCCAGGAAGCTCGCCGTCAGGTATGCCCGGGACTTGTGGACCCCCTCGGTCTTCACCCAGACCCCGACCAGGTAGTCGCTGTTTGGCCGGACGGCGATGTCCCGGCCGACATACCGGAAACCCAACGACCCGCCGTCCAGGTCAAACCGCAGACTCGGAGGCATCAGGTGCCCGACCTTCCGGTCGAACTTGCCTTCAAGAAACTGGGGGAAACCGATCGCGATGTGCTGCTGCCAGCC
>DATIKE010000012.1:0-1792 GCA_035477895.1 Phycisphaerae bacterium
GCATCACCACCCATCCGTCGAACCAGACCGTGACCACCGGCGGCACCGCGAGCTTCACCGTGGCCGCCTCCGGCACCGCGCCGCTGACCTATCAGTGGCAGAAAAACAGCGTAAACGTCACCAACGGCGGGCACTATTCCGGGTGCACGACGGCGACACTGACGGTCTCCAGTTGTGACAGCAACGACGCCGCGAGCTACCGCTGCGTGGTGACCAACACCTGCGGCAACGCCACCTCGAACCAGGCCACGCTCACGGTCAACCCGCCGAGCACGACTTTCATCGTCGAGAGTCGTTCCGGGGGACAGAATTACGCGAGTTATTCCGAGACCGGGACGTGGGCCAACAGCACGTCCAAGAGTACGGCCACGGGCTGCACCGCGGGTATCGGGCACCGCTATGCCGTCATCGGCAGCTCGGCGGGCAAGGCGATTTTCAACTTCACGCCGGCGGCCGGCGGCACCTACGAGGTGTTCACCACCAACTGCACTACCACCAACAGCGGAAACCCGATGGTTCACCGGGTGTTCCACGCCGGCGGATCGGGCATCGTGTCGGTCTGCCAGAACACCACATGCAATCCAAATGCCGTAAATGTCTGGTACTCCCTCGGCCAGTACACGCTGAACGGCGGGACCGCCTACAAGGTCGAGTTGGATGCCGCGACCGGCGCCGGATCGGCCCCCAGCGGCAATGCCGCCCGCTCCGACGCCGTCAGGTGGGTGTCGGTCAGCCTCGGCCCGCAGCCGCCGACGATCACTCAGCACCCGTCCAACCAGTCGGTCACCGTCGGCGGGACCGCGACCTTCACCGTCGTGGCCGGCGGTGACGCCCCGCTGAGCTACCAGTGGCAGAAGAACAGCGTCAACGTGACCAACGGCGGGCACTACTCCGGCTGCACCACGGCGACGCTGACGATCTCCAACTGCGACAGCAACGATGCGGCCAACTACCGCTGCGTGGTGACCAATCCGTACGGCACGGCGACCTCCAACCAGGCCTCGCTGACCGTCAATTCGCAGCCGATCGTGTTCATTGTCGAAAGCCGCTCCGGCGGGCAGAACTACGCGAACTATTCTGAAACCGGCAGTTGGTCCAGTACGACCGGCAAGAGCACGGCGACCGGCTGCACCGCCGGCATCGGACACCGGTACTGCACGATCAACAGCACCGCCAAGACCGCCGTCTTCCGCTTCACCCCCACCGTGACCGGCAGCTACGAGGTCTTCACCACCAATGTCAGCACGACCAACAGCGGAAATCCGCTGGTCCACAAGGTCACCCATGCCGGCGGGACCACCAACGTCAACGTCTGCCAGAACTCGACCTGCTCGCCCAACCCCTGCAACACCTGGCGCTCGTTGGGCACGTTCACGTTGAACGGCGGCACCCAGTACACGGTGACCCTGGACGGCTCGACCGGCGGCGGCTCCGGCCCCAGCGGAAACGCGGGACGCTCCGACGCCGTGAAATGGCAGAGTCCGTAAGTACTCCGGACGGCCGAGCGGTCCGTCCATCGGGGTGTTGTGAACGCCGGGGGGGACGCGGATTGTCGCCCTGGTCTTCGGGCCCGAACGAGGCTTATGCGACAGGCGGGCATCGCGACATCGCGATGCCCGCCTTGTCACTTAACCCGGATTATTCTTTGCCGCCCCCAATCCTGTTCGGCACAGCAATGATAGGGCCAATTCGCCGTCAACTCCACCCTGTGGGTGGCGACTTGTCGTTGGATTCCGGCAAAGACGTTGAGGCTGCCGAGATAATTGCGCGCAGCATCAACGCCAGGCCGCTC
>DATIKE010000013.1:0-5952 GCA_035477895.1 Phycisphaerae bacterium
GGCGATGCTCAACCAACTGCCGCCCACCGTCACCGCGGAGGTGTAGTCCAGCGAGCCTCCGCCGGTGTTGCCGACCGTGAAGGTGGTACTGCCGGCCGTGGCCGCGACGTCCCGGCTGGCGGGCGTCACGCTGAGTACCGCCGGCGGGCCCGTTGTGATCACGAAAGTGATCGTGTCGCCCACCGTCTGATTGGCCGGCACGGCAAACGCCTGCACCTCGGGCTGCCCCGGCGCCGGAGCCGACACCAGGTTCACGTCGCCGCGCAGCACATTATGGCCGGTGCCGGGGACCAGTTTCAGGACGTAGGTGCCCGGAGCCAGCAGACTGGTATCGATCTGCCCTTCCACCAGCGGCAACACGCCCAGGCCGCCGGAGGCGGTGGGTATCCCGATACCCCTGGTGGTCCGGGTCGAAAGCGACCCGCCGCGGCTCCATCGTCCGTAGCCCGCACCGACACCGAGCAACTGTCCGTCACCGCTGATGTTGGTGATATCCACCGTGGGATACATCCCGACCTCCATGAAGGGGCCGGAATAGGAGCCCAGCAGGATCGCCTCGATGACAGTGCCCGGCCCCGCGCCACCAAAGGTGAACACATACGTCTTCGCCGAACCGGCGCAGAAGGGTGTGGGCCCGGGGATGGTGTACCCGCCGGCGCAATCCGTGCAAGGCAGGGCGCCGGTACCGCTGTGGATCGTGCTGTAGTAGCTCAGATTCGTGACCAGCGGGCCGGTCCCCGAGCCCGAGCGGAGTTCAAGATTGAAGACAAAGTTGGCCAAGCCCTGGGTCGGCAGGCCGTCCGAGGGATGCCCGGTCTGCTCGTGGTTCCCGCTCACGGCCACCGAGGCGGCCCAGTTAAGCACACCGACAACATAGGACTGCCCGTCAGCGGGGTTCCCGCCGCTGTAGGCGACCCGGGTGCCGGCCTTGATGCTGGCGGCGTTATTGTTGCCGCCCAACTGCAACTCGTAGCCGACCACGCTGGCCGCGAAGGCCGGAACGGCAATGACCAACAATGCCACCGTCGCCAATCTGACCATTCCCATCTGATAACCTCCCGACATGGCTCTTTCCACCTCTTCGACTTGAGAGGACGTGTCAGGCCTCCCCGCCCAGCCAGCAAACCGGCCCCTCACGGTACGCCCATTATATCATTTCCCACAGGCGTACGCTGCGCCCGCGCTTCTTTTCTTCAGATTTGAAGACTTTCTCTGCCCCCCATTACAGGTGTAGTGGCTCTCGTCCGCAACGTGCGCGGCACATTCCCGCACACGGACTCCTTGAACTGCCTACACAAGTAATTTTACCAACGCAAAGCCTCATTGCAAGCACAATCTCCATACACTCGGCCCCGCGACCTGCAATGATAACTGAATAGTCACTCTCACTTTATTTACGTTTGTCAACCGATAACCCCTTGCAGCAATCAGAATCCCCTTTCGTCGCCCGGGACCGGCCGGCCCAAAACACGGATTCGGGGCGGTCAGGTCGGGTAGACAACAATGGCCTTGGGCAGGACCGGACAGTAGAATTGGCAGGTTCCACAACCCACACATCCCGTTTCGCGGACCTGGATTTCGCCCGCCGGGCCGATCGCCAGAGCTTCGGCCCCCAAGGGGCATTTGTCCACGCAGAGCGTGCAGGGGTCGCCTTGGGTGCGCAGGCACGCCCGCGGTTGCCAGCGGGCCAAACCCATTTCAATGTCGCCGCGGGCACCGACCAGCTTGAGCGCGCCGCTGGGACAGGTCTTCATGCAGGCAAGCTCCTCGCACACCACGCAGGCGGCCAGGTCCGGGTCGATGTAGGGCGTGCCGGTCAACTCCGGGTCGTCGCTGCTCATCTTGCGAATCGCCCGGGCGGGGCAGACATCGGAGCAGTTGCCGCAACGGTAACAGGTGCGAAGGAACTCGGACTCCTGCAAGGCTCCCGGCGGGCGCAGCACGGAGCGGACACGGAACTGGGCCACGTCGAACCGCTGCTCGATGTAGCCGGCCAGCGGCTCGACCAGACGCTTGAGGCCCAGCCGGAACATGGCCCGGCGGCCGTGGGGTTTGTCGTTGGGCTCGTCCACCATCACACTCCGCAGGTACCCCGGGGAAGGAGGGGATGATTCACTCGGCTTGCCGGCCGCGTTCGACCACCTGTCGAAGCCGCTCGACCTGGCCCGCGAGGTCCTTGAGGCGCCGGTTGCTCTTCTCGAAAGCCGAACGCACGGCGACGGGCAGCTCCGTGCACGCCTCGCAGTAAAACCGCGTGGCGGTGCTCTTGAGCACGGGATACGTATACGTCTGCTGGCAGGCCCGGCACACGCGCTGCTGAAGCTCTTCCTTGTCCTGTTGAACCTTCACGATACACTCATTTCCGATCCGTCGCCGGGCCGCGGCCGGCGATCATTCCTCCGCCCTCACCAACCTGAGGCAATCGCCTCTTTACGAACCGCAACCGAAAAAGAGCCTCGCGGACAACATGCGCGCAAATCGCACAGTTCTCTGACCGTAAGATTCTATAGAGGACTTTCGAAAAGGGAAAGCAATAGTAGCCGAACCAAGCCTTTATGCATCGCCGCTGTCGATTCAACCGGCGGCAGGAGCGGTCGCGGGGGCCAGTTGCCTGAGCTTTCCCCTGCGGGCCTGAAACGCCAGCGAGACGACCAGCATGAGGCCGATGGCGACGTAGAGTCCGGCCGGCCGGGCATGGACAAATTCCCAGGTGCCCGGCGCGTGGCAGGAGAGGAAAAAGGCGGCCCCGCCCGCCAGGGCCGAGACACCGGCCACGGACGTGCCGAGGATCGTGGCAAACCTGGGCAGGAAGATGCCCAGGGCCAGTCCCAGCAACCCGGCGACGACCGCCAGCAGGGAGACGTTCCGAAGGCCGGGAGGCGCCGCACCCCAGACGGACCGACCCCAGGTCCGCGCGCAAGTTGAAAGCGTGGGCCTGGTCTGCCCCTCGGCCGGCTGCAGGGAGGCGGCCACGGCCGACCAGTCAACCGACGGTGCGGTGCCGCCGGCGGGGTTAGAGGTTGGAGACTCTTGTGACCTCTCCACAGCTTCCGCACCGGCGAACAGTTGCTGCCCGGTGGCCTGGCGCAGGAGGGCGTCGGCGAACGACTCGGCCTGGCCGGCCACCTCGGGCGCCCCGACCAGAATGACGATCAGGACGGCAGAAGCTCCGGCAGTCAGGCCGACCCACCATCGATAGAGCAGATGCCCGACCACGCCGGCCACACCTCCGCCGATCACCAGCCCGATGAGCGGGTCGGCCTCGCGGTCGCGGGCGAAGTCGATGCCGACCATCGCGCCGGCGATGATAAAGGCGATGACATAGCAGGCCCGAAGCAACCGGGCACCCCAAAAGGCGAGCACGAAGCCGACGACAAGGGCGGCTCCGGCGGCGACGGCAGGACTGGGAACGGACTGAACCGACCAGTACTGACGAATGAATTCCATCCAGTTCGACAGCCGTTCGATTGTGACGGACATGTCGATCATTCAGCACCTCCGGCTCCGCCGGGAGAACCGCCGGTCCTGCATTGGGGCCGCCTGTGCCGTCACGGACCATACCGCGTCCGACGGTTGGAGATAACGGCGGCATCGACAGCCGACGGCGTGGTCACGATCGAGCGGTTCGGCAGCGTGCTGACATCCACCTGGGCCTGCGGACCGCCCCGCTTGAGCATCACTGTGATCTGGGCGAGCTTCTCGGCCGGCGTGTTCTCCTCGATCTCCTCGCCGATGGCCGACCCCCACTTGATCAGCGTCCCCTCGGGCGTCCACAGCTTGATGTGGCAGTCCCGATGGTCCTGGCGGCCGCGGAAATTGGTCACGTCGATCGCACTGATGCGCGAGGATATGTCCCAGCCTTGCTCGAAGATCAAGGCCGCCAGCCGTACGGCGGCCACGGCGTCGGGCGCGCTTTTCTCATCGAAGGCCATGTTCACCCGGGGCGAGGGCGAGGCCACGCCGCGAATCCGGATCCACCCCGAGTTCGTGTCGACCCGCTCGTACACTTCCGGAAGCCGATACCCGTCGCGGTCGACCGGGACGTACCCCTGCTCGGTGAGCAACATCGCGATCGGCCGGCGGTAATCGGCGGCAATCTCGATCGTGCCGTCCATCCGCTTGCTCACCCGGTTCACAGCCTTGACCCACCCGCTGGAGGCAATCCTGTCGGACAGGCGGACGACCAGTTGCTCATCCATCCAATTCTCGGGACGGGGCACGGACACCGACGCCAGGATGCGGTCCTGCCATTTCTCGCGGACCACCCAGTCCGGCGGGTCGGCCAGGACGACCCTGACGGCCGCCGGTTGATACGCCGGCGACGCATAAACGCGGGCCTTGATGCGTTCGAGTCCCCAGACCGCGCAGGCCACCACGGCGATCATGCACACCAGGGGCCAGAGCGGGCGCAGTGACGACGCACCGGCCGGCCAGCCCGGCTCCGCGTCCATCCTTCGGGTGCGCTCCTTGCGTTCTTTTCTGCTCATGCCGGCACTTCGTCCACCCTACCGCTGGCAGGTCAGCATCACGATCCACTGACAAAGCTCGGCAAAACCGAGCCCGGCCCGCTGTGCCGCCTTGGGCAGCAGCGAGTGGTCGGTAAAACCGGGGATTGTGTTGACCTCGAGCGCGTAAGGCTGATGCGTCTGACCATCGATCATCCAGTCCACCCGGGAGAAGTCGCGGCAGCCCAGGGCCTGGTGAGCCCGCAGGCTGAGCGAACCGACGTGCTCGAGCACAACCCCCGGCAGATCGATGTCAAACAGATACTCGGTATCGTCGTCCAGGTACTTGGCCTCGTAGTCGTAAAACGGACGCTTCGTGCGAATCTGAATCGGCGGGAGGGCCTGATCGCCGAGGACGCCCACGGTCAGTTCGGGACCGCGGATGTACTGCTCGATGAGGCATCGGCCGTACTGCCCGGCAATCCGCCGCAGTTCGACGGCGAAGGTGTCTTGATCAAAGGCGATGATGGTATCCACGCTGCTGCCCTCGGCCACCGGTTTGAGGACGACGGGCGTGGCCCAGAACTTCAGGACCTGCTCGACGCGTTCGAGGCCGACCACGTCGAACCGCGGCGTGGGCACGCCGGCCTCAATGAACCGCTTCTTGGCCGCGACCTTGTCCATGGCCGTCGCGGAGGCCTCCGGCCCGGAACCGCAGTAGCGGATGCCTCGTTGTTCGAGGATAGCCTGCAGCCGGCCGTCCTCGCCGAAACTGCCGTGCAGGGCGATGAAAACCATATCCGCCGGAAGGTCCAGGGCACCGAGCCGGGCGGAAGTGATGTCGGCCAGTTCGACCGTGTGCCCGAGCGAACGAAGGGCCGCGGCGATCGCCCGGCCACTCTTGAGACTGACCTCGCGCTCGGTGCTGTCCCCGCCGGAGAGCACGGTGATCCTCAGTTTACGTTCGACCGCCGCGACGGCGGGGTAACGCGGCGGGGTGACGAGTTCGCGCAGCGGTATTGCCGCGGCACTTTGCCGCGCGGCGGCGTTCACCCCGGCCACCTGCGATTGTTCAGCCATCCGTGTCATCGCAGCCCTCCCCGAACCGATCGCCCCTCCCGCGACCTTCCTTGGCGCGGGAACCTCTATCATGCTCTACAAGACGGGATCCGGGGCTCGCACGCGCCGGCGTCCCCAGACCTCGATTTCCAGATCCAGCTCCACACCGAACTGCCGGGCTACCTCCCGCCGAACGGTGCCGATCAATGTGAAGATGTCCTCGGCGGTCACCGGAGACTGCACGACGATGAAATTCGCGTGCACCTGCGAGACCCGGGCCCCGCCGACGGCACAGCCCTTGAGCCCGGCGCGGTCGATCAGGGCGCCGGCGCTGCCGCCCTCGGGATTCTTGAACACGCAGCCGGCGCTGGCCTCGGCCATGGGCTGGGTTTTGCTCTTGCTGGCCCAGATGTCGCGCAGCCTCCGGCGCAACTCGCCCGGATCGCCT
>DATIKE010000014.1:0-8274 GCA_035477895.1 Phycisphaerae bacterium
GAGGGCCTGCTCGACGGTGTGCGTCATCGGCTTCTCGACATAGACGTGCTTGCCGGCCTCCAGGGCCTCGATCGCCATCTTCGCGTGCCAGTGCTCCGGCGTGGCGATGGTGACGTAATCGATGTCCTTCATCGCCAGAATCTCGTGATAATCGCCGACGAGCTTGACGTCCTGGCCGGCCTCCTTGGCCAGGCCTTGGAACTCGACCGCCCGGGTCTTGTAGACGTCGCAGGCAGCCGGAATAGTGAGCTTGCCCTCCTTGAGCAGCGTGGTCCCGAGCTCCTTCAGGTGGCCGAACTTGGCGATGTGCCCGCAGCCGATGAATGCGGTCGTCAATCGCTCGTTCGCGCCGGCTGCCCGGGCAACGTTGCGGGCGGACAGGGCCATCGCCCCCGCGGCCGCCGTGGTTCTCAAAAAACTCCGGCGCGAAGATCTCTGTTTTTCCGACATCCTTCCATCCTCTCTTTTTCAAGTGATACAGAGGCTCTCAGTTTTCCTTCCCAATGGCCGAAAGGTCGCTGGCCGCCCTGCGCTGTTGCGGCACCAGCAGACTCAAGGGTATGGCCACAAGCAGGTTCACGATCAGCGCGATCAGACTGATCCACTGGAAGCTCAGCGGCGCAAGTCCGGTGATCATATCCCAGTACGCGATCAGGATGGCCACAATGCAGCCGGCCAAGGCCCCCACGGCGGTGCCCAGCGGCGTGGCGAACGGCACGAAGATGGCCATGAAGAACAGACCGAACAACGGAGCGACAAACACGTGGTTGGTGCGAACCGTCACCTCCATCAGGTTCCCGGTGACCATTCCCATCAGCGAACTGAGGGCCACGGCGACCAGCCCGACGATCAGGGAGACGATCTTGGTGCGGCGGATGTTGATGGCCTCGGACTCCGACCGGCCGAAAATTCGATCCACGAAATCGACGCTGATGACCGAGCCGGACGAGTTGATGCCCGAGGACAAACTGGACATGGCCGCCGCCAGCAGGCCGGAGATCACCAGCCCGGTCACGCCCGGCGGAAGGTAATGAACGATGAAGTAGGGGAAGATCTTGTCCCCGTCCTTGGCGATGGTCATGTTCTCGGGAAGATGGCCCAGGCCGGACTGGAAAAAGCCCAGCAGGGCAAAGCCCAGCGAGGCCAACACCACGGTCACCACGATATTCGACCCGAGGGTGACCGCGAACGCCCGCCGGGCGGCCCTGGCGTCGCGAGTCGCCAGGTAGCGCTGAATCGCCATCTGATCGGAGCCGGCCGTGCAGATCCACCAGATGGTCATGAAGATGATCGAGCCGATCACCGTGGCCCGGACGTGAGGATCCCAACTGAACACCGGCTGGTGCTGCCAGTTCGGGGACCACTCGGTCGGCCACCAGGCCCCGACACCGCCGAGCTTGACCGAGATCACCACAATGCAAAGGACCGCCCCGCCAAGCAGCAGAAACGACTGGATGACGTCGGTGAGCACCACCGCCCGCAGCCCGCCCATGTAGGTGAAGACCACGGTGACCAGGCCGATGACCACCGCCACGTAGGGTGTGGATTGCGGGGGCCAGCCCATCACCTGCACGATGATGATCTTGGCGGTGATATAGATGATCAGGGCCATCCACAACATGCGGGTGGCCAGGAAAATCACCGCCCCGAGCAGACGGATACGCAGCCCCAGGGTGGCTTCCAGGATTTCATAGCCGCTGGTCGCCTTGAGCCGCATGAAGTGCGGGATGAGCAGATACCCGACCACCACGTAGGCGACCGGGAAACTCACCATCCACCACAGAAGGATAGGCCCTTTGTTCACCATCTCGCCGGGCAGGGCCAGGTAGGTGATGGTGCTCAGCAGGGTGGCGAACAGCGACAACCCGATCGAGGAGGAACGCATGGACCGCCCGCCGAGGTGGTAGTCCTCGGTGCTGCGGGTCCGCTTCGAGTAGTACCAGCCGATGAACAGCATCCCCGCGCCATAGGCAGCAATGATCAGCAGGTCCAGCCAGGTCATCCCGGTGAGTTGCTGGGCGGTCGCAAGCATGGGCGCCTCCTTCGGAACGGAATGCTCAGCACGATTTCGCCCCCGCTGTGGCGGCCTGTGCCACACCCAGCGGGGCTTCTTCTCGCGCAGGAAACCGCGGCAGAATAAGTGAGATCGAGCCGGGGAGCAAACCCGCCCCAGGAATAGAAAGGGGTGCCGTCACGGCTCAGGCCGGCCGAACCGCCCTGACACGGCGCGATGGCCGGTTGATTCGCGTCCTGTGCCCCACTTGGGGTTCAAGATGCCCCGCCCGGACTGTCCCGACCCTGGGGTGATCCTTCGGCCGGCCGTCAACCCGCGTACAGGGGGATGAACGCCCGTTCATTCAGGTGCTCGCGGAGCACCTTCAGGGCCTTGGCCGTGTCGCCCTCCAGGACGGCGTCGATGATCGCCCGGTGCTCCTTCAGGGTCTGCTCGACGCGGGCGGTCCACTGGCTGCCGCTGATGAGCACGGGGTGGATGATCGGCAACGGGGCCCGCTGGTAGAGGATCGCCAGGCGGCGGTTGCGGGCCGCATCGATGAGAGCCTCGTGAAACCGCCGGTCCGCCTCTGCCACCCCCAAGAGGTAATCCTCATTCATGAGGCGCTCCAGCTGGTCGCATGCCTCGATCGTCAACTGGAGCTGGCCCCGGGTGTTGAGCCCTTTCTGGATGATCCGCTCGATGGCCCCGCCCTCGAGCATCACCCGGACCTCCACGACCTCCGTCAGATCCTCAGAGGCAATTTCGGGTACAAAGTACCCGGTCTTGGGCCCGCGTTCGACGAAGCCCTCGGCTTCCAGACGGGCGAAGGCTTCGCGCAGGGCGGCGCGATTGACCTTCAGCTTGGTCGACCAGACGGTTTCGCGCAGCCGCCGGCCTTCGGGGATCTGCTGCAGGACCAGGAGCCGGCGAAGCCGTTGGTACGCCTGCTCACGTTGCGAGATCTGCTCGGTCAGGGCCATTGACACCACCCTCGGCTCTTGATACAGTCGCCCCAGGTTTTTTCTAGTCTACAGTAAGTACGATATTCTGTCTACAGGGACCGCGATGGCCTTGCCCGCCCGGGGCTGGCAAAGCTGCTGTAAAACCCTACAAATACGGAACTTGGGAACACACAATCATGTTGAGAAGCAAGATCAAAGGCAAACTGCGTCGCGGCGAGCCCGCGATGTGTCTGATGCTGCATTTCACGGATGAGTCCGTCTTCGAGCTGGTCTCCCTGATGGGCATGGACGGCATCTGGATGGATATGGAACATCACACCTACAGCCTGGAGACGGCGACCCGGATGATCCGGGCGGCCCGCATCGGCCCGTGCGACGTGGTCGCCCGCCCGGGCAAGGGCGAGTTCATGCGCATGGGCCGGATGCTCGAGGCCGGGGCCCACGGCATCATGTACCCCCGTTGCGACAACGCCGCCGAGGCCGCCGAGGTCGTCAAGTGGGCCAAGTTCCATCCGATCGGCAAGCGCGGCTTCGACGGCGGGAACCCGGATATGCCCTACTGCTCCGTCCCCATGGCCGACTACATGAAGGCCGCCAACGAGGAAACCTTCCTGCTCATTCAGCTCGAGGAGCAGGCCGCCGTCGATCAGGCCGACGAGATCGCCGCCGTCCCGGGGGTCGACATCCTGTTCCTGGGGCCGGGCGACTTCACCACGCTCAGCGGCTTCCCCGGGCAGTTCGATCACCCGAAGCTGTGGAACGCCTACAGGCAGGTCGCCAAGGCGGCCGAGAAAGCGGGAAAGTGGTGGGGAACCCCCGCCTTCTCCACCGACCACTGCAGGAAGCTGATGGACCTCGGCTGCAATTTCTTATGCCACAGCGCCGACCTGGTCATACTCAAGGCCGGCATCGAAAACATTCAGAAACAGTTCGGGCCGCTCGGCTTCACCTTCAGCAATCGCCTGGCGGCGGGAAAGAGCTATCTCGAAGGGTAATCCAGACAACCAGCAGGAGCAGGACGTCATGGCAAAACATCGCATGTTGATCGTCGGTGTCGGTTCGATCGGGGAGCGGCACACGCGAACGTTCCAGCAGACCGGGCGGGTCGACCTGGCCCTGTGCGAGAGCAACGAGCAGCTTCGCAAGACGGTGGCCGAACGCTACGGCATCACCGAAAGCCACGCGACCCTGGATCAGGCCCTGAACGACGGCAAGTTCGAGTTCGCCCTGATCTGCACGCCGTCGCACCTGCACATCCCGATGGCCACCCAACTGGTCAAGGCCGGCAAGCACGTGTTCATCGAAAAGCCCCTGAGCCTGACCCTCGACGGGATCGCCGACCTGCTCAGGCTGATCAAGGAGAAGGGCGTCAAGTCGGCGGTGGCCTACACCTATCGCTCGCACCCGGCGCTGCGGTCGATGAAGGAAGCCATCGACTCCGGGCGGTTCGGCGAGCCGGTGCAGGTCATCGGCGCCTGGGGGCAGCACTTCCCGAAGTACCGCCCGGCCTACCGGGAAATCTACTACACCAGCCGCAAGACCGGCGGCGGAGCCATCCAGGACGTGCTCACCCACGCGATCAATGCCGGCGAGTTTCTCGTCGGGCCGGTCAACAGGCTGATGGCCGATTGCGGCCACCAGGTCCTCGAGGGCGTCACCGTCGAGGACACGGTCCACGTGATCACCCGGCACAACGGCGACAGGGTGATGGGGTGTTTCAGCCTCAACCAGCACCAGGCGCCGAACGAGAACGCCGTCACCGTCGTCTGCAAAAAGGGCACCTGCAAGTGGGACCTCAACAACGCCCGCTGGCTGTCGATGGCCGAGCCGGAAGGCGGCTGGAAAACGGAATTCGAGTTCTCCAGGGAGCGCGACGACATCTTCGTCTATCAGGCCAACCTCTTCCTGGATGCCATGGAAGGCAAGGGCAAGTTCGCCTGCACGCTTGAAGAGGGGCTCCAGACGCTGCGAGTGAACCTGACGATCCTTCAGGCAGCGGACAAGCCCAACTGGGTCCCGCTCGTGACATTATAATAAGCTGGAAGGAGTGGATTCGATGACCGCGACCGCGAAAGAGCCGACCATTCAGGAGATGTTCAGCCTGGCGGGCAAGACCGCCCTGGTGACCGGTGCCGCCGGCTGGCTCTGCCAGTCCTTCTGCCGGGCACTGGCCGAGGCCGGCGCCGGCATCATCTGCGCCGAGATCCCGCAGGCCAGGGAAAAAGCCCGGGAGGTGGCCAAGGCCCTGCCCGTCGTCGGAAACGCCGGGCACTACGTCACCGATCTGGACTACATGGACCCCAAGAGCATCGACAACTGCATCGCCGACTCGGTCAAGCAGGCCGGCCGGGTAGACATCCTGGTCAACGCCGGGTACGAGCGGGTGACCAGCGACTGGACCGGGGTGACCGGCGAGCAGTTCACCCGGCAGCTTCAGAACGCCACCGGCGTGTTCCTGCTCAGCCGGGCCTTCCGCGAACACGTGCTCCAGCGGAGCGGCGGCGGAAGCATCATCAACATCGGTTCGATGTACGGGCTGGTCGGCTCATACCCCGACGCCTACGCCGGCGTGTCCATGTCCAGCCCGGTCGCCTACCACTGCCTCAAGGGCGGCGTGCTGTCGATGAGCCGCCACTTGGCCGTCTACTGGGTCGGCGACGGCATCCGGGTCAATGTCCTGACCCCGGGCCCGTTCCCGGCTCCCAACGTCAAGCCCGAGATGGTCGAGCGATTGAGCGGCAAGAGCCCCATGCGGCGGATGGGCAAGCCCCACGAGCTGAAGGGGGCCCTGGTTTTCCTGGCCAGCGACGCCGGCAGCTACGTGACCGGGGCCAACATCATCGTCGACGGCGGGTGGACGGCCTGGTAATATGACAGCCCCGCCCTTGCGATTTCACCAGGATTGGTAGCGTCCGACCCATCTTCGACAGTTGGCAACGAGATGTTGTCCCGGAATCGCCGTGGCCAATGGTGGCGAGAGGTTGGTGATCCGCACCCGGACGCGCGGCGATGCGGGCAAGGCCCTCCAGGCTGTCGGCGCGGCCTTGGGACCAACCATCCGTCCGGCCGAATAGGCACACCCGTCCTTCCCGGTCCCTTCCGACAGAGCCGGGAAGTGTAGTGCCAAGGCCGAAACCTCAAAACCCAACCCATTGTGAGACCAGGAGATATAATTTGCTGCTGTCGAAGATGGGCCGGGATTTGTGTGGGCATGACGTGTTTTGTCGCTCTATTTCATTTTTATAGGCACATAGGACTTGTTGACCTCCGGAGACCGCGGTATTATGGCGTCATAGTAAACGGTGCGCGCTGGCCATATGCGCGTTTGCCGTGCCGGGAGTTATGGGGATGCCCGGGCATTCATGTCGTTGCACAAATCTGGGAGGGCATTTTCATTGGGGGTGTGATCGTTTAGCAAGGCTGGGGAACTGCGAAGCATGTCGAGATATCGCCCGATTATTGGTGTGGCGGGCTTGGTGCGCGGACTGCATCAGGGCCTCTTTGGCGGCTTGACCGCGACAATCATCGATACGGTCGACGACCCCAATCGCATCGCTCTTAACGTTAACACCGCCGGCAGTTTCAACGCCGGCGAATTACTATCTGAACCTGACCGAAATTGTTTGCGGCGACATGGATTTCGACGAATTCAGCCGCGCCGCCGGCGCGGCTCCCGGTCGCCGGGCAGGATGGTCTTCAGGTTTCCGCCGGGCCGGTGAATGAGGAAACACGGAAAGGGGGAGTTGCATGTCTTTCAAGAGTTGCCGGGTATCGGCTTTCCTGATCGCCTTGGGATGTGCGCAGGTTGCGTGGGGCGGCATGGTCACGGCCGTGATCCGTGACGTGTATGGCACCGGCCAAAAGATCACTATTCCGTATTCGCTCTCGGACCAGAATTTCATCTTTGCGGCCTATGTGTACACGGACTTCGACGCGGTCAGCGCCGAGCTGAAGATCGCCGGCTTCGATGCCGACGGGCTGCCGAAGGCGGGCATGTTCCAACTGATTGCCTGCACCTTCGGGCCGGCTTGGGGTGACGAATCAGCAGCCCCAGAGTTCCCCGATAACCTCGACGGTTCGCCCAACGGCAATTCCTCGCAGTTGATCTGGTCCCTGTCGGCCGATCTCGCGGGCGTCCCGGCCGGGGAATCCCTGTTTATGACCGTTGATGCCATGGTTTTGGGCGGCACGGACGTTGGGATCTACAAGCTCAACCTCAACAGCATTCTGCTCGGCGATACCGACTTCAACGAGATTTCGGGCACGGCCGGCACGGCCTTTGAAATCGAAATCATCCCGGAGCCGGCGACTATGACGCTGGGGATCTTCGGGCTCTGCTATCTGGTGGCATGGTCAAGGAGGCGCTTGCAGGGGCTTTGAGAGTCGCCGGCGGAGAGTCCTTTCTCGCACCCGCCATGGTGTGAACCCTTTCGCACGATGACGCGGGATAGCCTGCCTGCCCTGCCTGCGGCAGGCAGGCGGCAGGCAGGGAATCCCGCGGGGGATGAGGCCGAGAAAGGATTCTCGTCCCAGCGGTTTTTCGGCCCGGAGGGTGTCATTTCGCACTTGAGGCGGGAAGAGGTTTTCATGTGGAAATGCCCCGCCGGCGCGTGAGGGAAGGGAGTCGTGTTTTTTACGAACCTCCGCTGCCGCCGGGCATCAGGCACACGTCAGGAGTGAAGGAGTGAGGTCATGAACAACAAACATCAATTCTCGAAGGTCGGTCTGGCGGGCGCTTGTCTTGGCCTCCTGCTCGCGGTGCCGATGACCGCCCAGGGAGCGGTGTTCACAGATGGTTTCAGTACCACGACCTTCGGTACCGGCTGGACCACGGCCGGCACGCCGGTCCCGGTCATAAACTCCCAGGCGACCGTCCCTGTCCCGCTTACGAGTAATTGGGGCAAGGAGACGGGCGACAATGCGGCCAGGGTGCCGGCCGGTACCGGCTACGTCGGCTACGGCAACGTTGCCCATGCCAATGACTACGGCACGCAACATACGGCCATGTTTTACGACGACGGCAGCACCTTGACCGGCAGTGGCGGACAGGGCATCGATCTTCGGATTGCCGTTACCGGCACCGCACACTTCTCCATTTTCATGGGCACCGGCGGCGCCGGCAGCACCGTATACGCCGTGGGGTATGCGGGGACCGCCTCGGCGGGCAGAAATCCGAGCAGGTGGTGGGCCGGCGGGAACACCAACTCCACCGTTTTCACCTGGGTTCCCACGTCGGTCACGCGCACCTCGGGCTGGCACTGTTTCACGATCCGGGTTGTGACCGGCGGGGCCCAGTGGGCCAAGACCATTCGATGG
>DATIKE010000015.1:0-2537 GCA_035477895.1 Phycisphaerae bacterium
CCGGGTACAACACCAAACGCTGGCCACGGAAACCGTCCTATCTCTCCGGACGGGATGCCCATCCTATGCCTGCGTCAGACCCCTTCCCGTTCACTCCGCCCCGCAGAAATACTGCCCCGAAGACTATTCTTCGCCGCTGGCTCCAGCGGATGGCGCTTGACAACCCGCCAGGCCCGGATAGACTGACATGCCTTGGGACTGCCTGAGGTATGAGGTACATAAGGGGCCGTAGCTCAATTGGCTAGAGCATCGGACTGTCGATCCGAAGGTTGCGGGTTCGAACCCCGTCGGCCTCGTTGAACCCCTTGGCAAATTGCCCGTCGGCGGTTTTGCCAGGGGGGTTCTTCATGCGCTATGCTGATGGTGAGGTGGGGCGGATCGGCGGCGACAACCGCAGGACGTTCCGTCTTGAAAGCCACACAACGTCCACTCGACGTGGCTTAGAACCCTCGGTCTGCCGCTGCGGGCGGTCCGAGGGTGTTTTTGTTGATGCGGCATCGGCGGTGATTCATCCGCATGAAGAGTCAGTCCAGGCAATGCCGTTAAGGTCGCGCTGTCGTAGCCATTGATCACCACGCAGCGGCAGGTTTTATCGGCGGTTTGCCCCCGGGGGGGATTGTATCTTACGAACAACGTGGACGCGGACAGCTTCCAGGCCGGGCCGGCGCCGACCGCCCGCCTCCCGCGCCCGTTGGGAGGACCAGTGGATACGTACCACGGCTGCGGATCGATCCGCATCGGCTCATCTTTTCCGCTGCACCACGGTTCGCGCAATCACCGTCGGATCTCATGCGGACTTGCCCTGCGAGTCCTGATGGCTTCGGGCGTCCTGGCCGGCTGTTTGGGGCAGAATTGTATCCTGCCGGCATTGACGCCGGACGGTCAGGATCTTCAGGTTCTTAGTAGTACTCCAGATCATCCCCCGTCCTACAGCGACGTCGAGCCGCGCGACCCGGCCGATCAGACCCTGAAACGTTCGTATGTCGGCGACAAGGGCGCGTGGATTCGCCGGGCCGGCGCCGCCCTGGACAGCCGTTTCCCGCAGGTCGAGAGCCTCATGTGGTTCAACATGAACAAGGAACGCAACTGGCGGGTGGACTCCTCGCCGGGCAGCCTGGCCGCCTACCGCGAAAGTTTCGCGAACATCGCCACAGGCGTGTTCCTGCAGGACTACCCCGGCCATGACGGCGGCAACACGTCGCCGATCGATGCTTTTGAGCAGATGGTGGGGCGGCGGCAGGCGCGGATCGGCTGGTACGAGGCGTTGACGAACCGCTTCCCGGTTGCCGCGATCGAGGCCGTGCAGAATCGCGGCTCCATTCCCTACATCGTCTGGGAACCATACGACTCCACCGTTCCGGGAGAAACACCATATGGAACCTATAGCCGCCTTGCCGAGATCGCCGGCGGGCGTTATGACGCGAGAATTCTGACATGGGCGCGGGCAGCGGCGGCCAACGGCCGACCGATCGAGATCTGCTTCGGGCACGAGATGAACGGCGACTGGTACGCCTGGAGCTTTCTGAATGCCCATAACGGCAACTCGGCGGCGCTGTACGCTCGTGCGTTTCGGCACGTGGTGGACGTGTTCGATTCGGCCGGTGCCCGCAACGTCGCCTGGGTCTGGACGGTCAACGCCTCCTGGCACGACGATTTCTCAGAGGCGTTTCCGGGTGCTGAATACGTCGACCGGATCGGCGTCAACGGGCATAACTGGGGCGGCGATCCGGCGGGCACGGATCCCGACTGGGCCAAGTGGCGCGAGTTCGAGAGCCTCTTCGGCCGATGGAACCCGTCGGATACCAGCGGTTTCCATAACGTGCAGGCCCTGGCGGCTCTGGCCGATCGGCCGATCATGATCGGCGAATGTGCCTCCGCCGGCGGCGACGGCCCGGCCGAGTAATCAGCTCAGGGTCTCCATCGACTCTCTTTCTCCAACCGGCAACAGTGATCCGACGATCCGCGGGCGGCGTGTCAAGGGCTTCAGCCCGCGCGGCCATCCGATCGTGCGCAACCGATGCGTCTGAGCCGTAAGGCCTCGCGAGTTGCGGTGAGTTCTTGACGCCGCCGGTAAGTGCGCGGAAGATCGATCGCGTGGGTGACAGGGATCTAACGAATGCGGATTCCAGCAGCGGCCCGGTCCTGGCAGAGGACAGGCCACAGTTCGGCGCACACCGCCGTCGGCCGGCGCGTGGCCGGCGGTTTCTGGTGGCCTTGTTGTTGATCGCGCTGCCGGCGCTGATTCTTGCCGGCGCGTGGCGACTGGGCGGGGTCTCGGCCCTCGAAGATGACCTGATTTACTATCAGCCGGTTCGCCAGTATATCGGCGAGCGTCTCCGGGCGGGCGAACTGGCCTTGTGGAACCCGTGGGTGGCGATGGGGACCTCGGTCGCCGCCGACCCGCAGGCGGGTTTGTGGTACCCGCCGACGCACCTGTTCGCTTTCCTCCCGCCGAACTGGGCTTACCCGGTGACTCTCGTCCTGCATTTTGCCCTGGCCGGCGGCGGGATGTATCGGTTCCTCCGTGCCGCCCGCCA
>DATIKE010000016.1:0-3889 GCA_035477895.1 Phycisphaerae bacterium
CCGGGCCTCAATCTCGTAGATGGTCGGGACGGCCGTGGCCGCGGTGACCAGCAGGCGAATCCGGCTGGTGTTTGTGGGGCTGAATCGGCAGCGGACTTTCGTCCGCTCGGCCAGCTTGGTGAGCGAAACCACGTCGCGCCACTTCGAGCCTTCCCAGGACTGAATCTTGTATCCGGTGATACGTCCGCCCGCGGCTTCGATAAAACTGACCTCGCTGATCGTCCGCGGCCGGCCGAAGTCGACCGCCAGCCAGGCGCCGGCCATGTCGTCCTTGGCGCTGTTCCATCGGGTCTCGCCGTTGCCGTCGATTGCCTTGTCCGGTATGAACTCCGGCGACCAGACCGACGAGGCTGAGGCCCCGGCCCCCTGCGACGCGGCGGCGACGTTCGGCTCATTGCTCGAAGTGGGAGCACAAAGCTCGACGGGGCTCAGCAGCTCCCCCGCATCGAGCACGCGATCCTCCGGCGGCGGGATCGGACCCGAGGCCTGTGGGTCGTCGGGCAGCGATTCCTTCGCCACTAGCCAGGCCGAGAATCGCACGTCCTCCTGTGCGAGCACGTCGACTTCCACGCGACACTTGCGGGCAGGCAGGTCGGCCACGATCCAGGTCCACTGCTCGGGCGCCTGGTGGGTCACCGCCCACCCGCCGGCCGAAGTGGCCGTTCGCGATGTAACCGGCTTTCCGTTCACTCTGATCGTGCACGCAGGTTCCTGGAAAACGGTGGAAGATTCACAAAGCAGCCAGAGTTGCCGGCCAGCAGGCCCGGCGCCGGTTTTGAAAGACAGTTGAGCCTTGCCTGCCGCGGAGTCGGCCTGCTTGCGGATATCGGTCGCCGTCACCCGGCGATCGTCCACAGGCATCAACGGTGCATCGTCATAGCCGCCGAAGGCGAGCAAGCGGGTCTCGTAGGGCCTCAAGTCAATCTCTATCGTGCTACCATACGAATACGTGCCGCCGGACCAGCCGAACTCCGGATACAGGCAGACCAGACTCGCGTCTTCCAGAGCCTGATCGGCGCCGACCGACTGGTCCAGCTTGAGCCTGACCCGTTGAGGCCTGATCCACGGATTCCGCAGCAAGAGCAGACCACGGCCCTCGTGGAAATGCGCATAGCCGTAGGGATCGCGCGGAAGGGGCTTTTCCCATGCCCGGCTTTTCAGATCGTCACCCCAGTCTCCCAGCGGCATGGCCTTCGTATGGGCCAGCAGCGAAGCGTTCTGCCTCGCCCATGTGGTCAGCTTGGCCAGGAAGCGCCATCGCCGATCGTCCATGTGCTTCGGGTTCACGTACATCGGGATGAACATGTGCCCCCGAAGTACCGACACCACCGCGTCGTTCTGGAGCGGGTCGGGCGTCTGATGGATGATCCCGAGCACTTCCTGGGCATAGATGGGGATAAGCACGTCGCGGGCGCCCTGGAGGTTGTAGAAGTCGCGGCCGGTGATCGCACTTTCCCGCCAGACCGGGCAAGGCACGCGGCCTCGCGGAGCGTCCGAGCCGAAAGTGCCGATCACCGTGTTCACCTCGGCAAGCCACCACGGGCTGGGGCGGAAACCGAAGCAGGTGGCCTCCAGCCAGATGTCCGGGTTGACCTTGCGGACGGCCCGGCATGCGGCGATAAAACCCTCGGCCGTCTTCTCGGTGGACAGTTCGCCGGGTTCGTGGCCATGATTGCTTTCAGGGCACGTCGGGGTGTAGCCGTCGAACTTGAAGTGTGCGATGCGGTATTGGCGGGTGTGGTCGACCAGCGCGTCCCGGAAACCCGCCGCGTATTTCGGACCCCCCAGGCACGCAACCCGCTTCAACTGTGGGTTGTCATACGGGTACGTTTCGTATCCCTGCCGGGCCGCCCAATGATTATCCATGCCGCCGGCCAGCGGGTACATGCTGCTCGGCGACACCCACAGCGCCAGGCGCGAATTCATCCTCCCCAGCTCGCGCGTCAGCGGCCCGAACCCTTTCGGAAAGTTGGCCTCATCGATCTGCCACATCGATTCACTCCTGGCCCAGCCCATGTCCAGGCAGAAGCTGTCGAGCCTGCCGCCGTGTGGGGTGTAATATTGCTCGCGAAAGGCGCCAACGATGTCGAGCATCTGCTGCTCGGTGAACGGGTACGGTGCCGACCACCAACTGTTGTATTGCACATGAATGGACGGCGACTTTGGCCGCAACGACTGGATGTAATCCTCGAACGCTTCCCGGCTCCGCCCCGGCGGCGCGACGCCGAAGACCGCGGGCTTGAGTTCGCAGGTCTGACCGCCGGCCAATCGGAGGCCCGGTTTACACACGAGCCGGGCCGTGTCACCGATCACCTTCGCCTCGGCCGCCGGAAACTCCACGCCGGCGAAGAAGCCATCGCACAACACCGGATAGCTCTGCCAGCCGTCAAAGGGCTGCTTCGCATTCAGCCCCTTCACATCCAGTGAGTCGATCACCGCTTCCTTGAGCAGCACGCCGGTGCCGCTTCCCCGCAATTCCATGACTACCCGTTTGCGAATCCACGGCACCTCGTAATCCATATCGAAGCTCGTCCGGCAGAGCACCGTCACCGCCGAACCGGGCAGCGGCCGCCCGGTCCAGGTGAACCGCCAGGTCTGGCCGCGCATTCCCGGCTGGACACTCGCGCCGGCGGAGAGACCGTCGAATCCCCCCAGCGTAGCCGAGGCGAAGCTGACTCGATGCGGCCCCACCGGAATCGTCAGCGTCTGCCCGGTGGCGAGATTGGTCAGCCCCACTGCCCGATCGCCCTGCTTCCAGCAGACTCGCAGCGCGTCGTTCTGAAAAGCAAGCTGCCCGCCCGAAGACACCGGCCAGGAACAACCTGCACATACCAGTCCGATCGGCCAAAGAATCTGAAGCCGCCTCAACCTGAGCGCGCGGATCACTCGCATCATCGCAGGTTCCCCCAAAGTCACTGGCTGGTCGTCAGGCGGACCTCATCGCGAGCCGTTCACACGCGACGCGGCGGCCGCCCGGACCTCTCACGGCCCGACTTTCCGGTACTTGTCGCGAAACATGGTATTCAGATTGATGTCGCGGATGTCGACCGCCGCCCCGCGGAACAGTTCCTGTTCCAGGTCGTCGATCCGTTGGCTTCTGAGGTCATCGAGCACACGGCCCCGGAGATTATCCTTGTCGGCGTTTTCGAACGTCACACTACTGGCCGGGAACCGCCGTTCGACCTTGATGAGGTGATACCAGCTCTGCTCGTGGACGGCGGTCGAAACCTCGCCGACCTTCAGCGAAAAGGCGGTCTCGCGCAGGAGCGGCGGGACGGCCGGGTCCTTGCGGGTGAACGGCGGCATGAGGCCGCCCTGGCTGGCGGTGAGTTCGTTCTCGCTCATCTGCCGGGCGACAAGCTCGAAATCCTTTACCGCCAGAAGCGCCCGCGCGCGCGTCACCTGGGCGAGCGACGAAAGCTGAATGTGCCGCACCTGCACCTTCTCGCCGAAATCCTGCTCGTACTGCGAACGCAGCATGGCCTCTGTGATCTCGGTTTTTGCGACCTCGGCCGACGCGATCCTGGCGATGTACGCCCGCTGCTCCATGCGCAGCTCCCACTCGCGCCGGGAGATGTTTTTGGTGGCCAGAAAACTGTTCAGCAGTCGCTCGGCCGTCGGGCGGTCCAAAGGCGGGCGGTCCGGTCCGATGAACGGCATGGAAAGCTGACGAAGCGCATCCTCGTGGGCCGTCTTGATGTCGGCCGGCGTGACCGTCAGGGACATCTGTGCGGCCTTTTGCTTCGCGGCGGCCAGCAGCACCAGGCTCTCCAGCATGCTTAACCCGTGGCATTCCATGAGCAGCGCGGCCACGGTGGATCGCCGGATCGGCTCGCCGTTGACCAGGGCCAAAACATCGTCCCGGGAAACCGCCGGCACGGGCTGAGAG
>DATIKE010000017.1:0-1975 GCA_035477895.1 Phycisphaerae bacterium
CCCGACCGCCCGGTTCAACGCCGGGTGCTGGACGTAGACGAGCTGCCCCAAATCCGTATAGATGCTGTCCAGGCAGGCGGGGATCTCCACAGTCCGCTTCATGTGGTGATTGACTCTCAGATCGCGGGTCGCCCGCCGCCAGACCTGCGTGCGTTTGGTGTGACCAAAACCGTCCATGGTCGCAGGGATGTCCCGTTCCGCCCCCGCCAACGGGACCGGGTACGGCTCGACGATGTACTCGCCTTGCTCGTTGGCAAACGACACGTCGAACACCGTCGCCGCCTCGGACGTGTCCACCCACGTCTCGCTGAATCCGCTTCGCAGGTTCGAGACGTTGAACATCTGAGTGGGCAGGCCCGGCTTGTCGATGACGATCCCGACCTTGTGCCCCCGGAAAAAGGGCGCTGCGCATCCGACCCGGCAAACCCGGATCGCCTGCTCCCAGGCCGTCCCGTCCTGGTCGAACACGCCGTTGAACACGTACCGCTTCTCCGTCCCGCCCTGCCCATCCGGCACCACTTCATCGCACCAGTCGGCGAACGCGACGAAATCATCAAGTTCCAGGTAGATCGGATCGAGCCGGCGGTAGTACTCCACGGTGTAGGGCCTGCCGCCCCCGTTTCCGGCAATCACCGGCCGCGTGAGGATGTCGTAGGCGACCCAGGCCGGATTGTCCGACCATTCGATACTCCAGGTCTCCGTACCCGGATCATAGACCCGCACGAGCTTTCCCTTGATCTTGGCGTAGTACTGGATCGAGCCGGAAATCTCCCGCCCGGCCATGGCGCCAATCGCCGTGTAGGCCAGACCGGGGTGCTTCTGGGCCGTGTTGTACCCGAACTGGATGCAGTCGAACAGGAAGCTGTCGCCCTTGTCGCTGTGCGTGCTGTTCAGGCGTGTGACGCGGGCCTCGTACGTCGCCCCGGCCGTGACACTGAACGGAGAACCGCCTTCGTGCGTGCCTGCGAAATTGACATTGTACCGGAGCGGGTCCCGGCTGTCGCCCCAGATCGACCCGTTCATCAGGGTATGCCACGAACCGCCGGCGACACAGACCTCGACCTTGACCTTCACCTCGGTCGGCGCATGGGTCCCGTCCGCGGCGTAGTTCGTGCAGCCGTTGGGGAACCGTAGCACGACCGCCACCGTATCGCAATCGACCGCCGTGAAGATCTTGGTGACCGCCTCGGAGGTCGGACACTCCAGGGACACCGGGATTTCGAAGGCATCCAGGATGCTCGACGCCGCCTGATCATCCGTCCCATTGAAGTGCTCGACAATAAAGCCCGCGTCTCCGGAATAGTAGCCCGTGTCGCGGTCGTTGATCCGCTCCGACCCGGCCACCACCCCATCGATGGGGCCGTCGCTCACGGCGATCTTCACGTGATACAAGTCCGACGCATGCCGGATCAGCGTCTTTTTCAGGAAGAGATGCTGCTGCGTCGTGTACGTACTGCCGGCGTACGAACAGATCAGCGTGCCCCGGACGCCGTAGGTCCCGTACACCAGAGGGATCATCGAGCCGACAGCCGCCGTGGTCTGAGGATCGAAAGCGTAGTGCTGTGACGGGCCGCGATCCCCTTCCTTCGATCCGACCAGCGCGTTCATCGCCAGCCCGCCGCCCATCATCACCGCGGCGCTGGCGAGGTTGTAGGCAAAGACCGCGCCGGCACTCACTTGGGTCCCGGCGGCCGTAGCCGCCGCCACCGCCGCCGGTGAACCCGCCGGCACAAGGAACGCAGCCGCATACGGTGCCAACACGGCCAGCGCGAGCATTCCGGCCATCATTCCCGCCTGTTTGCCGCTTCCCATCACTGGACGGACCACGATCTGGTCCATTTCTGTCGGAACGACTTCGCCCCACTTTGCCTGTGGGACCAGCTCGCCCCCCAGAAACACCTGCACCTGGACGTCCCGGCCTTCGGTGATGTCCTGCTCGACGATCTGGGCAAGGCACCGCCCGGTCTTGACGAAC
>DATIKE010000018.1:0-2501 GCA_035477895.1 Phycisphaerae bacterium
GACGCTGCTGGCCAAGGCGATCGCCGGCGAAGCCGACGTGCCCTTTTTCAGCATCTCGGGCAGCGACTTCGTGGAGATGTTCGTCGGCGTCGGAGCCTCGCGGGTCCGCGACCTGTTCAAGCAGGCCAAGGACAACTCCCCCTGCATCATCTTCCTCGATGAAATCGACGCCGTCGGGCGGCGGCGGGGCGCCGGATTCAGCAGCGGCGGCCACGACGAACGCGAACAAACCCTCAATGCCATCCTCGTCGAGATGGACGGGTTCGACACCTCCGACCAGGTCATCGTCATCGCGGCGACCAATCGCGCGGACGTCCTGGACCCGGCCCTGATCCGGCCCGGGCGGTTCGATCGCCAGGTCTACGTTGCCCTGCCCGACGTGAAAGGCCGGCTCGATATCCTGAAAGTCCACGCCCGCAAGATCAAGCTCGGCCCGGACGTCGATTTCCAGCGCCTGGCCCGGGGCACGCCGATGTTCAGCGGCGCCGACCTGGCCGCCATCATCAACGAGTCCGCCCTGATCGCCACGATGGCCAACAAGGACTACGTCGAACTGGCCGACCTCGAGGAGGCCCGCGACAAAGTCCGCTGGGGCCGGGCCAAGAAGAACCGGGTCATCGACGAAAAGGAACGTATCGCGACCGCCTACCACGAGGCGGGGCATTCCCTCGTACAGTGCCTGCTGCCCGAGGCCGACCCCCTGCACAAGGTGAGCATCATCCCGCGCGGGCCCTACGGCGGGGCGTCGTTCTCGCTGCCGGAGAAGGACCGCACAACCTACGGCGCCCGCTACCTCGAGACCAAGCTGCGAATTCTCTGCGCGGGCCGGGTCGCCGAGGACATGACATGCAACGACGTGAATACCGGGGCCGCGGCCGACATCCGCCAAGCCACCGACCTCGCCCGCCGCATGGTCACCGAATGGGGCATGAGCGACCGAGTCGGCTTCGTCTACTATGGCAACGATGCCGATCGCCAGGTACGACTCCTCGACCTGCCCGGCGGCCATGAATGCTCGCCACAGACCGCCCAGCGCATCGATGAGGAGATCCAGCGGTTCATCGACGAGGCTTACAGCGAGACCCGCAAGCTGGTCGAGCAGAACCGCGAAAAGCTGGAGGCCATCGCCCAGGCCCTGCTCAAGTACGAGACCCTGGACGCCTCCGAGGTGCACACTCTGATCCGGGGTGAATCGCTGATTCGGCCGACGGTGGCCGACCTGCTGGACGCCGACCATGCCGGCACGTCTGCGGCTCCACCCAAGCCCGCCCGCACCGAATCCCGCCCGCAGCCGGAACTCGGCTCCGGCCCGCTGCCCCAGCCAGGATGACCAACAACAGCCCCGCGTTTCAACATTGGAACTTTTCCCCGCCAAGTTTGCGCTACTTGGCCGGCTCCCGCGTTGGCCGCCGGTAACCGCGTACAGGAACAGTGTCGTTTTTTCACAACACCAGCGGTTCTCTCACGCCGATATAGCCGCTAGAATGATGATAATCCGTCCGGCATGATGCCTGGGGTCATCACCGCGTGGCCGGCCGCGTCGGATTCCCGTCTCATAACTGCCTTCGCCACGCAGGTTTGGTGATATTCGCAATGCCACCGGGCAGCCGACGCCGCAGGCTGTTGCGGCAGGACCACATATGAGTCATCCGTCCTCGTCCATTCCGGAACCTTCGCGCCGCACTCGGCCAGAGCGGCTGAGCCAGACCGGCCAGCGCGTTTTTCAGAGCCTCTCGCTGGGACTGGTCGTCTTCGACCGGCAACTGGAGATCGTTCAGCACAACCCGGCCTCGGAGTTCCTGGTGGCCGGCCACCGCGCTCTCGACGAGGCACTCAATGCCACCACCGTCGAGGCATCCTACCAGGACTGGGGCAAGCTGCTGCACGATGTCATCGAGCATGGCCGACATCAGCGTTTCAACCAGGTGCTCTATCGCGATGCCGAGCAGCGCGAGCGGTTGCTGAGCATCCAGTGCTTTCCGCTGGCCGACCCCGGTGACAACGAGATCAACGGCGGCACGATGGTCATCGAGGACATCACCGCGACGGTGGGCCTGGAGAAGCGTCTGGCGGTCTCGGAGCGCATGGCCGCCGTCGGCAAGCTGGCCGCCCGCGTCGCCCACGAGCTCAACAATCCCCTCGACGGCATTCTGCGCTACCTGAACCTCGCCCTGCGATCGATGGAGACCGGAACGACGGACAAGCTCGGCGACTACCTGACCCGGGCCCGCAGCGGCCTGCTTCGCATGACCGAGATTGTTCGCGAGCTGGTCGAGTTCTCGCGCATCACCCACAGCGCGTTCGATGATTCGGGCATCAACGCGATCATCGATGAGGCCGTCAAGGTGATGTCGGACAAGGCGGTGCAAAACCGGGTGTCGGTGGTCTGCACGCTGAGCGAGAACATGCCTGCGGTCCGCGGCACGAACCTGTTCCAGGTCTTCTGCAACCTGATCAAGAACGCGATCGACGCGATGCCCGACGGCGGGACGCTGACCATC
>DATIKE010000019.1:0-4357 GCA_035477895.1 Phycisphaerae bacterium
CACGCTGACCGTGGTTGGGGCCGTGTCCACGTGGCCGGACATCAGTCTGACCCTGAGCGTGCCTCCGGCCCTGCGGTATCGTGTGCCGGAAGACCGGCTCAACCCCCACGTCTGCCGGCACGCCTTCCGGACACCGGCGGGTGAGTACGCGACACGATGCGGGTACGCGGGCAAGACTATCTCCGGTGTCACACTTACACCGGGGGGGGCCATATCTGTCGCCTTGACGGGCCATGGGTTTGCCACAGGTGATGTCGTCCGACTCTACAGCATCGTCGGGATCAGCGGGCTGGCGGACGACTACACGATCACTAAAACCAGCGACAACGCATTTACACTGGACGGCACCGATGGGAGCGACTATTCGGGTACGTTTACCAGCGGCAAGGCCGGCTACGCCCAATGCCGGCGCATTCCCGAAGACTGCGAGGCCCGTGGGATGTTCCCAGGCAATTACAGCGGTCCTCTGTCGATGAGGACCGAGGGGGTTCGCTACGCATGATCCGATTTACCCAGCAGGAACTTGACGCGATCCTGGCGGACTTCCTCGGCAAGCCCTACCGTCGCGGGGGGGCCGGTCCAGACGGGTTCGATTGTTATGGGCTGGTCCGGGCGTTCATGGCCCGTGTCGGCGTTGAGATCGCCGACATCGGCAAGGTCGATCCGAAGGACTCCCGGCCCATCTACGAGAGGCAGCAGACGGACTTCATCCGCCTTCCGATCCCGCGGCCGTGGTCCCTGGCGACGTTCAGCAGTAAAGACCTGAACGCCCATATCGGCGTGGTCCTGCCTGGGGATGGGATGTTCCTGCATTGTCCGGGTCGGGCTGCTGGGCAGGTGATCGCCGAGCCCCTGACGAGGCGGCCGTGGCGGGATTCGGTGGATGGGTACTGGTGGCCCAAAGGGTACATCGAGACCGTGGTCATGCTGACTCCCATGAGCACGACCAAACGGGCGTGGCAGTTCGTCAAGGGCGGCCGGTGTCTGGCTGAGATCGTCGAGCAGGACATCACCGAAGGCCGGGACGTCCAGGTGCAGGTGTTTCTGGGGGGCGAGCTGGTCCCACAGGCAAAGTGGGGCGAAGTCGTTCCGACAGAAATGGACCAGATCGTGGTCCGGCCGGTGATGGGAAGCGGCAGACAGGCGGGGATGATGGCAGGGATGCTCGCGTTGGCGGTGCTGGCCCCGTATGCCGCCGCCGCGATTGTGCCGGGTGGTTCGCCGGCCGCTGTTGCAGCCGCCACGGCGGCTGGGACGAAGGTTGGCGCAGGAGCAGTGTTCGCCTACAACCTCGCGAGCGCGGCGGTCATGATGGGCGGCGGACTGGCCTTGAACGCTCTGGTCGGGTCCAAAGAGGGGGATCGCGGCCCGTCTCAGCACTACTCGTTCGACCCCCAGACCACGGCGGCTGTCGGTTCGATGATCCCTCTGGTGTACGGGACCTACGGCGTCCGGGGCACGCTGATCTGTTCGTACGCCAGTAGTACGTACACGACGGAAGAGCATTTGTTCCTCAAGCAGACGCTGATCCGCCATGCGTCGGATCTGTACCATGTGAAGATCGCCCTGAGCGACGGTCCGATCGATGGGGTTGTGGCCGGGACGGAGAAGATCAACGACCGGGATTCCGCGTTCTACTCCGGAGACGATGATTTCGTGGTCGAGCATTTCAACGGGACGGACGATCAGGCGGCATCGAGCATCTCTGACGCCTTCGAGATCCCGGTATCCCTGGAGTGCCCGACATCCGAGGCAGTCACAAAGACGTTCACGGCGGTCGATTGCGATACCGTGGCGGTCGTGTTGCGGTTTCCCAACGGCTGCACGGACTACGCCTCGGATGGAACCCATTCCCCGACCGAAGTCGAGGTCAAGGTCGAAGTCCGGATCTCTGGCGGGGCGTGGCATACCCTGATGAACGGGTCGATCTGGGGCGACAGTAGAGATCCGCTTCGGTACAACGTTGATTTCGCCGGCACGCACGAAGGCGGTTCGGCATTCAGTATCACGGCGGGGACCGAGTATGAGGCTCGGGTGACGCGACTGAGCAACACGCACAGCGACAAGGGCGACAGCTTCCTGTTCGACTGCATCCAGTTCGGGTACGACACCGCGCAGAAGCATCCGGGTCTGGCCTACACGGCGATCGGCGCCATGGCTTCGCGGGAAATCTCCGGATCGATCCAGTACTACGCCAAGATCAAAGGCAAGCTCGTTCGGGTCTATGACCCTGATACGGAGACCTGGAGCATCGAGTGGTCCGACAACCCGGCCTGGGTGGCGTACGACATCCTGACGCGGCCGGTGATTTCCGGGAACGGGGACGATGTCCCGTATGCCGTCGAGTACTACCGGCGGCTCGATCCGATCTACCTGGAACTTGATGATTTCGTCGCGTTCGCCGACTGGTGCGATGAAGTGGTGCCGGACGGGCATGGCGGGACGGAGAAGCGGTACGTGTTCAACGGCGTGTTCGACCAGGATAGTACGGCCTGGGAGCAGGCGATCCGTGTTTGCAGGGTCGGTTGTGCGGCTCCCTTCTTTCGAGGGCACAAGGTCGGGATCGTCATCGACAAGCCGGGCCTGCCCACTCAGATGTTCAACGTGTCGAACTTGCGATCGGGGTTCCAGGAGACGTGGATCGACACGTCCGAGGCGGCCACAGTATTTGACGTGTCCTTCGCCAATGAACAAGGGGACTACATCGTCGAGCCGTACCCGGTCCCTATGGCTGGTGCCGAGTTGGACATCCCTGCGACCATGGACGGCTTTGGTCACACCAAACGCACGCAGGTCTGGCGGCGGGCGACCCGCGATCTGCGAGTCAACCACTACATGAAGCGGACGGTGGAGATCCCGGCCTGCCTGGACAGCATCTACACGGATTTGGGCCAGATTGTCTACGTCCAGCACCCGGCGTTGAATCGGGCGGTCGGGGGCCGAATCCTGGATGTCTACGCAGACGGAATCCAGCTCGACAAGCCGGTCGTCATGCTGGGGACGGGACTGTGCGGTCACTGGCGATTGAACGACTGCGCGGCCGATACGGACGTGGTGGACTCCAGTGGCAATGGTCGGACGGGTACGGCGACGCACAACACCAGCACGCTCTCTGTTCCCGCGAAAATCAACAGCGGCTTCAAGTTCGACAAGACCGTAGGCAACTATATCACGGTCCCGGCCAATGCTGACTGGGCCTTGGCTTCCGGGGGTACTCTGTGCTTCTGGCTGCGGTATGGCGGGGTGAGTACTGCGGTCAATGGGGCGAGACCCCGTGTCTTACACACTTCGTCGTGGTCCATCTATCTGACCGGGACGGCAGATTTAAGATACCGTATCGGCAGCGAAGAAACGATTTGCCAATTGCCCGTGAACGAATGGGTGCACGTCGCGATTCAGGTCCAGGCATCCGGGCACAAGATTTACCTCAACGGAGAAGACGCCACGACCACGGGAGGCATTACGACGATGCCTGCCAGTGCATCCCCTACGTTGTGGATTGGGGCGTATTCAAGCACGCAAGGGCTCTTAAACGATCACCTAGACGACGTGCGGGTTTATAATCGTGTCCTCCCCGAGGTAGAGATCGCGGCCCTGTACAATCGTGGCTTCGGCACAGAAGACGAAGGCGCGGCAGATTATGCTTTGTTGGTTCGCACGACGTATGACGGGACGGATGAACGTCTGAACCTCTACGAAGTCGCGTCCGTCGGCGGGCCAAATCTGGACATCATTACCATCAACGGCGCATGGGAGTACACGCCGAACGAAAACGATCTGGCGACGTTCGGGGTGGAAGAGAAGGTCATCGACCTGTACCGGGTCAAGGCGATCGAGCGGGACGGCGTCGGACGGGTTCTGATCCGAGGGTCGCAGTACACGACCGATTTCTACTCGGAGGACGAAGACGCCCCAAAGGTCCAGGCCCAGGTCTATTCGCAGACCAAAGGGGGCCGGAGCCCGACGCTGCTGCCTACGACGGCCGAGGCGATCAAGGCGAGCCGGCCGGACGGGAGCAGCACGCTGGACAGTCTCTCATGGACGGGTGTGGTGTTTACAGGAGACGGGGTCGATACGGTCACCTGGGAATGCACCGGCGACGGGATCAAATATCAGGGGGTTTGGGTTCCGATCGAAGACGATGCGGTGGGGACCACGGACAAGTACATCTACTTCGACCCGAACGCGGGCGACCCGCGATACCTCCAGCATACGAACGATCTGGCCGACCTCCGGGGCCAGGAGCGGTTCCTGATGTGCCTGAACGTCGCGGGCGTCGCGTACCCCAAGGGCGGCATGCTGATCGGGGCGGACGGCAAAGCGATCGACGCGGATGATCTGGCGGACGGCAGTCGCG
>DATIKE010000020.1:0-12297 GCA_035477895.1 Phycisphaerae bacterium
CAGTTGAAGATCTCGGTCTGGCACTTGTTGATCCGCAGCGACTGAACCGCCCAGCCGTAGTTCGTGCTCCATCGCTCCTTGCGCATCCCGGCTTCGAGCAGTTGAACGATCGCCCCGTTCACACCCTGCCGCATATTGTTCGCGCAGTGGGCGGCCTGCACCTGGTTCCGGGCCGCTTGCAGGGCGGGGATCAGGATCGCCACCAGCAGGGCGATGATCGACACCGCCACAAGCAGTTCAATCAGGGTGAAGGCTTTCCGTCGCCATTCGAAGGAGCGGGCAAGAGATGGGCGTGTTATTGCGAAGGGGCGGAAGTGGATTTTGCAATCGGTCACGATCTGGCCTCGCGCGAGATGCCTGCGAGACACCTGTGCCTGGCCGGCATCATGAGAATGTTCCTGCCTGACAGGATACCGCCGCGGTCCGCGAATAAAAAAGACGTCTCGATTTCAAGTCTACATCAAGTTTGGACCCTGGAGCAAGCCCGGCGGCGCCTGAAAGTGGCGCGGAGAGTGGAAATGCGTGATTCACTGTGGTAACGTGGCCGCCGACAATACTTCCTAGGAACGACATGCCATGTCCAGCGCTGCCGGTGGTTTTCGCCCGTGGAAGCTCGTCCGAAACCTCGGAATCGCGATCGGCTCGGTGGCGGCGATCGTGATCGTGATGATGTGGCTGATGGGGGTCTTCAAGCCGAAGATAGGCCCGGCGGAGATGCCCGAGGCCGGCCGGCCGATCGGCGACATGCGGTTGGTCGCGGTCGAGCGAATCAAGGTGCCGAACTCACGCAATTTCCCGGCGAATTTGTAGCGGCCGGCGCCCCTGCCGGCCGTCAAATGGCGGTGGTATTCCTCGAAAACGGCCGACACGCCTGCCTGTGGCAGACAGGCGTGCGGACACGCATAGGCAGGCAGGCCATCTCGACACGACAGCCGGGGGATTATTCGTCCCCCACGATGCGGAAACGAGCTCCCATGCAGGATGTTTTGTCGTCCCGCAGGGACGCGATGATAATAGCCCGCCGTTTCAACGGTGGGAAAATGGAGGGTTAAAGAACATAAAAGATTAAGTCCCGTAGGGACGACTGATACATCACGTGAAGAGGGTATTCAGTAAGGTCAGTCGTCCCTACGGGACTGTGGAAAATGAATCAGGCGTACTTTTTCCCCGGCGTTGAAACGCCGGGCTATTGTCGGTCGTCCCTACGGGACTCCGAACGCTTCCGTGCAACGCTTCCGTGCAACGGCTCCGTGCAACAGACCTCGTGCAACAGGCGCGCGATTCGTGCATGTTTGGGTTGTGGCCGAAGGCCGCTTTCGGATGCACTCTTATTGAGTTCCGCGTAAGCAATGTAAACGGCTGCTCGCCGTTTGAACCGCGAAAACCGTGCACTTGAGGCCGGTCCGCGATTACATTGCTTTTGCGGGCCTCAATAATACGTCTTCGACTACCCCGGCGACGAGGCCGCTTGAATCGCTTCCGCCAGGTCGATGGTTCTCTCATAGATCGCCCGGCCGATGATGATCCCCGCCAGCGGCAGCGCCGCCAGGCGCTTCACGTCGTCGAGGTTGGTCACGCCACCGGAGGCGACGACCGACACTTTCGATCGCTCGGCCATCTCCTTCATCGCCTCGATGTTGGCACCCTGCAACATGCCGTCCCGGCTGATGTCCGTATAGATGATGGCCGCCACCGGCAACGCCGCCGCCCGGTCGGCGATTTCCAGTGCCGTCTCTTTTAACTCCTCGGTCCAGCCGCGCACGGCCACCTTCCCCAAGCGCGCGTCCAGCCCCAGACACACCCGTCCGCGGCATGTCGCCCGCTGCACCAGCGACTCGAACCACGCCCAATTCTCCAGGGCCTTGGTGCCGACCACGCATCGCTGCACGCCGACCTCCAGCAATGACTCGATCGCCGGGGCCTCGCGCAGCCCCCCGCCGACTTCGAGCTTGAGCGATGTCCCGCGAAGAACCCGCTCGATGACCGGCAGGTTGCATGGCCGGCCCTCGCGGGCGCCGTCCAGGTCCACCAGGTGCAGCCAGCGCGCCCCGGCCTGCTCGAACTGGTGCGCGACCGCCACCGGGTCGTCGGCATAATCGATCTGCTTGGAATAATCCCCCTGCAGCAGGCGAACGCACTTGCCCGACCGCAGATCAATCGCTGGAAGAATGTCCATCGACGTCACCCGCCCTTGGCCTTGGCCTGGATGCGGTTGAGCTTCAGGTCCTGGACCTCGATCGTCTTCTCGAAGTCCCCCTCGCTCAGCTTTTCCGCCAGGTCCTGGGCGCCCATCTTGGCGCTGATGCTGTAGGTCGCAATGTTCTTCGAGAACTTCATGTTCACGCTGTTGACACCTTCGATGGCGGTCATCGCCTTCTTCAGATCGTTGGCCCCCTTGAAGTTCACGCCCGAGACCTCGAGAATCAGCTCGCCGCCGGCGCTGATCTGCGTCGCCCACTGCTCCATGACCTGGGCGTACAACTCTTCCACGATGTTCTGCCCGGCGAAGTCCAACGCCATCTTGCCCGCCTGCGGGCTGAACTCCTTCCGCCCCCGGGCCCCGCCGCGGGTGTTCGGCAATCCCTTGCTCGCCAGCAGCTTTGCCGAGTCCGTGTAGTACGCCTTGATCTGGGCGTCGCAGTTGTAGAACGCCACCGGCGCGCCGTACAGGTCCTCCATGCCCGCCTGGTTCGCGTTGGCCGTCCCGATGATGAAGATGCTCGCGTCCTGGTCCTTCGCGATCGCCTGGGCCCTGGCCACGTCGTTGTTCGCCGCCGCGTCAGCCATCTCCTTCTTCTTGTTGTCCTCGATCGCCGTCCGCGCCACCAGGTCGAAGCCGCTCTTCAGCAGCCGCTCCTCGATCTTCGTCTCGAGGATGGACTGCTCCTCCTGCTTGCCGTCGATCCGCTCGACGATCAGCACCATGATCTTCGGCCGGCCGATCTGGTTCAGCACGTTCTGGATCGCGCCCCAGCTCTCCTTCAGCACGCTCTTGGACACCAGGGCCTTGATCTTGATCTTGAAGGTGCCCCCGACGACCTTCTTCTCCTCCACCACCTTGTAGTCCGTCACGATGCCCTGGGCCCGGCTCAGGATCGTGTCATGCATCAGCTGGTAGTTCTCGACCTTGGAATCCGAGAAGATCTCCTGCTTGCCGCCCTTCTCCAGCGCCGCCCGCAGCGCCGCCTTGATGGCCTGCTCCTTGTCGACCCCCTCGCCCTCGGCCTCCACTTCAACGACATCGTCCGCCTTGGCCACTGCCGGCTTGCCCGCGGCATCCTGGGCCTCAGCCCGCGAGGTCAACCCGCACAGGGCGACCGGAACCGCCGCCACTGCGATCGCCAGCCCCCAGCGGATCGGAACCATTTTCACCATCATCGCGTGGATCATCGCTCGGACCTCCAGACAGGATTTTCAATTCCTTCGGACCAGACGCGGCCTTACGATTGTCCCCGATTGCACGGGCACGTCAAGCCGATCGGAACCCCCCGCGCCGGCCAGGGGACGCCTCCGCCAATCCTCTTGGCCGCCCCCGTTGCACAACGCTCCGCCAGAGGCAACAATAGTGATGCAAACCCGGACAGACGTGCTCCGTCATTGCGCTTTCGCGGGCCTGCTGTCCGAGTGCTCACCCGTCACGGAAGGAGACAAATCATGGCCGTCAAGATCAGCAAGGTGGATGTCTGGGCCGGTCCGATCGTCGACGAGCCCGGCGGCTTGGCCGCCAAGCTCCGGGCCGTCGCCAAGGCGGGCGCGAAACTCGAATTCCTCGTCGCCCGCCGCGCGCCCGACAAACCCGGCAAAGGCGTGGTCTTCATCGCGCCGCTGAAGCCCGGCAAACAGGCCAGGGCCGGCGCGGAAGTCGGCCTCGCCAAGGCCAAGGGAATGCATTCCCTCCGCCTCAGCCTGCCCGACAAGGCCGGCCTCGGCGCCAGGATCACCCGCGCCCTGGCCGACGCGAATATCAACCTTCGCGGCCTGTCCGCCGCCGCCATCGGCAAGCAGTGTGTCGTCTACTTCGCCTTCGACACCGCCGCCGCCGCCAACAAGGCCGCGAAAATCCTCAAAAAGACACTGGCCGGAAGGTAAGTCCGTTACTTGTCCGTCGTCGTGTCCTGGTACTGCTCGCGCAACCGTTCCAGCTCCGCCTTGAGCTCCTTCACCGTCTCGGCATAGGCCGCGTCGCGGTATGCGCTGCGCATCTCCTGCGGGTCCTTCTGGAGGTCGAACAGCTCCCACTCATCCGTCATCGGGTAGTAAATCAGCTTATGCCGTTCCGTCCGCACGCCGAAGTGCGGCGGCACGCGGTGGGGTTGCGGATACTCGTAGTAGCGATAGTAAAACGTCTTTCGCCAGTCGGCCGGCGACTCCCCCTTCAGCAACCGAACCAGCGACCGCCCCTGCATGTCCGTCGGTACCGGCACGCCGGCCATCTCCAGGAACGTCTCCGCGAAATCCAGGTTTGACACGAGGTGCGTGTCAACCGAACCCGGCTTCACCTCCCCCGGCCAGCGCACAATCAGCGGCATGTGCAACGACTCCTCGTACATCCACCGCTTGTCGAACCAGCCGTGTTCACCCAGGTAAAACCCCTGGTCGGAACTGTAGATCACCACCGTGTCGTCCGCCAGACCCGCCTGATCCAGGTAGTCCATCAGCCGGCCGATGTTCTCGTCCATCGTCGCCGCGCAGCTCATGTAATCCTTCATGTACCGCTGGTACTTCCACCGGGTCAGATCGCGGCCCGACAGGTTCGCCTTCCGAAAAGCCTCGCTGATCGGCCCGTAGTACTCGTCCCACGTCTTGAGTTGCTCGGCGTTCAGGCGATCGCGATCCCGCTTCCAGACCCGGGCCGACTGGCTCTCGTCGCCCCGCACGGGCGTCACCTTCAGATCGCTCTCCAGCCACATGTGATTGGCGATGGTCATCTCCTGCTTGGCCGCGCCCGAGCAACGGTTCGCATAATCATCGAACAGCGTCGGCGGTTCCGGGAAGGTCACGTCGTCGAACATCCGCAGATCCCGCAACGCCGGATACCACATCCGGTGCGTCGCCTTGTGCTGGCACATCAGCATGAACGGCTTGTCGGGGTCCCGCCGGTTCTTCAACCACTCCAGCGTCCGGTCGGCGATCACATCGGTCACATAACCCGTGTAGTTGACCTTGCCACCTGCCGTCAGAAATACCGGGTTGTAATACTCACCCTGCCCAGGCAGAACCTCCCAGTAATCAAAGCCCGTGGGGTCGGTCCCCAGGTGCCACTTGCCGACGATCGCCGTCTGATACCCGGCCTTCTGCAGCAGCTTGGGGAACGTCTGCTGCGAGCCGTCGAAAAGCGAGCCGTTATCCCTGATGCCGTTGAGGTGGCTGTACTTGCCGGTCAGCACGACCGCCCGACTCGGCCCGCAGATCGAATTGGTCACCAGGCAGTGCTGAAAACGCATGCCCCCCTGGGCCAGCCGGTCGATGTGCGGCGTCCTGCCGAACTTCGATCCATAAGCTCCGATCGCCTGCGACGTGTGGTCGTCGCTGAAGATGAATAGGATGTTCGGCCGGCGGCCTTGCGGGGCCTTCTCCGCCGCCCACGCCTGCAACGCCACCACGCAGACGACACCGATTCTCGCCATGTTTCGGATCACCATCTTCACGTCCTCCCGCGCCATTACCGCTACGATAGGCTCGGCCACACGGACCGCTGCCTCAGAGTTGCTTCAACCGCTGCTCGAGATCGTGCCTCTGAAGGGCTTCAATCAGCTCATCGAGGTCGCCCTGCATGATCTGGTCAAGGCTGTGGAGGTCCATGTTGATGCGATGATCGGTGCAGCGGTTCTGGGGAAAGTTGTATGTGCGAATACGCTGGCTTCGGTCCCCGGAACCGATCATGTTCCGCCGTGAGGCGTCCCGCTGCGATCGCTGCGACTGCATCATCATGTCGTAGACGCGGGAGATCATCACGCGCCTGGCCTTGGCCCGGTTCTTGTGCTGGCTCTTCTCGTCGCGCATTGACACCATGATGCCCGTCGGAACGTGCTCCAGACGGATCGCCGACGACACCTTGTTCACATTCTGCCCGCCCGGGCCGCCCGCCCGGCTGACATGCTCGATCACGTCCTTCTCCCAGTTGATCTGGACGTCGATCTCCTCCGGCTCCGGCAGCACCGCCACCGTTGCCGCCGACGTGTGAATCCGCCCCTGGGCCTCGGTCACCGGCACACGCTGAACCCGGTGCCCGCCGCCCTCGTACCCGAGGTACTGATAGACGCCTGCCCCCTTTATGTTCAGGATTACTTCCTTGAAACCGCCCAGGTCGGACGGCGACGCGTCCAGCACCTCGACCGCGAATCCCTTCCGGTCGCAATACCGCTGGTACATCTCGCGCAGGTTCCCCGCAAACAGCGCCGCCTCCTCGCCGCCCGTCCCCGCCCGGATCTCCAGGATCACCGACCCGACCGCCGCGTCCTCGCTGGTCACCAGGGCCTTCTGCATCTCCACCATCATCGCGTCCGCCCGAGATCTGCCGGCCGCCGCCTCCGCCCCCGCCAGCGCCCTCATCTCCTCGTCCGTCGACGCGTCCGCCAGGATCGCCTCCGCCTCGCGAATCTCGTTCACCGCCCGCCGGTAGGCCTCGTAAGGCTGCATCATCCGCCTGAGCTGCCCGTGCTCCTTCCCCAGATCCACCACCCGCGCCGCGTTCGAGGCGACCTCCGGCCGGTTCATCTCCGCCGCGACCGCCTCGTAACGGGCGCGCATCTCCTCCAGCTTGCGGAGCACGGCCGAACTGGCGGCCTCATCAACCATCATTCAGTTCCCGGGCACCCACTGAAGACGCACCCAAAAAATCCACCCCGGATCGTCTCGCATCTGCCATGCACTGCCGATCCGGCGTGGATGTCGTTCGTCCGCAGCGCCCAGCCGATTGCCCCGCCCGGGGACGCGGAGCCGCTGGGCTAAGAGCCTATCCAAAAACCCCTGCCTGCGGCAGGCAGGCATGTGGGACCGGCTTCCCTGCCTGTGGCAGACAGGCAACCGGTCGGATTTCAGGGTTATGGGATGGACTCTAAGCCTTCTTCGCCGCTTCCCTCTTTGTCGGCTTCTTGAAATACTCGCCGCCGAACTTCTTCGTGAACCGCTCGACCCGCCCGGCCGTGTCGATGAACTTCTGCTGACCCGTGAAAAACGGATGACAACTCGAGCAGATTTCCACCCTCAACTCCGGTTTCGTCGAACGCGTCTTGAACGAAGATCCGCAGCCGCACGTCACGGTGCATTCCACGTACTTCGGATGAATGTCCTTCTTCATAACCGCACTGCCCCTATGATTCAGAAACCCCGGCGGTTCGATCGGCCTGTCGGCGGCCCCGCCATTTACAGATTCACCAGGATAAGCCCGACCCGCGCGCGTTTCAACTTGCGCCGCCCTCCCGGCTCGCCCGAACCCCGTTCGCGACCCCGTGCCCCACGCCCCGCGCCCCCGATGGACAAATGCTTGCAACATCATGATTTCCATATAGTTGAGAGAATCCGCCCTCGCGAGAATCCGCCCCTTCCCGCGCCCTCGCACGCACCGCCGCCTGCATGTATAATCTGTCTGTGCCCCCCTGGCCCCAAGCCGGTGGGCAGGCCAAGGCGGCGTAGCTCAGTTGGTTAGAGCATGGGATTCATAAACCCAAGGTCACTGGTTCGAATCCAGTCGCCGCTAGTGCCTCCTGATTGCCCATGAGCCCGCCCGAATCATCCCGGCCCACGCCCGCATCAAAGGGATCCGGCAACAGCCAACGCATGTTGCGCACCCTCATGAGCAATCTCCCCGGCATGGTCTACCGCTGCGCCAACAACCCGCAATGGACCATGTTATTCGTCAGTGACGGATGCCGCGCCCTCACCGGCTACCCGCCCGACGACCTCATCAACAACCGCCGAATCTCCTACAACGAGATCATACACCCCGACGATCGCGACAGGATCTGGAAGGAAGTGCAGAGCGTCGTCAAGGCCGATCAGCCCTTCCAGTCCACCTACCGCATCATCAGAGCGGACGGACAGACCCGCTGGGTCTGGGGGCAGGGCTGCGGCATCTTCTCACCCGCCGGCTCACTCGAAGCCCTCGAGGGCTACATCACCGACATCACCGAAAGGAAACAGACCGAGGAACAAGCCCGGCTTCTCACCCTCGCCGTCACACAGGCCTCAGAAGGCATCGCCGTCATCGATCTGGAAGGAAGACTCCTCTTTGCCAACCGCGCCATCGAATCCATCCACGGCTACAAACCCGAGGAAGTCCTCGGCCGCCACCTGTCCATGTTCCACACCCCCGACCAGATGCCCGCCGTCGAGCGGGCCAATCGCCAGGCCATCGAAACCGGTGACTTTGAGGGCGAGATCCAGCACACCCATCGCGACGGCCACCCCGTGATCGTGCACATGTATACCTCTCTCCTCCGAGACGAGCAGGGAAAACCGTTCGGACTCATGGGCACGTTCCGCAACGTCACCGCCCAGAAGCAGGCCGAGGAAGCTCTGCGCAAGGAGCGAAACTTCAACCGGACCATCGTCCAGGCCTCACCTGCCTTCTTCGTCGCCGTCAGCCCGGAGGGAAAGACCCTCATGATGAACGACGCCATGCTGACGGCCCTCGGTTACCGGATCGACGAGGTCGTCGGAAAAGACTATCTCGCCACCTTCGTTCCCCAGGAAGACCGCGAAGCCCTTGCCGACGTCTTTCGCAAGCTTCTCAGCGCCAGCGAGCCCACGCTGAACGAAAACCGCGTTCTCACCCGCGACGGTCGGGAACTCATCGTCGAATGGCACGGCCGGCAGGTTTTTTCCGAGCCGGGCCGGCCTGATTTTCTCTTCGGCGTCGGCATCGACATCACCGAACGCAGGAAAGTCGTGGAGGTACACGCACGACTCGAAGCCCAACTCCACCAGATGCAGAAACTCGAAGCCATCGGCCAGCTCGCCGGCGGTGTCGCCCACGACTTCAACAACCTCCTTGCCGTTATCATGGGAAATGCCTCCATCGCCAAACGCGATCAACAGCTCTCCCGGAAAAGCCGCGAGTCCATCGACGACATTTTCACCGCGGCCGAACGTGGTTCCGTCCTCACCCAGCAACTCCTGGCCTACGCGAGGGGAGGACTCCAGAAACCCACCGTCACGGACCTCAATCGCCTCATCCGGACCGTCGCGCCTCTGCTCGAACGCAGCGCGCTCACCGGCATCCGATTCAACCTTGACCTCGCCGATGATCTGCCCCTGATCCTGGCGGACCCGCCGCGAATCGAGCAGGTTGTCATGAACCTCTGCCTCAATGCGATCCAGGCTTCCTCGCCGTCCGCGACCATCATCCTCCACACGTCGCGACAAACCCTCGACGCCGCGGCCGCCGCCGAACTCCAGCTCGCCGAAGGCCCTTATGCCCTCTTCGAGGTCCGCGACCAGGGATGCGGCATCGACCCGCAGATCCAGGCCCGCATCTTCGAGCCCTTCTTCTCAACCAAGGAAATGGGCCGCGGCATGGGACTGTCCGTCACCCACGGCATCATTCAGAGCCATCGCGGCCAGATCCGCGTCGCCAGTGCCCTCGGAAAGGGCACCACCATCTCTGTCTGGCTTCCCGCCACCGATCAGCCTGAAAACGCCCTGACAACCCCTTTGGACAAGCCGCACGTCCATCGCCCGCCGCGCGGAGACGAAACCATCCTGGTCATCGACGACGAACCCGCCGTCGTCGCCGCACTCGAACAGATGCTCTCCTCGCTCGGCTACTGTACCGTCTCCCACTCGGATGCCGCGAAGGCTCTGACCTTCCTGGAAACCAACGCCGAGGACATCCAGCTCTGCATCTGCGATCTCAACATGCCCGGGTGCACCGGCCGCAAAATCGCCCGAATCATCGCCGGCCGATACCCCCACATCACCGTCCTGCTGGCCAGCGGCTACGATACCGACACGCTTGCCGAGCAGATCAAGGATACGAAAGCCGACGGATTCCTCGCCAAGCCTTTCTCCGTGAACACCCTGGCCGAGACCGTCCGAGACGCCCTGGACCGGGCGAACGCGAAACCCGCCCCCCGCGATTGACCGCGGATCGCCCCATGCACACGCCTTTTGTCCGCTTGCGGTTTCGCGGAATTCCGCGGGGTTGGTTCCATCCGCCACTCTCTAGCTCCCCAATGAGGGAGGACCGGCGGGGGAAAAACCCCTTCGCAACCCACGCGGAAACCTCAACTCCGAAGTGAAACACTCGGGAATGACAACCGAACGCTCAAACCGCCGACTGAGGTGCGCCCTCCGCGGCCGGCGCTCTCGACCGCCCTTTCTCCGCCGAAGGCGGCGCGGCCGGCCGGCTCAGCTTCTCGCGCTGCCTGGCGACTTCGGTCGCCAGCGGGTCCGCCGCCATCGGCGCCGACGACGTCAGCTCCGCGGGCACATCCTCCGCCGTCTCCACTTCCAGCCGCGTCGGATCGTGCAGCTCGCGAGCCATACGCTCGTAATCCTTGGCCCCGTTGCTGTCCGGCGCATAATCGAAAATGCTCTTGCCGTGGCTCGGCGACTCCGCCAGCTTGATGTTCCGCCGGATGATCGTCTCGAACAACCTCGCCCCCGACCACGGCATGTTGCCGTGCCGCGCCGACTCCAGAAACGAACGAACGTCCTCGATCACCTCCGCGCCCAGCTTCGTCCCCGCGTCGTACATGCAGATCACGATGCCCGCCACTTTGATACCCGGGCTGATCCGCTTGCTTACCAGCAGCACCGTCTCCAGCAGCTTGCCCAGCCCCTGCAGCGCCAGAAAGTGCGGCTGGAGCGGGATGATCACCTCCTGGGCCGCGCACAAACCGTTCAGCGTCAGCACGCCCAGCGACGGCGGGCAGTCGAACAACACATAGTCATACCGGGTGAAGCGGCCGTCCTTCTCCCCGTTGCCGACGTGCTGATCGAGCAGGTCCCGCAACAGTACCTCGCGGCCGAGCACGCTGACCAGCTCCACCTCAGCCGCCGCCAGGTCGATGCTCGCCCCGACCATCCACAGGTTCGGCGCCGCCTTCACCCGAACCTTCGCGATCGACGCCGAGCCCGTCAGAAGCTCGTACACCCCGGGCCTGCCCGACGACGGGTCCAGCCCAAGGTGCAGCGACAGATGGGCCTGCGGGTCCAGATCGAACAGCAGCACCCGCCGCCCGGCACGGGCCAGCGCCGCCGCCAGGTTGGCCGTCGTAGTGGTTTTCCCCACCCCGCCTTTTTGGTTGATGATCGCGATCCGCCGCATCGGACCTCCCTTTCCGACGAGCCAAGAGGCTCCGGCCGGCCGAGCATCCCGCTTCTTCCTTCCCGTCTCCCGCAGCGGCCCATTATAAAAAGGCCCCCGGGCTTTCGCCACCGGGAGCCTTCCCATTTCCATCGCAACTTACAGTGCGTCCTAAAACCCATGTGGCACAGGCAGGCACGCAGACAGGTCTCGCCGGTGTGATTTCAGGGCTTTGGGACACACTCTTGGCGCTTCGTCACAATTCCCGCCGGCCGGCGGGGGACACGGGGCTGCGGAGTCCCACCGGGGTGAAGCAGCCCCGTGGCGACAGCGAGCAACTCCGCCCAGCGCTTGCCTCTTCGCGGCCACGCCGACTCAGCCCAGCGCCTCGGCCACCATCGCTCCGCGTGCCGCCACGATCCGCACATAATCCCCCACCGCGTAGTCGCTCACCGACCGGTTCGGTGTCGGATAACACCACATGACTTCGCTCTCGGCGTCCGAAACCTGCGGCGGCGTCCCGCTCCACACCTGCCGGACCACCTCCAGGTGCGGGCCGTACGTCGGGTCCGACTCCGCCACGCCCGACACCCGCCCGTAAACAACCGTGGCCATCGCCACCCCCGGCCGGGGCAGCACCGCCACGTCGGGCCGTCCCGACCGCTCGTTCCGATATGCGACCAGAATCCCCTCCTGGTCCCGCCGAAGCGCCTCCGGGCCTCGAATCATTGCCTCATCTCCCGACTTCGTTGCGTGCGCCTCCGCTTTCGCCGCTTGCGGCTTCGTGGACCTCGCGGTCACCGAACACGGCCTCGGCAATCCGCTCGCCCGTCCGCCAATCCGTAGGGCGGGCTCTGCCCGCCTTCTTGCTGCTCCACTCGCGGCCTCGCGCCACGTCATACCAGCGAAATCATCACCGTCGGATTCCCCGCCGGCGCCGTCGCGTCCGCCCAGCCCATCGCCTCGCGCCGATTGTCATCCTCCACGCCCCCCGCCGACACCGCCCGCGCCGCCCACACCACGCGCGTCCCGTGAACGAACGGCTC
>DATIKE010000021.1:0-1625 GCA_035477895.1 Phycisphaerae bacterium
AACGAAGCTGACCCAGGTAAGCACGACAAGCTTCGTCCGTCCGGAAGCGGGCCTCAAACTCCGTCAGCGTGCGGGGATAGTCCTCCATGACGCCGCACACTACGGCTTGCGGCAGGTTGAGTCAAGGGGATACCCCATAAACGGAAAATTATTCAGATTCTTCAAGCGCATCCTGGGGTGTCGGCACCTGCTCAGCCACTGCAGCAACGGGATCGAGATTCAGGTGTACTTGGGAATCATCGCGTGCTTGCTGATCGCCTTGTGGGCCGGACGCAAGCCCACATTGCGAACCTACGAGATGATCTGCTTCTATTTCATGGGTTTGGCGAGCGAAGAGGAGTTGCCGGTCCATATCGAAAAACCGGCTTCCCCATCCTAACCGGCCGTTCCACCCCGAGCGGCCTGGCTTGATGCTGCGCGCAATTATCTCGGCAGCCTCAACGTCTTTGCCGGAATCCAACGACAAGTCGCCACCCACAGGGTGCAGTTGACGGCGAATTGGCCCTATCATTTGCTGTGCCGGACAGGATTGGGTCCGAAGTCATTTTCCATGTGTCCTGCGTCTTCTTCGGCCGGCCGGCTGGAGGTCAGCCTGCGGCCGGCGCGGCCTTGGGCTCGAGCTCGGTCCAGGACGACGGGTACTTGGCCAGCGTCAGGCGGAATGCGTCGCGAATCTTGCGAGTGCGGTCGTTGGAACGGGGCGTGAAGCCGAAACGCACCTCGTCCCGGGGCAACTGGATCCTGGCGATCCGCTTCCAGCCCTTGTTCATGCCGTGGATGAACAAAGCGCTGGTGATGCTCCGGGTCATCCAGAGCGTTCGCAGCGTGCGCAGCCACACCCAGGATGTGTTCGCCGCGGTGTGGCGAAGCTCGTAGATCATCTCATCGAGCCGCCCGGCTGTCATGCTCTTCGGATTGTAGACCGTCTCCACGAAGGTGTACCGCTCCCAGTCCTCCGGGTAATTCGTAGCAAAGATCTTGCCCTCGGCCAACCACCGGTTGTACAGCTTGGTGCCGGGCAGCGGCGTGAGGTTCGTGATCTGGATGGTGTCGATGCCCAGTTTGACCGACTGGACGGCGGTCTCGGCCACCGTTTCCTCGGTGTCCTGGTCGGCACCAATGATGAACGCCCCGAACACCGGAATCCCCGCCAGGTGGAACCCGTCCACCATTTCCTTGTAGCGGCGAAGGTTGTTGCGGTTGATCCCCTTGTGGTAGTCCTTGAGCGACTCGGGGTTGAAGGTCTCGAAGCCGATCAACATCCCGCGGCAGCCGGCCTTGTAGGCCAGGCGCAGCCCCTCGGCGTCCTCGCCCATGTTGATCGTCGTCTGGCTGAACCACAGCCGCTTTTTGCCGCGTTTGATGATCTCGCGGAGCAATTCCTTGGCCCACTCCGCGTGCCTGGGCCCCACGCCGAAGAAGTTGTCGTCGACGACGAAGATGAACCGCCGCGGCGTCTGGTTCCACTCCTCGATGATCTCGTCGATGTTCCGCCGGCGGATGTTCGGTCCGTTGAACTCGGTGACGCTGCAGTACTCGCACCCGACCGGGCAGCCGCGCGAGGTCTGAATGCTGGACACCTCGTAGGTGCCGTTGATCGGCTGGAGTTCCTGGGCCGCCCGGCC
>DATIKE010000022.1:0-7191 GCA_035477895.1 Phycisphaerae bacterium
CGTCCCGCGTGTACCGCTCCTCGCCGCCGGGGCCCTCGACCCGGAAGAACCCTTCCCCGGACAGGGCCACGTCCAGCGGCCGACCGGTCGTCTCGATCGGGCCGGGCTCGAACGACGTCACCGTCGGAGCCACCAGCGACCCGCCCGTCGAGTCCCCCAGCCGGGGATCGCTCGCGTCCAGACCGGCCATTCGCACCGCGGACGCCGGTCGACGTTCGCGAACCACCGTCAGGTCCTGCTTGAAACCCGCCGTCTCCGCGTTGGCCAGGTTGTTCGCCAGGACCTCCATTCGGTACTGGTTCACCAGCAAGCCGCCCGCCGACAGGTAAGCGCCGTACACCATTTGATTCAGCCCTGAACCGACCCGGTCGTCTGGTTCACCGCCCGACGTCGGCTCCATCCGACGCCTCTTCACTTGTCCTGCGATCTCCCCCGCTCCGCCGTCCGACGCCAAGCCTCACCGATTCCCCCGGTCTCGAAGCTTTTCCCACCTCGACCACGCGAACGGCTGTCGCCATCGCGGCCGCCCGAACGATGCGCCGGCCGATTGTGGTCCAGTCCGTCCCCTCGGGCGGGCACTCCCTTGCTCGCAAAGCCTCCGAGGAAACGTCCATGGCACCACCTCGCGGCAGCCGCGACAGCACCTTCGTGCGCCGTCCGCGCACCACCGCAGACAAACCTGCCTGCCCCTTCGCAACCCCCGTGCCAAACCACACCGGCACAGGAATTGCTAGCAGCCGACCTGTCGCAAGAAAACGCTTAACTCTTGCTCGATTAAGGAATTACAAGAATTGGAAGTCTGGGCAATCTTTCCGATGGGTTAATCCGGCCCTCGGGCCGGGGTCGCGCAACTCTTGCCCGTCCCGGGCAAGTTTTGCCCCACGCGGCGGGCAACCCGCCCCCGGATCAACCGTCTTCAGACCCGACCCCGCATGCGGTTTTGCATCGCAACTCCGCCCGGACGGGCGGTATCGAATTGGGGGGGCGATCAATCCGGCAGGTCGCGTACCAGGCGTGAAAAGGTCTCGCCCCGCTGCTCGTAGTTCGCGAACTGGTCGTAGCTGGTACATGCTGGTGAAAGCACGACCACGTCGCCGGCGGCGGCCAGCGAGGCCGCCTTGCCAACCGCCTCCTCCAGCGGACCGGCCAGATGCACTTCCGCCGAACTCCCTCCCGCCCCGTGCCTGCGTATCTCTTCGTAGAGATTGAGGCCGGTCTCCCCATAGCAGACCACGCCTTTGGCCCGGCGGGCCAGAAGACGGGCCAGGGCCTCGAAGGACATGCCCTTGTCCCGCCCGCCGATCAGCATGACCACCGGCCCGTCAAAGGACTCCAGGGCCAGATGCGCCGATCCGGGGGTGGTGGACTTGGAATCGTTGTAGTAGCGCACGCCGCGCCTGCTGGCGACGAACTCCAGACGATGAGGAAGCCCGCGAAAACCGGCCAGCCCCTGCCGGATATGCGCGTCGGCCACATCTAGCGAACGGACCACAGCGATGGCCGCCGCGGCATTGTCCTCGTTGTGACGCCCGGGAACCTGAAGACCGTTCCTCCAGGCCTGCTCGAAAGCGAAAGTCCGAAGCCGTTCGGCCCCGCCGACCCCCGCCACATGGCCGATCAGCTCCCGATCGCGCTCGTTCACGAAAACCAGATCGGCGGGCCTTTGAAAACGAACTATGTTCAGCTTGGCATCCCGGTAGGCCCCAAGCGTGCCGTGACGATCCAGATGGTTGGGCTGAATGTTGGTGATGACCGCGTGCGACGGGCTCCACCGCAGCACGCCGAGGTCCTCAAGCTGAAAGCTCGATAATTCGAGGACGACAATGTCGTCGGCCTGCATGTCGTCCAGGTCCGCCAGCAGCGATTGCCCGATGTTGCCGCCGACCCAGACCCGCGGCCCCGCCCCGGCCGTGTGTGCCGCTTCCAGGATCGCCCCGATCATGGCCGTCGTCGTGCTCTTGCCCGCTGTGCCGGTGATGCCCACCACCCGCCGGGCCGGACAACGCTCGACGAACAGATTCATTTCACTGCTCAGGGGGATGCCGCGGGCGATCGCCGCCTGCACGAATGGCGATCTCTCCTTGGCCACCGCCGGGCTGACCACCAGCAGGCGGCAATCTTCGAGATCGCGCGGATCGTGCCCGCCCAGATGAAAGGTCACCGGAAGATCGGTAAGTTGAGCCACGCTGCCGGCCAGGGCCTCGGCGTCCGCCTGGTCGGTCACCGTCACGCGGGCGCCCTGCTGCACCAGCCATCGGGTGACCCCGATGCCCCCCCCGAACCGACCCAGCCCCATGACCACCACGGGCATCCGCGCCAGATTGCTCGCCGTCATCACTGATATCCGCCAGGCCGTCAACTCATTAGGAGATGCGCATCTCCAAACGCTTGCCTTCAAGAGGCGAACGTGAGACCAAGGATGACTGATTCACTGTCTGACCGCTGCCGCCCGAAAAAACGCGGCCGCAAGGCTCAGGTGACGGCGCCGAGAAGTAGTTGCAGGACCAGTGGGATGGCTATATTGGCCACGGACGCCAGAACCTGGTCACCACAGCCGGTAGACTGCAGCAGCATGCCGCCACCCGCTACCAGACCAAGCCACTTCAGAAGACGTGTGCCCTTCATGGCATACTCCATAAAAGAAATCGGCCTTCCAAGACCGACAAGTGCCGACAAGTGCCGGCGCCGAGGGTTGACAAAACCCGTCAGAAGAACCCAAAAAGCCCGCCGGTGGTTGTCCCGGTGGTCGTCGTGGTCGTGGTCGTTGTCGGGGTGGTCCCGCTGCCGGTGGTATTGAACGGGAAAACCCCGCCGCACTGCCCGGGGATCGTGCACGTCGGATCCAGACGCCAATCCGGATAGTCGTAGATCATCAGGTCGTACTCAGCCGGATCGCAATTCAGGATCGTGCCGCAGGGGTTGAAGTTCTTGGACAGCTTCTCGACACAGCCGAGTTGAACCATCGGGCCGGTCATCGCCGCCGTCAGAGTCAGCGTCAGGATCGCCTTGCAGCTTCTCGGACGCCTCATAAGCACACCTCTCTTCCGAACTCCAAACCCGTTTCTCAGCCGACTCGTGCAACCCTCGTACGCCCCACCCCGTCCTGGCCGACCAGAGCGGCAAAATAAAGCCACTGCTTCATGTGGCGAATCCGCCGGTCGAGGTGCCCGTCCCGGTCGTCGTCCCGGTCTGATTGGTGGTCGGCGGCACGTAGTTCGGACAATCCAGCAAAGCCGGCTTCTGCGGGTCGCACGGATCGATGAGCCCGCCGAAGAACCCGTTCTGGCAGTCCAGCAGGAAGCACATGTCCACGGCGGAAGTCGCGCCGTTCAGCGAGAAGTCCCGGCACCCGCCGCTGACCGCACCCGAGCTGTTGGTAAAACCGATCGTCTGAAAAACGGTTGACCCACCCAACCCCAAGGCCAGCCACATCAGAATTCGTGTTGTCCGATGTTTCATGCTCCGAACCTCCCACACGGGCCCCGCGGCCAACCCTGCCGACCGCTACCCCGCTCGGCGGTATATGGCTGGACCCCAACGCCGGGCAAGTATACGAGGCACCACAAGTCCACGCAAGATTCCCGCAAGGCCCGGACCCGCCCCGGGGTCCGGGACAGTTCAGCCGGGCGGCAATAACCGGGACCGGCTCGCTCGATGCTGGGGAGGCGGGGGGGCCGTGACAGTTTACCTGCCGGCCGCCTGTCTGCGTGCGGACACGCACAGGCAGGCGGGCAAGCAAGTGGGCCAGGATGAGTACGGTCTCGCTCCGTCGCCATAGCTCTATGGAGCGTCGGCGACTTCCCTGTCTGCCGCAGGCCGCCCTGCCTGCGCAGGCGGGGCGGCCTGGCCCGTCGCTGGCGCTTCGGGTTCTGATCACCCGCGCAGACCCCAGCCGCCTAAACTGTCCCGGACCCGGAGGCGGGAGAGTCGCCCGATCATTTCGACCCGATCAGGTGAACAGGCAAAAGAGAAGGCGGTTCCCGAGAGCCTCCCGGAAACCGCCCTTGTGTTCCAAATCTCGTGAAATCCGACTGAGCCCGCGCGACCTGCCACTTCGGGCTGACCGCCCGGCGTATCGCCTCAGGCCAAGCCGTACCTCACGCTCTGCCGATCCCGATCGCCTCTTGTCAGGTGAGCAGGCCGCTGGTCAGGCTGTTCAGCAGGCCCGCGAAGGGATTCGGGATAATCCATTTCGGGATTATGCTGATGCCGTGATCGTAGGTGCAGAAACCCTGCGCCAAGAGCACCGACGAGAGGCCGGTGAGCGCGATGAACTTGATCAAACGTGTCATCTGTATGACCTCCATCTAAATGCCGCCCATGCGACGAACCCGCAGGGTCGCGCACAGGCAACCAAGCCTTCCTTGGCCTGCCGGCGCCGGTCTGCGATCAATGTCGCTATCCCGATCAACCGGAGGCCCAGGCACCGGCCACCCTAGCTAAACAGTTCCTCGTTCAGAATCCCTATGATGACCCGGGGGATGTTATCCAGAGCCAGGCCATACCAGCCACAACCCGAAGCCAGCAGGCTGCCACAGAACAGGGCAGCCGCGTAGGCAACCAGCTTCACTCTCTTGAGCATTACACGTCTCCTTAATTCTGGGCAACTGCCGTTCGCGACTACAATCCGCCTGGAACGGCGGTCGAACCGCTTACGCCAGTTGCAGCCGGGATAAGCCGTGCGGGCCTATCCACCAGCCGTGACGACTCAGTTCACCGCCCGAAGGATAAACGTCTGCAACAGCAGGTCAGCGATGCACGCACCCAGACCCAGGGCTGCCACAGTCGAGCCCGCAACCAGCAGGCTCCACTTTACCAGCGTCTTCTTCGACATGTTCATTCTCCTCGAAGGATTTTGAGCCCCGAATTCTGTGGGGCCTTCCAACCTACATACCCGGCACACTGACCGCCACGGGCCAGGACCGGCCCCTACGTGGCTGGGCACCTTGTGCCGTGGCACAGCGGTCTCAGCCTTCGCATTGTGGCCACTCAATCAAAGATTGAGGCGATCGCCACATACTGCAGAACGCGCTGATACCAGTCGCCACCCAGGCAACCGCCCAAAGCCAGTGCCGACAGCGTGGTTCCTGCTGTCAACAATGCTAATTTGATCCTCGACATCGTGAGCCTCCTATAGAAGGAAACTATTTAGGCCTCTCACCTGGAGGCCAACGAAGCAAATCGTCCGCGGCTCCTCAGCCGCGACCCTCGCCTCGAATTCCTTGATTCACAATCCTTGTTCAGCAATCACCAAGCCGCGCCAGCCTGATGTTCCAAGCCTGTTCTTGTTGCTCTCAGGCTCGGCCTCAGCCCTTAAGAAGGACCTCGCCATCAATCTAAAGGGCGCGATCTTACTGTCTTTCGCGTTCCTTGCAAGCCCCAATCTTCAAATATTTCACGGATTTCGTCAACCCCCACCGGGCTGACCAGACCCCGCTCCGTGACCAGCCCCCGGATCAGCCCCGCCGGGGTCACGTCGAATGCGGGATTATAACATTTCGCTCCCGCCGGAACAGTATCCCTACCAAAACCCTTACTTATTTCTCCGGCCGACCGGATCTCGATCGGGATGGCCGAGCCGTCCGGAATCCCCAGGTCAAACGTCGATCGGGGGGCCGCCACATAAAACGGCACTTGATGAGCCCCGGCCAAGACCGCCAGCCCATAGGTGCCGATCTTGTTGGCCGTATCCCCGTTGGCCGCGATCCGGTCCGCCCCGGCGATCACCATATCCACCATGCCCGACTTCATCAACCAGCCGGCCATGCTGTCGCAGATCACCGTTACATCGATTCCCGCCCGGGACAGTTCCCAAGCCGTCAGCCGGGCCCCCTGAAGCAGGGGGCGGGTCTCATCCGCATATACCTGGAACTGCCGTCCCTGTTCCCTGGCGACATACAGAACAGCCAGGGCCGTGCCCCACTCGGATGTGGCCAGCGCCCCCGCATTGCAGTGCGTCAGCACTCTCATGCCGTCCCCAATCAGGGGGGCACCGGCCTCGCCGATGGCCCGACAGATGGCCGCATCCTCATCGCGGATGGCTTTGGCCTCGGCCAGCAGACCGCTTTTCAGCTCGTCCAAGGGCTTTGACCGCAAGGCCTCCGCCCGGCGACGCATCCTGTCCAGGGCCCAGAAGAGATTGACCGCCGTGGGTCGGCTGGCAGCCAGGTGGCTGCAAACCTGCTTCAGATTCTCAAAGAACGCATCGCGGGTCGCGGTATCCCGAACCCCCAGCACCACGCCCATGGCGGCCGCGATGCCGATGGCCGGCGCGCCCCGCACCCGCAGATTCCGAATGGCCTCCCAGAGCGTCTCCACGTCCCGGCAGGCCAGTATTGTCAGTTCGTTCGGCAGGAGCGTCTGGTCAATCAGTTCGACCGCGCCGTCGAGCCCGCCGACCCATTGGATTGTCCGTGGAATGCGCAAACTATCCACGGGGCAGGCGCTCCTGCAAAGATTGGTTCTTCTTATCGACCGTTTCCGCCTGCTTACTTTTGAATTTCTTGAAGGCCTCGGCCAGGGAGGGGTCGGCGGTGGCCAGGATCTGGACCGCCAGCAGGGCGGCATTGCGGGCCCCGGGCTCGCCCACGGCCACCGTCGCCACGGGCACTCCGGGAGGCATCTGGACAATACTGAGAAGGCTATCCACCCCCTGCAGGGCACCGGAAATAAGGGGCACCCCGATTACTGGAAGAGAGGTCAGAGCGGCTACCGCTCCGGGCAGGGCGGCAGCCATTCCCGCGGCCGCGATGAACACCGCAACCCCCTGGCCCTCGGCTCCACGGACGAAGGCCGCCAACTGGTCCGGCGTCCGATGGGCCGATAACGCCCGAACCGTCACGGGCACGCCAAACTCCCCGAGGGTCTTGTAGCAGGCCTCCATGACCGCCCAGTCGGAGTCACTGCCAACAAGGATCGCCACCTGCCTGCTCGCCATGTCTCATCTCCTTTTTCCCACGCATGAAAACGAGCCCGGGCAACATGCCGGAGGTTCCATGCGGGGGCGTATTGTATCGGCCCCGGCAACCATTGGAAACGTGGGGGTCACCCGCCAGCGGCGAAGAATAGTCTTCGGGGCAGTATTTCTGCGGGGCGGAGTGAACGGGAAGGGGTCTGACGCAGGCATAGGATGGGCATCCCGTCCGGAGAGATAGGACGGTTTCCGTGGCCAGCGTTTGGTGTTGTACCCGG
>DATIKE010000023.1:0-8052 GCA_035477895.1 Phycisphaerae bacterium
GAACTCGAACGCCTTCAGCGCCAGAGGCTCGAGGAGATCAGCCAGATCAAGACCAATGTTCTCTCGATGGTGTCGCACGACCTGCGCACGCCGTTGACCTCCATTCACCTTTACGCCCAGATGCTCGAGGAGGATCTGAAGGACCTCGACGAGGGGGAGCAACGCAAATTTCTCGGGGTTATCTCCGAGGAGTGCACGCGGCTGTCGCGGCTGGTGGACGACCTGCTCGAGGTTCAGAGGCTCGAAAGAAACAACATTGACTGGCCGACGCAGCCCCACGACCTTTCGGAGACCGTTCGCTCCGTGGCCCGGGCGTTTGAGCCGATCGCCCTGAACAACGGACTGCAGTTCGACGTTCAGTGCCCCGAAAAGATCATGCAGGTATGGGTCAACCCGGACAAGATCGCCCAAGCCATCAACAACCTGCTGTCGAACGCCCTGAAGTTCACCCCTTCGGGCGGCAGGATCATCCTGGCCGCGCGTTTCACCAACGCGGAAGTCGTTATCAGCGTCGCGGACACCGGGCCGGGCATTCCCCGCGAGAAATGGGACGCGGTGTTTGACCGGTTCGTTCAAATCTCTTCCGACAAGGTCGCGGCCAGCAAGGGCGTCGGGCTGGGCCTGTACATAACCCGCCAGATCATCGAGCGGCACAAGGGGCGGGTGTGGCTGGACAGCGAGATTGGCAGCGGGACGGAGTTCTTCCTCGCCCTGCCGATCTGCCGGACGAAGCCGTCCTCCGCCCTGGTGGCGACCCCGGAGTATGTGGCCGGCCAGGTGGTCATCTGCGACGCCGATCCAGACCTGGCCTCGGTCATGGCCCAGGAACTTCGAGGACACGGCTTCGAGGTGCGACTGGCCCATTGCGGCTCCCGATTCTTCGAGCAGATCGCGGAGCGGCCGCCGGACGTGGTGATCTGCGACGTCGTGCTCCCGGACATGAGCTGCCAGGAATTCCTGGACGGCCTGGAGCGGGTTGAATCCCGGTCCTTCCTTCTGGTCCTGCATTCTACGGGGGGGACCTGCGAGGAGTTGAAACGCCTGGGGGCGAACATTGTCCTGAGCCGGCCGGTGTCGCGATCGGAGCTGGTCGAGGCCGCGGGCATCGCAATGTACAAGCGGGCCGACCGGGGCGCCGTGGTGGCCATGATCACCGGATGGGGCATCGACGGGGATCGGATGGGCCAGGTTCTCGCCGCGAAAGGTCACCTTCCGGTTGCCGTCGGCGATCAGACCGAGGCGATCGAAAGCCTGCGCAAATACCCGGTCGACGCGGTAATCGCCTTCGTGGGGCCGGAAGGGGCGCAATCCCCGAAACGGCACGCGCTGGAATGCGAGCTGCCCGCCGGCGGGCACCTGTTTGCGCTCACGAGCATACCCGACAAGAGCATTTGCCAGAGGGACTCGACGGATGCCGTCACGCTTCTACCCTACCGCCCCGGACAGGAAGAACTGGTCGCCGCGGAGATCGACCGGCTGGTCGGGGCCAGGAAAGCGGAGATTGTGCAATGAAGAAGCTGGTCATCTGCGATGACGAACCGCATATTGTCGAGGGGCTCCGGTACCTGCTGCGGGCTCCGGATCGGCAGATCCTGACCGCCCGCAACGGTCAGGAGGCGGTCGACCTGGTGGCGAGTCACACACCCGATCTGCTCATCATCGACATCATGATGCCGGTCATGAACGGCCTCGACGCCGTCGCGGCGGTGCGCGAGCGCGAGGAGTTCAAGGACCTTCCGATCATCATTCTGACCGCCAAGGGCCAGGCTTCCATCCGCGATGGGTCCCAGCACTTCCTCGGCGCGACAGTGATGCCGAAACCGTTTGAACCGAAGCAACTTCGCCAGTTCGTGGCGGAGATTCTGGAGTCGAAGATATCCATCACCCAGTGATCCATCTTGTTTCCCCGGAGTGCCTGGCCGACTTCGTGCGTTTCGGCCCGCTTCACGAGGCCCTGGCGGGGATCGCCCGACTGGCGGACGCGGAATTGATGCTCGCCCAGCCGGGCAAGGCCGGGCCGCGCACCGACCGGGCGGAGCACTGGATCCGGTCGTACATCGATCAGGCGGGATCGTCCGACGGCCTGGTCGCCTACCCCGCGGACGGGAACAACGATCGGCTGGCGCTGAGTGGCGGAACCATTCGGGGAGTTCTCCAGCACGCCGTCGGCCGCGAGGCCGCGATCTCGGATTTCGCCAACCAGCTCTGTGTCTGTTACGAGGAACTGAACCTCATTTACACGCTCCTGCAGGCCATGGCCACCAAAGTCAGCGAACAGGAGATCGGCACCGCCCTGGTGGCCCAGGCAGCGGAAACCCTGAACTGCCGTCGCGTATCGCTGCTGGTTCTGGACGAGAAACAGGAATTCCTTCGGGTCCTGGCCTCGGCCGGTCTGCCCGGAATCGCGCGGGACACGGTCATTCCCATGCAATCCTCGGTGGCCGGCAAAGTCATTTCCGAAGGGCAGGCTTTCCTAATCGAAGACATATGCAGCCGGCCGGACCTGGCTGAGCTGTCCCGCGGCTCGTATGAAACCACCGTATTCGCGGCGATTCGCGTGCCGCTGCAGGCCCAGGGGCAGCCGATCGGCGTGCTGATGGCCACCGAACGAAACGACTGCGGCGATTTCAGCTCCCGCGACTGCAAACTGCTCGAGGGATTGTCCGCGATGGGGGCGGCGTCGCTCATGCATTGCCGGCTTCAGTTGGCCATCCAGGAACAGATGATGAGCACGATCCGGGCGCTGGCCCACGCCGTCGACGCCAAGGATCACTACACGCACTCGCATTCCGACCGCGTCTCCCGCTTTTGCGTGGCCGCCGCCGGATACCTGGGCATCACGGATCCCGACGCGCTGCGGCGCATCGAGCTGGCCGGTCTTCTGCACGATATCGGGAAGATCGCCGTCCCCGACGCGCTGCTGTCGAAGTCGACAAAGCTCACGTCCGAGGAGTTCGAGAAAGTCGGCAAGACGCATGTCCGTATCGGCGCCGACATCATCGGCCAAGTGAAAGGCCTCGATGACGTGGCCGACGCCGTGCTTCATCACCATGAGCGCTATGACGGGCGAGGATACCCGGGCGGCCTGCGCGGCGACGAGATCCCGCTGACCTCCCGCGTGGTCGCGGTGGCCGACACCTTCGACGCCATGACTTCCGATCGGCCCTACCGCAAAGCGCTGTCGGTGGAGGTCGCCCTCGATGAATTGAAAAAATGCGAGGGCGCGCAATTCGATCCCGACGTGGTGGCCGCCTTCCTCACCGCCCGGGAGGAACTTGCTTCGGCTTTTGTCTCGGAAACCGCCGCGACTGCCGATGCCGCCCTCGCCGTCACCGAGACCTGACCCCGACATTTTTTTCAAATCAGGGGACACCATACGCCGGCGCGGTTTTCACGTAGGGCGGGCTCGGCCCGCCTGGCCTCGGAGAAATCGGAAGGCGGGCAAAGCCCGCCCTACGGTTGGAGCATCCCGACGGCAGGAGCACCACGGTATAAATGGCTTCTGTCTGGGTGGCCCAGGGTGGTTTCCCGCCCCAGGCTCCCACAGACCCGTACGTGCGCGCATTAGCGCATGCCGTCTACAATGGTCTCGCGTTGGCGCCGACCTATCACCGCGCGTTTGATAACGGCCTGATCTACATCACCGAAGATTATCGCATGAGGATCAACCCGGCGAAGGAAGGAGAACTGCATGCGCTGAACCTTTCCGATGGTATAGAAGGGTTCAAGGCACCCTTGGGAGCGATCTTCCTTCCACCCGACAAGCGACAACGCCCGCGACCTGAGCTTATCCGCAAAGCGAACCGCTTTCGGATGATTGCCGGCTGACCGTGTGTGTGATAATCGGGGGGCACCATACCTGTTTCGGTCGGTTCCTGGGCCTGCGGCCTGGCTTGCGAGGGGTCGGGGTCTCCGCTTATCAATCCTGCGAGGGGTTGATGTCACACCCCTGCCAAAGAACGGACGCGAAGCGCTGACACATCTCTTTTTCGCCCGGGTCCAGCACCCCGTCGGTCATCGCCACGGCCCGAATGCATTTCCAGATGCGTTCCTTTTGACCGATGGTCTTCAATGTGCCCAGCGAAACCAGGCTGTCGCGCACCATTTCCTCCAGACCATTCCTCCGGACTCGCTTGATAAAGGCCGCCAGCCACCCCTCGATCTCGCGCCGGCTCAGCGGGATGTTGGCCTTCGAAAGAATGCTGAGGACCGCGGCTAACCTTTCTCGATCGACCGGGCCGCCGGCGCACATCATGCAGCACAACACATCAATCAACACCGGGTAGAGGGCGGGACGCCGAGACTCCTCCTCGGCATCGGCCGCGGCCGCCTCTTCCTCGGGGGTCAGCGGAATCAGTGAATCCGACTTCACCTGTCGTTGCCTGGCGTGCTGTTGATCCGGGTCATGTCCGGGCGTGCTTCTGTTTCGCGACCATTGCCGGGCCGCCTCCCTTGCGTCTTCCTCGTCGGCGCGAGAGAAGCCGAGATACTTCACGCACAATTCGCACAACAGCCAGGGAGTATCATCCTGATGGACCTTCTCCGCCCACGCGTTGGCCTCAGCCACGCCCCCGGACTCCTTGAGGCGACTCAGGCCCAGGGAGTAGACGGCGGACCGGCGGATCACCTCGGCCGCAAGCCAGTATCCTTCTCCCGGCCCCATCCTTTTTGAATGCCCCACCACGATTTCATGACCGTCGCACATCGGCATGATCGCCCCCCCCCGAACTACAGCCGCCGCCAAGAGGGCTGAGTCTCTGTTTTGTACGTTCGTGTGGCTCCGTCGGACTCGTGCGCCCTATATGACGTATGACGACCGCAGGCGCGCGATGTATATGCCAGAGGTGCCGATCCGCGGCACGAGTCAAACCGGTTACCGCACGACTGGAATCCACCATGCAGCCCTTCATCACACGATGCCGCGGTGTCCGCCCCGCTGCCCGTGGCACGGTCCCTCCCCCCAGGTAATTGGCATGGAAGGGTGGGATTCTAACACCCCAGCTTCCAGGGTGTGGCCGTCCGAGTCCAACACCCCCGACAGCGCCAGCCCCAGACATAATGGGCCGGAGGGCACGTCAATGTACACGGTCAACTGACGGCCGTTCAGAACCAGTTGAGTGCTGATTCCATCGGGAACGATCGTTTCGTGGTCGAGAACGCCGTCGGCCGGCTGAATCTCTCTTGTGCCATCCTGACCGCCGCGTGCGATCGCACTTCCATGAATACACTTTGCGTACCGGTTTCCGGCAGCCAAATCAAGACCGGCGGGCCGCGTTTCAGCTTTTCTGGGAGCGGATCCGGTCGGATTCGAGCTGGTGGCGGGCGTTGAACATTCGGCGGTAGGTCAGGAGAGTCATGAGGATGCAGCCCAGCGAGGTGGCGGCGGCGATCATGAACATGACCATGATCTGGTAGCGGACGGCCACCACCGGGTCGATGCCGGCCAGGATCTGCCCGGTCATCATGCCCGGCAGAAACACCAGCCCGGTCACCATCATCGAGTTGATGTTCGGGATCATGCCGGTGCGCACCGACTCGCGCAGGGCCTCGCGAGCGGCCTCCCAGCGGGTGGCGCCGCAGGCCAATTCCATCTCGATCTCGTGGCGGCGTTCGGCCAGGATCGACAAGAGCTTATCCGTGCACAGCGAGACGCCCGTGAGCTGATTGCCGAGAACCATGCCCAGCAGCGGGATGAGATACCGCGGCTCATGCCAGGTCGGCTGAACATCGATCACCAGGCGGGTGACGATGAACGTGATGGTCAGGGCGCTGGCGGTCAGGGTGGTCAGCGCAAAGCCGGTCGCGCCGCGAAAGGACCGGCTCGGCCGGCGGACGCCCTCCCGGCTGGCCGCCAGCAGCATGACCGCGATCACCGCGGCGATCAGGCCGGGATGGTTGAGCGCGAAAACCCAACGCAGCACATAGCCGATCAGCAGAAGCTGGACCACGGTGCGCACGGCCGCCACGGACAATCGGCGCTCGATCCCCAGGCGCAGCAACAGGCTGATCCCCCCCGCGGCCACAACCAGCGCGGTGGCCATCAGCAGTTCCCAGCCGTTGAGCGGAATGACGTTGGCCGTCTGCGACATGTCAGACGGCCCCCTTGTCGGCCCCGGCGGCCAGGGCGGCAATGAAAGGACGGAGGTCGATCCGCGCATCGCACCAGGCTTCGGGGTGCTGGCGGTCGTGAGCGACGACGAGGGCGCTGCGGCAGGGACGATCGCACTGCTCACGAACGAATCGCTCGACCGCACCGGCGGACTCGGCGTCCAGGCCGCTGGTCGGCTCGTCGAGCAGGACGACGGCAGGTTCCAGAAGCATTGCCCGAACGAGGGCGACGCGCTGCTGCTGCCCGACGGACAGCGATCGCGCCGGCTGATCGAAGCGATGCGACTCGATGCCCAGACGTTCGAGCCAATCGCACGCCCGTTCTTGTGGGAACGGGCCCGGGGCGCCGCGGTACTGGAAAGGCCGGCGCAAGTTGTCCATGACCGTCAGATCGAGCATCACGGGTTGCTGATGCACGAGCACCACCTCCCGGCGATAGAGGGGATATCCGATGTCGTTCGGCGTCTGGTTGCTCAGGAACACGCGCCCGCCGGCGGGCTCGATCAGGCCGGCCACCGCCCGCAGCAGCGTGGTCTTGCCGCAACCCGACGGGCCGCTGAGCGCGAGCGTCTGGCCGGGTTTGAGCTCGAGGTCGATCCCCTCCAGCAACGGCCGTCCTGCGACGGCGACATCGAACTGCTCAAGCTTCAGCGGCACGAAGGTTACCTCATATCCAGCCCATACATGATAACGCGGATCGAACGGTTCTGAGTCAAGGAGCCGCAGGCTTCAAGCCCGCGGCTTTACCCACATCCTGCTTGTTGGAGTCCCAGCCCGTTGAGTCGAAGCATGGGCATGGCAGGCCGCCACGTCCCGCCCATCAGTCCCCGCAGGAAACGAGGGCACTTCTTGGTCCTGGTGCCTGTTTTTGAGGCTTTCGGGCACCCGGCCATCGAAAAGAGGGCTGATTTCATTGGTCTTTGACCTGTGAACGGTTACACATGCGCGAATCGCGCGACTGTTGCACGAGGCCTGTTGCACGGAGCCTGTTGCTCGGAAGCGTTGCACGGAGCCTGTTGCACGGAGCCTGTTGCTCGGAAGCGTTGCACGAAGCCTGTTGCACGGAGCCGTTGCACGGAAGCGTTCGGAGTCCCGTAGGGACGACCGACAATAGCCCGGCGTTTCAACGCCGGGGAAAAGTACGCCGGGTTCATTTTCCACAGTATCAATCGTCCCTACGGGACTTGATCTTTTCTGTTCTCTAACCCTCCTTTTTCCCACCGTTGAAACGGTGGGCTATTATCATCGCGTCCCTACGGGACTTGATCTGTTTTCCAACCCTTCCTTTTCCCGCCGTTGAAACCTTGACTTTGCCCACATCCTGCTTGTTGGCGTCCCAGCCCGTTGAGTCGAAGCCTGGGCATGGCAGGCCGCCACGTCCCGCCCATCAGTCCCCGCAGGAAACGAGGGCACTTCTTGGACCTGGTGCCTGTTTTTGAGGCTTTCGGGCACCCGGTCATCGAGAAGAGGGCTGATTTCATTGGTCTTTGACCTGTGAACGGTTACACATGCGCGAATCGCGCGACTGTTGAACGGAGCCTGTTGCACGGAGCTTGTTGCACGGAGCTTGTTGCACGGAGCTTGTTGCACGAAACCTGTTGCACGGAAGCGTTCGGAGTCCCGCAGGGACGACCGATAATAGCCCGGCGTTTCAACGCCGGGGAAAAGTACGCCTGATTCATTTCCCACAGTCCCGTAGGGACGACTGACCTTACTGAATACCATCTTCACGTGAGGTATCAGTCGTCCCTACGGGACTTAATCTTTTCTGTTCTCTAACCCTCCCTTCTCCCACCGTTGAAACGGTGGGCTATTATCATCGCGTCCCTATGGGACTTGATCTTATCTGTTCTCTAATCCTCCCTTTTCCCACCGTTGAAACGGTGGGCTATTATCATCGCGTCCCTACGGGACTCGATCTGTTTTCCAACCCTTCCTTTTCCC
>DATIKE010000024.1:0-4444 GCA_035477895.1 Phycisphaerae bacterium
GGTGTCCGTCGAAATCGAGGTGGCCTGCCGGCTGATCGCCAACGGCGGCTACGAGGCGGACGAGTACGGCGAGGCCCTGATGTCGATTGATAACACGCTCATCGGCGTCGCGCCAAACGACTACCTCGCCCGTTTCGGTGGCGACGGCAACACGCCTGCCGAGGACATGGACAGCGGCTGGGTGAGCCGGGTATTCTCGCTCTCCCTGTCCGCGGGCTCGCATGAGCTGGTCGTCGGCGGCTTCAACAACAAGGGCACCGCGAGCACCGAGATCACACAGATCTATTTCGACAATATAAGGGTTACAGCCTTCTACTCCACCGCGCCTGACACCGACACGGACGGCATCATTGATTCATGCGACAACTGCCCAGCGGCCCCCAACGCGGGCCAGGAGGACGACGACGACGATAGCGTCGGCAACGACTGCGATCTGTGCGCGGATACGGTTCCAGGCGCGACCGTGGACGCCGGTGGCTGCCCGCCGATCATTCCTGGTGACGCCGACCGCGACGGCGACGTGGATTCCCAGGACTGCGCCGCCTTTGAGGCCTGTGCGTCCGGGCCGGCTGTCCCTTATGCCGGGCAGTGCGGAAACTGGGACTTCGACCTCGACACCGATGTCGATCTGTACGACTTCGCCGTCTTCCAGCGATGTTTCAGCGGCGCCGATCTGCCCGCCGACCCCGACTGCGCGGGCTGAGCCGGTCGTCGGGCTTGATGAAGCCCGCCTTGCCGGTACTCGGCTCGCAAGGACGCGCGCAACCGCTATTGATCTTTCCGCCGTGTTTCAGGATACTTCCTGCTTTCCAACGAGTTGAGAGGGTATGTTCATGAGCGGCTTGAATGTTCGTAAAGATGCGTGTGAGCTGGATTTCCTTGCCCTGGGCGCGGTCGTCCATCGGCTCGACCCCGGGGTGATTCCGTTCCGCAAGGCGCGGTCGGCGGAGATTCACGTTTCCGGCGGCGAGTACAACGTGGCCGCGGGGCTTTCGGACTGCTTCGGGCTTCGGACCGGCATCGCGACGGCCATGCCGAAGTACGGCATCGGCGAGCTGGTGCAGGGCCGGGTGCGCGAGATGGGCGTGACGCCGTTCTACAAGTGGTTCGAACACGACGGCGTGCGCGGCCCGAACATCGCGACGGTGTACAGCGACCGGGGGCAGGGCGTCCGCCCGCCGGTGGTTTTCTACAATCGCTCGAACGAGGCCGGCGCGCTGCTCAAGCCGGGCGACTTCGACTGGGCGAGCATTCTGGGCCGAGGCGTGCGGTGGTTCCACTCAGGCGGCATCTTCGCGGCCCTGTCGGAAACCACCTCGCAACTCATCATCGAAGGTATGCAGGCCGCCCGCAAGGCCGGCGCGATCAACTCATTCGACCTGAACTACCGGGCCAAGCTGTGGGCACCGATCGGCGGGCTCGAACGGGCGCAGAAAGTTCTTCGCAGCATCGTCAGCAACGTTGATGCCCTCATCGGAAACGAGGAGGACCTCCAAAAGGGTCTCGGCATCACGGGGCCGGAAATGACCGCCAAGTCGAAGCTCGACCCCGAAACATTCTTCCAGATGATCGAGCGGGTGGTCGAGCAGTTCCCGAACGTCAAAATGGTGGCGACAACGCTGAGAGAGGTGCATTCAACGAACCGCCACGACTGGGCGGCGGTCCTGTGGCTCGACGGCAAGCGGCATGTCAGCCCGATGTGTCAACTGGACGTTCTCGACCGCATCGGCGGCGGGGACGGGTTCGCCGCCGGGCTGTTGTACGGGCTGATCTCGGGACGAGAACCGGAAGAGGCACTGCGGCTCGGCTGGGCCCACGGGGCGCTGCTCACCAGTTTCCCGGGTGATGTCACCATGGCCCGGCTGCCGGAAGTCGAGGCGTTCGCCAAGGGCGGATCGGCCCGCGTCCAGCGGTAAACCGAAGGGTGAACCCTGCTTGTTGCCGGGCGGACCATGGACTGAAATCGCGCAAATGGTCATCGGGCGAAACAACGAATGATAGGCGGCTGGTTCATCACGGGCACGGACACGGGGGTGGGCAAGACGGTGATCGCCTGCGCGCTGGCGACGCTGGCGCGGCAGCAGGGGCGGAAGGTCGGCGTGTTCAAGCCGGTGGCGACCGGTTGCCGGCTCGACCTGCGGCTGGGCTGGGTCAGCGAGGACAGCGAGGTGCTCGCTCACTGCGCCGAGTCGACCGAGGATCTGCCCACCATCTGCCCGGCCCGCTATGCCGGCGACCTCGCCCCGATGGTCGCGGCCGAGCAGTCCAAGCGGCCGATCGACTGGGACGCCATCGATCATTCCTGGCGGCGCATCCGCGACTCCAACGAGTGGGTGATCGTCGAGGGGGCCGGCGGACTGCTGGTGCCCGTCGACCAGCGGACGAACATGGCCGACCTGGCCCGCCGGTTTGCGTTGCCCCTGGTCATCGTGGCCCGGCCCACCCTGGGCACGATCAATCACACGCTGCTGACCATCGAGGCCGCCCGCTCGCGCGGCCTGCCGATCGCCGTGGTGGTGATCAACGGCTATCGGCCAGGGTCGGCCACCCTGGCCGAGGAGACCAACCCGGAGGTCATCAGCCGACTGGCCAAGACGTCCATTCCGCTCATTGTGCCATTTGATCCGCACACCGACCTGCGCCAGGGCATCATCGGCGAGTCGGTCCTCTGGCCATTGCGGCAGTTCGTGAGCGTTTCGCTCGACCGCATCAGCCCGCGGTGAACACTTGGCGCGGCCTCCGGCCGCGCTTGCCGCGCAGCGCTTTGACGGGTGGCCCATCCGTCCGGGCGGGCGAATTGCCGGACCGAGATCCCCTGCCTGCGGCCTGTCTTCGTGCCTTTGTGTCTTGTGGTGGAATCGTTTTGAACCACAAAGGCACCAAGACACAAAGAAGACCGACGACGGCAAGACCGCTCTCGATCTTTACCTGGTGCTTGTGGTTGAACTGGTCCGTCTATCCGCTCCAGAAGCCGCTTGGTCACGTCGTACCACTTGACCGGCAGGACCGGCGGTTCGTTGCGGGAATCCCCGCTGATGCGGCGCGCGCATGGCTCAAATAATTCGCGCGCCGCCTTCGGCGGCGAAGAGAAAAGGGTTAAAGAGACAGAGGGAAAAGGGCTATCTTCCCTGCCCCCTTCGCCTGAACAGCATCCCTAAACCACCCAACGCCAGTATCGCCATCGATGTTGGCTCAGGAACCTCGGAGACACGGAACCCGACACCGTAGCCCTCGAACGACGGGTAGCCGTAGCCGCGAAACGACGCGTGCAGGTAGTCGTCGTTGTCGTCGAACGCCCCGCCCCGCAAACCGCGGTACGTGTAACCTGCCTCCTCGTACACAACCGCTTCATTCCACTCCCACACGTTCCCGCCCTGGTCGAACGTGCCGTACGGGCTGTCGGAGTTCTGAAACTCACCGACAACCGTGGTGTACTTGCCCGAGTCGATCGGAAACGGGCCACTGCCGGTGTAGTAGTTGGCGTTGTTCCCGGAGGCGTCGTTCATGTCCCGCCCCGGGGCCGTGTCGCTGCCGGTCGGGTAGTCGAAGTACCCCGCGTTCGTCGAGCCCCCCTTGTAGTACGCCGCCTTGTACCATTCGTCCTCGCTGGTCACCGCCCACCGCGCGCCTGGGTTACGCCGGATCGTCCGGCCGTCCTGGCCGTTGTAGCCGTCCAGCGTGTACGTGCCCCGCTCCGTCGTGCCCGGCCCCTGCGCACCCGTTGGCTGCCCGTTGTGCAGCCAGTTGGCGAACCGGCAGGAGTCCCAGTAGCTCACGTAATTCACAGGACGATTGATGTAGTACCACGCCACCGTATACTTGTGAGGGTCGCCCACGGTCCCGCTGCCGCTCCGCGAGATCCCGCTGCCGTATCTGGTGTCCGACATGTTCGGGTTGTACAGCCCGTAGGTGTCAAAGCCGCCCACCTTGTTCAGAAACTCAGTGTATTGACCAGCGGTAACCTCGTACGTGCCGATGCGATAATCGTAGCCCACCGAGCCGCAGATACGATCAGGACCGTAGCCTCCCGCACCGCTGCCGGAAAGCTCTCCGATGTTCCCTGCATTTCCGACCGGAACCGTGGCTATGACCACTGCGCCGGCCGCGCCCGCCAATAGCCCGATCACCACACAGACCAAACCCGTTGCTTTGGAAGTGTTCATGTTCTTCTCCCTTCTCTGATTGATGTGTGTCTCTCGGGAGGCTTGCTCCCCTCCTCCACCCCTGCCTGTCCGGGAGGCAGGCGGCAGGCAGGGGGATCGGCCGCTACATACAAACGTGAACCACCAAAGACATTCGCGCCCAGCCCTGATGAATAGGGGATTCTTCGCACCTCGGGGGCTGGCTGAGGGGCTCGAAGGCCGATGAGGGAGAGGAGAATCGGGGGGAGAGAGCATCCCGACCGAAATTGAAAGTTTTTTTCTTCGCAGGCGGTTTTTTGTTG
>DATIKE010000025.1:0-6705 GCA_035477895.1 Phycisphaerae bacterium
CGCCACACCGGTCAGCCAGCTCGACCGACTCCTGCCCGACCGCTGGCAACCTGCCGCCACCCCGTCGAACTGAACCCCACGCAGGCAATCGCTGTGCCCGGCAGTTCAATTCCGGCCCATGGGCTTCGCCGGACGCTTACGTTGGTGTGGCACGGGCGTCTCGCCCGTGCACGCACCGGCGAGACGCCGGTGCCACACCTGCCTACCGAGATAGGCTCTTATGTTGTAGCGGCCGACCCCCCTGCCTGCCGGCAGGCAGGCGTGTCGGCCGTTCCCCGATCGATACGCATCAACGTCCGGCAGGGGCGCCGGACGCTACAGCTTTTCTTGAGTTGCTCCAAGGCCCTATTGGAAGGTTCACCACGGAGGCGCGGATTCCGCCATGACGGCCCACGGAATCCGTCGAAGTTTTTTCCCGTTTATGGTGCGACAGTAGACCCGAAGGGCGAGTTGTCCGGCGGGCTCACTTCGCGGCCTCCACGACGGCTGCGAGCAGCCGCTGCTGGGCGGGGTCATCGACCATGTACTCCGGGTGCCACTGCACGCCAAGGCAGAACCGCCGCCGTGGGTCCTCGACCGCCTCGACCAGCCCGTCCTGTGACCAAGCTGTCGGCATCAGGTCCCGACCGATGCGGTCCAGGCCCTGGTGATGCGAGCTGTTGACCGTCGCGGGGTTGGTCCGCAGGATCGACTCAACCAGCGAACCGGGCTCGAGGCGCACCGGGTGCGAGGAGAAATCGTCGCCGTCGCTGTGAACAAGCCGCGATTCGGCGGGCAGGTCGGGCAGGTGCTGATGCAGCGTGCCGCCGCGATGCACGTTCCACTCCTGGATGCCGCAGCAGATCGCCAGCAACGGAAGTTCCCGTTCGTCGGCGAACCGGGCGACACGGAAATCCGAAGCGGCCCGGCGCGGATGCAGCGCCTTGGTGGCCGAGTGCGGGGCAGCGCCGTAACACTCCGGCGGCACGTCGTGCCCGCCGGTCAAAATCAAGCCGTCGAGCGTTTCCAGCACCGCCAGCAGCGCGGCGGCGTCCTCGGTGGGCGGAATGATCACCGGCACGCCGCCGGCCGAGTAGACCGCGTCACAGAACAGAGCGTTGAGGCTCAGACAAGGAAACGTGCAACGGCCGTCCTGAACGATCTGGTAGCCGCAGGTGATGCCGATTCGCGGTCGCATGTTTGTCTTCGCCCAGCCGGTATATGTTACCCAATCAAAGACACGGCATTGTATGCTCAGCGCCGCTTTTCGACAGCGGTGTCCGACATGGCAGGCCGGCGGTTTGCGTCGGTGGGCACAGCGAGTACAATCGGTTTTCCGATCGGCCAGGCCTCACCGACAGGACATACCGGCGAGGCGGAAGCGGGCCTGACCCCGCCGATCACCGGCCGAAGTGGCGGAATTGGCAGACGCGCGGGATTCAAAATCCCGTCCCCGCAAGGGGGTGAGGGTTCGATTCCCTCCTTCGGCAGTCAACACTCTTTCATCCGCTCCCGCCGATTTGAAGGCCCACCGCAAGGATTGCGGATGATGAGCCGCGTCTTTCAAAGATTCCACAGGCTGTGGGAATACGGCGACTGCCGGCTGCATCGAGTCACGATCCTGATCGGCCGACGGACAGCCGCTCGATCATCTCGGCGACCTTGCTTCGGTGTTCGAGGATCGGACGGGAATCGAAAGTCCAGTCCCTCATGCTTTGGGTGATGTCCTGGGGCACATCGAGCAGGGCCCCGGCCTGTTCGAGCAACTTCGGGTCGGTGGCGGCCCCGGCGGAGTCGATCGCCGCCTTCAGCAGATGAAGATAATCGACGTCCTCGACGCCGTCGCGGAGGATCTCCCATCGCAGGCTGCTGACCGGGCCGTCGAGGACCGGCTTGTCGCTGCCGGCCGCCGCCGCAAGAGGTGGATAGAGGAAACGCCCATCGCCGTTGCCCCAGTACGCCCTGGTGCCGGGCTTCTGGCCATAGCCGGTGCGGTAGCCCATCGCGTCCTCGTAGGGATTCTGCAGCGAGTCGGGAAAAGCCGTCTGGCTGGTCCAGTAGACCGTCTCCCAGATGAGGATGCCGGAGATGCGGCGCTGCCAGGTCTGCCACATCCAGACGCGCAAGGCGGTCGCGGGATGATCGATGAACAGCGTGCAGTATGGCGCCTTCGGGCCGGTGCAGACGTACCACCAGAAGTCGTCGCCGGCGGCCCGGCGCTGCCGGCCCAGCTCCGGGTCGTAATGGTGACTCAGCGGGCACCACAGATCGACGGCCCCGAACAGGGCGGGCACGGGCTCCTCGGTCAACATGCGGCGCAGGTTCGGGGCGTACTTTTTCAGACGCTCCATGCCCTCGCGGACAAACGCGTAGTCCTTCTCCTCGGGCTCGTCGAACCAGTAGATGTAAGCCATATCGAGCCAGCCCTTCGCTGCCAGATGCCCCTGAACCCGCCCGAGCATGCTGCTCATCATGGCCTCATACCTCGGAGAGCCCGCCTTGAAGCCCGCGGCCTCGCCTTCCGTTCGGTCGTGGAAGGAGCCGCCGCCCATTCCCGGCACCGGCAGCATGAAGCTGGTGATGTGGTACTTGCGGACGGCCTCCTCCATGGCCGGGTCGAACTTCGAGAAGTCCACGTCGCAGCGCGGCGGGTCTGTGTCGGGCCGGAATGTGAATCCGATCGCATCCAGCGGCACGGGATCATACGGGCTGATGCGATGCTCGGCGAAGCTTTGCATGTACTTGGCAAAGACCGTCCGCTTGTCCTGTTCGGACTTCAGGCCGTGGTACTGGGCGATTCTATGTAGGCTGAGCCCGAACGCGCTGGCGGTGAACGGCTTCTCGGGCAGCGCGAAATCCCACACATGCAGGCGCACCTGGGCCTCGAAAGTGAAGCCCTCGGCCTCGAGTGTCACCTTGCCATGATAGTCCCCTGCCGGAGCATCGGTCGGCACGCGCACCAGCAGCCAGAGCGGCTGGTTCTCACCGGCGGGCACGTCGACGGGCGTATCCAGCGGCGGCAGCGGATCCGGCCACCAATCCGCCAGTCCGCGCTTGTCGGTCGGCACGTCGGCCCGCACATAAGCGACGCGCAGCAGCCGGATGTCGTCGCCGGCGATTCTCGCGCCGCCGGGGCCGGCAAGCTCCGACACCCGCGCAGTCAGCCCCGCCAGTTCCCGGCCCGGATGAACGATGATCTGGGCGGCCTCGAACTCGTTGCGGGCGGATTCCAGCCGGACCGCCTCGGCCCGCGCGACCGGCGGCAGGCGCTTGCGCGGCACCTTGCGCGTTCCATCACACCACCATACGGTTACCGACTCGCCCGGAGCCGACAGCAGTTCGCCGTAATTCGATGCGTAGTAGAACCAGCCACCGGGCATGTGCGGCACGGTCGCCGCAAGCCCTGAAGCGGGTGCGGGCGGGTTCGCCCGCGCGCTCGTCACAGCCATCGACAAAACCGAAGCGGCGGCCACGGTCGCCAGAATGATGTTTTTCACAACCCGACCTCCGTTGCAAAGGGATTCATGGGCGCGCACCACCGCGCGGACCTTCAGGGCGACATAATTTTCGATTCAGAGGATACCGGCAAGCTCGCGGTCCGGCCATACCGACGAGTGGGTGCCGAATCATGAAACCGACCTTCGCGCCCCCGGGTTGGCGGAAAGACGGTCAGGGCCCAACCGCCTGCTGAGCCTGTCCGAGTGGCATGAACGACAGCGGGATGACGATTTCCTTGTACTCCGGGTCGTCAGTCTGGATCACGATCCGTTCCCCGCCCGCAGCTGGTGTGAAGTCGTCGGGAAGCGTCAGGTGCAACTGGTACGACAGGTTGTCCTGATCGGGGTAGAACTGGGTCTTGATCTTGTCCTGGCTGCGCCTGACGGCGAGGATGTTCATCGGCTTGTCGCCGTTGTTGTAGATAGCGACACTCTTGCGCTGCATGTGCCGAACGTTCTGGAAGAACACGATTTTCGGCGGATCGACCTCGATGCGGCCCGGTTGGACCAGGAGAACGGCAACTTCGGCGGTAGGCTGCTGCTGACAGTCGGTGGTGACGCGGACAACGCCGGCGTTCTCGCCCGGCTGAAACGGGCCCTTGGCGATCACCTGCAGCTTGGCGATGTTGGTTTCGCCGATTTGCTGCAGGACCACTTCGAAGCTGGGGTTGCTGGATTCGGCCTTGAGGTACTTGATGGCCCCCTGCCCGTTATAGCTGAGCTTAACGGCCCGGGGGACGGCGTGGGTCTGAGGCCTTCGGCCGAAATCGACGTTCGTCGGCTGCACTTCGACGTACGGACGGACCTGCCCGCTCAGGGTGATCGTGGCCGTCGGGCGCTGAGGATCGTTCATCTCCAGATTGATTCTTTCGATGAACGGACCGGGCCTGTCCGGCGTGGTGACCTCGACCTGCAACATGCCGGCGGCTCCCGGCGCGATCGTCGTCGCGTGGTTGCTGTTGATCTTGAGCGCCGGGGTGCCTGCGACCTTGGCAATCTCCAGCGGCTTGCCGCCGCTGTTGCGGAAGTAGATGTCCTGAGTGTACACCTCACCCGCCTTGCGGCTCCCGACACTGATGCTGTAGTTCGCGATATCAAAAACCGGATTGTCGGGGACCGCGACGGCGGGCAAGGTTGCCCCCTGGCCCGGCGTGGTGACACCGGCCTGGGTCGGCTGCGGGGTCGCCCGCATGGTGATCGGCACGACGATTTCCTTCTTGGCGGGCAGATCGGTGGCGATCGTGATGTTCGCCGTCTGGTCGTGCCCGACATTGAAGCCGGCCGGGATCTGGCAGAGCACCCGGTATTTCTTCCCGGGAGTAATCTCCATCACGTTGGTCTTGATCGACGGATCCGAACTGCCGGCTGACAGGATCTTCATCTGCCCCTGCTCGTTGAAGGTGATGTCGATCGGCCGAGGCAACTCGCGGGCCGGCGGTGCCCCGAGGATAATCGACGGCGGGAAGACTTCTATGGGCGCCGGCACAAAGATGTTGACGGGGATGGCCAAAGTCGGCATCTGCCCCGCGCCGGTCTTGAACTGGATGCTCGTGCTGATCGAGCCTTCCGGCAGCGGTTGCCGGGGCGTGACCGTGATCTCGTAGGCCTTACCGGGCTCCACTTCCTTGACGCTCACGTCGAACGGCTTGGCCTCCGGGCCGAGCGGCAGCAGCTCCAGCTTCAGCGGGTCGGGCAGGTTGTTGGTGACTTTGATCTTGATGGGATGGACCTTGCCCTCGACCACCCGGCCAAACCGCGCGCCCATGGCCGGGTCCACGTCGATCAGACGCTTGGCCTTGCCGTGCATACGCAAGTCGAACCGGGCGTTATTCGGGTCGTTGGTCTGAATGTAGATGGTCGTCTGCGGGGTCTGGCCCTTGCCCTTGGTGTCGAAGACGGCGTGGACCCGCCCTTTTTCTCCGGGCTCGATCTTGCGGTCCCACTCGGTGGCCGTGCATCCGCACCCGGCGCGGACCGACGGGATCTCGAGGACCGCGTCGCCGTCGTTGTGGATCACGAAGTCGTGCTCGACCTTGTCGCCATCCCAGATCTCGCCGAAGTCAAAGGATTTCTCGTCGATGCGGAGCTTGGGCGCCGGCCCGCCGGCGGCCTGCGCGGGACCGGTCGCCGCCACCTGCCCCGGCTGAGACGCGGCTGGCTCTTGCGCGGACAGCGGAAGAACCAGCGATGCCGCCAGCAGTCCCGACAACACATACACCCCGATTGCTCTCATGGCCTCGAACCTCGCAGAGAAATCTCTGTAACGCATGCCCGCCTCTCGTTCGAACCGCTCGACCATATCGAGGCGGATACGGCCGCCGACCAGACAATGGGATCGTTCAGTATAACCGTTCGCGGGACCCCAGCCAAAGGACCGGCAGCCACACAAGTGGCCACGACACATGGACTTACCACTGAGGCCGCCCTCCCCTTTTCGCTTCGAGCCTCGCCATGCCCCCAGCAGCGGTGCCGTCGTGGTGGATTCGGTTTCATACGGTCGCAATGTCGGGAAGTTCGAGCGATTCAACGGGCGGGAAGGTCGCACCAGGCAAGCAGAGTATCGGACGGGTGCACGCAATCGCCGCCTCAGTATACTGGGTCGGCATAACCGCACGGGAGGATGACCATTATTCGCTACCTTGTAGTGCCGTTTAAGCCCCATGCGGGGCCGGCCACCGGCCGGTCGGATTTCAGGGTTGCAGGATGCACTCTCAATCAGTCGTTGCTGCTGTGCCTGGCCGGAGCGCTGTTGTGCGGCGCCTGCATAAAACCGTTCACCGGCCCGTGGGACATGCGCGAGCTGGGCCAGGCACCGGCGTTCGAGTGGGCGGACAAGACCGGGCCGGTAAAGTCATTGTACTACGCGAACGAGCCTTACCAAGGCCGCACGACCCGGGTGTTCGCGTATTACGCCGCGCCGTCCGAAGCCGAAGGCAAGGTGCCCGGCATGGTGCTGGTGCACGGCGGAGGGGGCAAGGCGTTTGCCGAGTGGGCGGAGCTGTGGGCGAAGCGCGGCTACGCGGCCATCGCGATGGATCTGGCCGGCTGCGGTCCGGATGACCAACGGCTGCCCAACGGCGGGCCGAACCAGGGCCACGAGCAGAAGTTCGCCGATTTCGCCAAGGGGGTGAAAGAGGCATGGTCGTACCACGCGGTGGCCGCCGTCGCCAGGGCACATTCTCTGCTGCGGTCCATGCCCGAGGTCGACCCGGACCGCACGGGAATCACC
>DATIKE010000026.1:0-10566 GCA_035477895.1 Phycisphaerae bacterium
TCCAGAACGATGTGAAGGTGAGCGGGTAATACTGCGGCGTGGCCCCGGGCCGGAACCATATCCGACCCAGGCCTTCGATATCATGAAGTGTTTTGTTGTTCGTGACGTAGAAATCGTCGTCCCAGATGTAGCCGCATTGCATCGTCGGGAGGTACGCAACGAAGGTAAGCAGGAGGATGGCGGCGATTGGCCAGCCTGGGCTGGCAAAGCCCGAGGACGAGGTGGCCTTGTCCCTTCGACTCATGGCTGGTCATGGTACCTGCGAGCCGATGGAAAGGGTATGGCCAGGTGTGTTCGAGACACCGCGCGGGCCGACCTCATCAGGCTCGCCCCACGACATGTTCGCGATTCTCAGGGCAATCAACGCCCGGTTTGAACGGTCAGACCAGTATGCCGAGGGCGGCCTCGACAGCTTCGGTGAGCTGGTGGATGTCGAAGGGCTTGGCGATGGTGTCGTGGAAGCCCTGCTGGAGGAACATCTGGCGGTCGGCGGGTGTGAGTGAAGCGCTCATGGCGATCAGGTGGGTACCGGCCAGCTCCGATCGGGCGGCAACGAAGCGAGCCAGATCCCGCCCGTCGATGCCGTGGACATCGATGTCAGCCAGCACGACCTGCGGCTGGAACTGTTCCATCAGGGCGCCGGTTTCAACGGCTGATGAGGCGGTGCGGACCTGGAACCGCCCGGTGGCGTTCATCGCCCGGCGAATCAGTTCGCACAAGTCCCGGTCCAGATCCACGACGAGCACGCGGCTCTCGCCGGTGTCCAGGTCTTCCAGCGGCATGCCGTGGACCCGCATGAAACGAATGAGGTGCTGCAGCGGGATGCGTCGGTCGCGGCTGCCGGGGATGCGGTAGCCGCGAAGCTGCCCGGTGTCGACCCATTTCGAGACGGTCCGTGGGGCGACCTTGCAGATTCGGGCCACTTCGCCGGTGGTCAGGATTTCCCTGGGTTTCCGCATGGTGATGATCCTTCCTCCAGCGACTCTTTATGATTGCGTTGTCCGGGTGTCACAGACCGCACGGACGCCACAGGCTCTATGGGTGATTCGACCGGCCAAGACGGCGGCTTTGGAAAAAACGGCATATTCGTGAGAGCGGTGCGCGGATCCGGGACGGCATATCGGACCTTGTTGACCGGGTCGGGCGAGGTCGTTACCATATGTCTTTGCGTCGAGGTCTTATACTGAAAAGGCTGTCATCGACGTGTTCCCCCCGAGAATCGAACATCATTGCGGGCTGTTCGGCGTGTACGGTCATCCTGAGGCCGTCCAGTTGACCTACCTCGGCCTGTACGCCCAGCAGCATCGCGGGCAAGAGTCGGCCGGCATCTGTTCCTGCGATCGCGGGCTGATCGCCCGGCACGCGAGCATGGGGCTGGTGACCGACGTCTTCGACCCGCCGGCGCTGAAGAAGCTTCGCAACCCGATCGCCGTCGGTCACGTGCGGTATTCGACGACCGGGGCCTGCCTGGAGGCGAACGCCCAGCCGCTGCTGGTCAACTACGCCCTGGGACAGGTGGCGGTCGCGCACAACGGCAACCTGATCAACGCGGCCCTGCTCCGCGACGAGTACGAGCAGCACGGGGCGATCTTCCGCACGACCAGCGACACGGAGGTCATCGTCCACCTGTTGGCCAAACCCAGTCATCTGGACAAAGGCGGTCACCTCGTGCACGTTCTGCGACACCTGCAAGGGGCCTACTCGCTGCTGTTCCTGTTCCCCGGCCGGATCGTGGCTGCCCGCGATCCGTACGGCATCCGGCCGCTGGTGCTGGGTCGAATGGACAACGGGGCGATCGTGGTGGCCAGCGAAACGTGCGCCCTGGACATCGTGGACGCGGAGTTCTGGCGCGAGGTCGAGCCGGGCGAGGTCGTGTTCATCAGCGAGCAGGGCGTCAGCAGCAAGTGGATCGTTCCGCCGGGCTCGGTCAAGCCGGCCTACTGCATCTTCGAGCAGATTTATTTCGCCGACCCGTCCAGCGACGTGTTCGGGGAGAACGTCCATCAGGTGCGCGTGAAGATGGGCGAGAAGCTCGGCCGAGAAGGCCCCGCCGACGTGGACATGATCACGCCGATCCCGAACTGTGCCCGGTGTGCGGCCATGGGCTACTCGCGGGCCGGCGGCCAGACCTACGGGCGCGCGTTCACCGTCAGCCACTATGCCGGAAGGTCGTTCATCATGCCCGAGCAGTCCATGCGCGACCTGGCGGTCAAGATGAAGCTGAACGTTATCAAGCGCAACGTGCGGGACAAGCGCCTCGTGGTCGTCGAGGACTCGGTGGTCCGCGGGACGACGACGCAGGGGAAGATCGGGGCCCTCAAGAAGGCGGGCGCTAAGGAGATCCACCTGCGTGTCGCCAGCCCGCCGATCCGCCACCCCTGCCACTTCGGCATCGACTTCCCGGACCCGTCCAAACTGATCGCCAACAACCGCTCGATCGAGGAGATCCGCGAGTACCTCGGCGTGGACTCGATCCGGTACCTCTCGGTGGAGGGTATGCTGTCCTGCGTCAAGCACCCGCCGGACCACTACTGCACGGCCTGCTTCACCGGCAAGTACCCGATAGAAGTCGACCACCCGGTCAGCAAGACGGCCTTCGAGCCGGACCAGCTCAAGATGTTTGAATAATCGCGACGGCGCATGCCCGACGTTGAACGTGCGGCATACCCGGCCGCGCCTGGTGCCGTTTCCGGTAAGACAGTTTCGTGTTCGAGACGCAGGAACGCGGAGGTTCAACCGCCCCTCCGGGGCTTTGGGTCTGTTTACACCGATAACCCAGGGCTTCGCCCTGGGCTATTGTCGGTTGCCCCTCCGGGGCAGGAAACCAAGGAAACTCGCGAACCGAAAACGGCACCCAGAGCGCATCCTAAAACCCTGGAATCACACAGGCGAGACCTGTCTGCGTGCCTGCCTGTGCGTACACGCAGACAGGCGTACACGCACAGGCAGACGCCTGTGCCACGCGGGTTTTAGGATGCACTCTTACTCGATTCCCTTCTCGGCCAGCCAGCGTTCGGCGTCGAGGGCGGCCTTGCAGCCCATGCCGGCGGCGGTAATCGCCTGGCGGTAGACGCTGTCGACGACATCGCCGGCGGCGAAGACGCCCTCCGCGCTGGTCGTGGTGCGGCAGGAGTCCTTGAGCTGGATGTAGCCCTTGGCGTCGAGGTCGAGCTGGCCCTTCAGGAACTGCGTGGCCGGTGTGTGGCCGATGCCCATGAACAGCCCGGCCAGCGGCAGCTCGCTTTCCTCTTGAGTCTTCGTGTCTTTCAACCTGACGCCGGTGATTTTTTCGGCGCCGAGTACGTCGGCGACGATCTTGTTCCAGAGAATCTCGATCTTGGGATTGTCTATCGCCCGCCGGGCCATGATCTTGCTTGCCCGAAGCTCGTCGCGCCGGTGGATCATATAGACCTTGGAGGCGAACTTGGTGAGGTAGGTGGCCTCTTCGACGGCCGAGTCGCCGCCGCCGACGACCGCGAGCTCCTTGTTGCGGAATGCGGGCAGGGCGCCGTCGCAGACCGCGCAGGCGCTGACCCCGCCGCCGCTGCGGGCCAGCCTTTGCTCGTTCTCCATGCCGAGCCAGTTGGCGGTCGCTCCGGTGGCGATGATGATCGAGTGAGCCTCGACGACCAGGTCGCCCTCACCGTAGACCTTGAAGGGCCGGTTGGAGAGATCGACCTTCACACAGTCCTGGTACTTGTAGCTGTGGCCGTCGTCGGGGTTGGAGACGTCGGGGTTCTGGCCGTCGTCGGTCTGGATGCGCGTGCCGAATCGCACCGCCTGCTGCTCGAGGCAGGCCATCAGCTTCGGCCCGGTGACGCCCTCGGGAAAGCCCGGGTAGTTCTCGACCTCGGTGGTGAGCATGAGCTGCCCGCCGGGGAGCACCAGCGAGGGCACCTGCTTGGGCCGGCCGGCGAACACAAGGGGGTTCAGATTTGCCCGGGCCGCGTAGATCGCCGCGGTCCAGCCAGCCGGCCCCGATCCGATGATGACGATTTTTTCTGCCATGAGACTCTCGATGAAACGTCAAAACGCCGAAACCCGAAACGCCGAGATCGGTTACTCGGCCGACAGCGCGATGCTGATTTCCTCGGCTACAAGGCCATTCTAGGAAGCTCGGCGGCGAGCGTCCACACATCGTTTTTGTCACTTGACCTCCGGAAACACCGAGTCGATTGCGAGTTTGCACACCTGGGGGTTGTGTTTTTTCCGGGCGGCTGCGGCCGCGGGGCTTTTTGACCGGCGGAGGTGCGGGCTTACAATGGCCGTGTGCTGACCGCGCATGTCCGATACGCCGACGGGACGTTCGAGACCTCGCAATCATTGATCGAGGCCGCCCGCGCCTTGCGCGAGCCGAACTCGCAGATCTGGTTGGACATGGAGGAGCCGGACGAGTGGACGCTGGCGTTGCTGGGCGAGGCTTTTTCGCTGCACCCGCTGGCGATCGAGGACTGCCTCCACGGCGAGCAGCGCCCGCGCATCGACCCGTACGACGGCTACATCTTCATGGTTCTTTATACGCCCATGCTCAGCGAGGAACGGGATTTCATCGGCTCGCGAGAGCTGGCCATCTTCTGCTCGTCCCAGTACATCATCACGATCCACCACGAGCCGATGGAGTCGCTGCAGGCGATCCACGACCGCTGCGGGCGGGATGCGGAGAACGTCCTCGGCCGGGGGATGGACCACCTGCTGCACATGATTGCCGACAGGCTGATGGACGGCTACCAGCCTTTCCTGGACCGGCTGGAGAGCGAGGCCGCCCAGCTCGAGGACGAGGCCCTGTTCGACCCGCAAGACGACATCCTGGAGCGGATCTCGAACATCCGGACCGAGATGCTCCAGGCCCGGCGGTACCTCACGCCGCAGCGCGAGGCGCTGGCCCAACTGGCCCGCGGGGAATACGCCTTCATCGGCAAGAACATCCGGCCCTACTTCCGCGACGTGCTCGACCACCTCGTGCGGATCAACGAGGACCTGGATCTGTACCGAGAGCAGGTGACCAGCGCCCGCGAGCTTTTCATGTCGGCCATGTCGCAGCGGTCCAATGACAGCATCAAGGTTTTTACCGTCATTGCGACGCTCATGATGCCCCCGACCCTGGTTGCCAGCATCTACGGGATGAACTTCAAGCTCTGGCCGCCGGGGGACCATGAATACGCCTTCTGGATCGTTGTTGGTTCCATGGCCGCCATCACCGGAATACTGGCCTGGTACTTCCGAAGGTGGGAATGGTTCTGATCCGTGTTACTCAGAGCCCCGAGCGGCAGTGAGCGGGCCACGTCCGGTGATCTGCGCGGACTGAATATCTGTTTTCAGCGTGGAGTAATCCGTTTTGACCGGCAAACAACGAGCCCTGGCGGCGATGCGAGGCGAGCCGCGCGACCGCGTGCCGGTGGTTCCGCTCGTCGGGCAGGCGGGGGCGACGTATTTCGGCGTCACCATTCGGGAACACGCGCACGATCCCGAGTTGCTGGCCCGGTGCCAGGTTGAGTGCGCGCGGCGGCTGGGGTACGACGGCATTTATATCTCGGCCGACACCTGGGTCAACGCCGAGGCGGTCGGCTTTCCGCACATCGAGCACCCGGAGGACGCACCGGCCCAGGGACACGGTACGTGGATCGAGTCGGTGGAGCAGATCGACGACCTGGGACTGCCGGACCCGAAGCGTTCCGGCCGCTGGCCGGTGATGGTCGAGGCGGTGCGGCATGCGGCGCGGATGGCCGGCGACGAGTTGCTGATCGTCGGCAACTTCGACCAGTCTCCGTTCGACCTGGCCTGCCAGCTTCGCGGCATCGAACGGTTCATGATGGACCTTGTCGAGGCCCCCGAGTTCGCCCACCGGCTGCTGGCGTTCAGTGCCGATGCCGTGACCCCTTATGCCGTGGCACTCGGTGAGGCCGGTGCCCATGTGCTCAACACCGGGGACTCCGCGGCCAGCGGAAGCCTCGTCGGGCCGAAGATATACGCCGAGTTCGCGTTTCCGTACGAAAAGCGGGTGTTCGACGCGATCCGGGCGGCCGTCGACGTGCCCGTCACGCTGCACATCTGCGGCGACTCCAGCACCTGCCTGGACCGGATGATCGAAACCGGCGCCGCCGGCATCGAGATCGACTACCAGGTGGACCTCGCGGTTGCCCGGCGGATCTGCGACGAGAAAGTGACCGTGATCGGGAACGTCAACCCGGTCGACCCGGTGATGCGGGGGACGCCGGAGCAGGTAAAGGCGAGCTGCCGGGAATGCCTCGAGGCATTCCGGGGTTCGAACCGGTTCATCCTGGCCACCGGTTGCGCGGTTTCGCCGCTGACGCCGGAGGCCAACCTGATCGCGATGGTCGAGGCGGCGCGGGAATGGCGATGACCTTGAACACCCGACGCGACGACGCGACGCAGGCAGTTTGTTGGCGGCATCTGTTTTGCTACAATGCAGTGATCGGAAATGAACGTAGGCGCGCCCTGGTAAAGGGGGATGAGCCACGTTCGCCTCGCGGAAGCCGGAGCGGTTTCGTATGGCCCAACCGAGGAAGACTCTGGATCGCTTGCTTCGCGGGCAGTCTGATGCCGATATCCGTTTTTCCGATTTGCGACGGCTCCTGCTGGCTGTCGGGTTCGAGGAGCGAATTCGAGGTGGGCATTATATCTACAGCCACGAAAAGGTTGTTGAGATCATCAACCTCCCATCCAAAGGCGGAATGGCTAAGCCCTACCAGGTTAAGCAGGTTCGTCAGCCGCCGGTCAGGTACCGGCTCGGAGGCGAGTTGTGAAATACGAAGTTATCATTTACTGGTCAGAAGAGGATAAGGCGTTTATCGCCGAAGTGCCGGAGCTCCCCGGCTGCATGGCGGACGGAAAGACGTATCACCAGGCTCTCAAGGCGGTTGAGCGGGTGGCGGTTGCCCGCGAACTCGGTAGACCGGTTCCCAAAGCCAAGGGCACCAAGTTGATGTATGCCTGACCTTGCCATGCGAAAACGGACCTGGAATATCGCGATCGTCGGGCCGGGCTGGGTGGCCGGGGCGTATCTGAACAGTTTCCGTAAACGCGACGACGTCCGGGTGACGCACGTCGTGGGGCGGAGGCTTGCCAGGGCGAAAGCGTTTCTGGATCAGCATCACCTCGATTGCGCGGTGCACGACAATCTCCGGCCGGCGCTGGCGGACAAGGCGGTGGACATCGTCGCGGTGCTGACGCCGAACAACGTGCATGCCGAGCAGACCATCGCGGCCGCCAAGGCCCGCAAGCACGTGATCATCGAGAAGCCGGTCTGCCTGACCCTCGCGGAGCTGAAGGCCATGCGGGCGGCGGTGCGGGCGGCGAAGGTCCGGACGATTGTCGGGTACGTGCTCCGCTGGAACCCGCTGCTGCGGATCATTCGCCGGCACGTCGCCGATGGCCGGCTCGGGCGAATCATCTATGCCGAGACGGACTACCTGCACGGGCTCGTGGGCAAGGATTACACGAAGCCGTGGCACACGACGATCGCGACCTCGGGGACGAGTCTGCTGCTGGGCGGCTGTCACGCGGTGGACGCGATCCGCTACGTCGTCGGCCGAAAGGTCGTGGAGGTCTCCGCATACAACACCGGCAGGACGAAAGAGCTGGACTATCCCGGGACCGAGCTGACGCTGCTGAAGTTCGACGACGGGTCCATCGGCAAGGTCGGCTGCTGCCTGGAGTGCAACATGCCTTACGTGTTCAACGTCGAGGTGTACGGCACGAAGGGCAGCTTCCGCAACAACCTGCTGGCCGGCGACATGCTGAAGGGACAAACTGGCTTCGCGACCATTCCGACGATTTTGCCGGACTCGGCCGACGTGTCGCATCATCCGTTCGACGGCGAGATCGCGCACTTCATCGACTGCCTGAACCGCGACCGCCGGCCGCTGCCGGACCTGGAGGACGCGGCCGAGACCACGCAGGTCTGCCTGGCGGCGGCGATGTCCGCCGAGCGCGGCCGACCGATCCGCCTGCCGATGAAATGATTCATTCACAACGGCCGAGACCCGCATGGGGGTATGGGACTCTATCCGCAAAGTCTTTCGCCCCAAGCCGCCCGCTCAGGGCAGGATAGCCCGCGAATTGCGCCCAAAAATAAAACCCCCCGGCATTTCCTGGCCGGGGGGTTTGTAAAGCGTTGTTGGTTCGCCCGCGATTTACCAGGCGAAGTGGGAGAACGCCTTGTTGGCATCGGCCATGCGGTGGACGTTCTCACGGGTGGTCATCGCGTTGCCTTCACGGTGGAAGGCGTCGATGAGTTCCTTGGCCAGGCTCTGGGAGATCGGCGCGCCCTTGCGGCCGCGGGCGGCCTCGAGGATCCAGCGGATGGCCAGCGACTGCTGCCGCTTGCGGTTGACCTGGATCGGTACCTGGTAGTTGGAGCCGCCGACGCGTTTGCTGCGGACCTCGATATTCGGCTTGACGTTCTGGATGGCCGTCTCGAAGACCTCAAGCGGCTGGGCGTCCTTGACCTTCTTGCCGATGATCTCCATCGCGCCGTAGAACTGCCGGCTTGCCACACCCTTCTTGCCCTCGTACATCAGGCAGTTGATGAACTTGCTGACCAGCTTGTTCTCGAACCGGGCATCCGGTCGTAGCTGCTCCGGCGCATGGGTGAATTTCTTATAGCCCATATCTCCTCGTTTCCTTGCCGAACTCGTCTTGTCGAAACAACCGCCGGGGCCCGTCCAGACCCCGACCCCGCCCGGGCGGTGAGGCCCTCGGGCATGGAACCTCGCATTATCCACCGGCGCGGGCTGGAAATCAAGCCCCGCCACCCTCAATCGCAAACCCAGCCGGTACAGGAAGTTGCGCTTCACGACCGGCGGAGGGGGCGACGCTCGGGCCGGGAAGGTGCCGGCTGGTGCCAGGACATGGTTCGGACGGCTCGTCGGCCGGCACGATCGGGACACTTGGACGTGCATTTGCCGGCGGCATAACATGCAGGTTGCTGGAGGCAGGCGCTTTCCTGGGGTGCAACGAGGGATTTCCGAGCCGAGGGGCAGCCCGAGATGGACGTGTTGACCGGAGTTGCGAAAGGAGCCTGTAAGAAACGGATTCCGTCAAACAATAACCGGTACAGGTTCAGTACAGGTGGCGGCTGCGGACAGGCCGACCGTCGTCAGTTCCGGGCCGGCGGCGAGGGCGCGGCCCTCGATATGTTCCAGGCGGGCCGGGGCGGCGAACTGACCCGGGTCGCGTCGGTGAAAACCGCCCCTTACGCTCGAACCGGGCTGTCTGTGGCCGACCGCCGGGCGGTCTACTTGGCGGTACCGCCGCAGAAAAACCGTGACAGTGGAATCCGTGAATACAAGGTTCCGGACTGAGCCATGAACATTGAATCGGGAAGATCGACCACCGTCTCCGCACGCGTCATTCAATCGGCAGCCGGGACGGCTCGAAGCCGGAGCGCGTTCATGCTCATCGAGGTCCTCGTCGTCATTGCCATCATCTCCCTTCTGGTGTCCCTGCTGCTTCCCTCACTGGGCAACGCCAGGGAGGCCGCCAAGGTGGCGGTTTGTGCGTCCAACCAGAGGCAGCTCGCCATTGCAGCGACGGCCTACACCGCAGCCAACAAAGACTGGATGAACCCGATCGAGGACTGGTGGCCCTCATCGACCGACAGCAACCGCGTCGAAGTCACGTTTCGGGTCATTCTGTTTCCGTATGCGGGCCGCGCCCAGCACGTGTTCGATTGCCCGGCCGAGCGTATGTATATCTATGGAGACGGGTTCTCCGATGCTGACGAGCGCCGCACCCAATCCCTCAATGGCCCCACCACCAGTGACCGGGAGCGATACCCTTATATCTACGGTATCAAGCATCCGCTGGAGCGGTGGAATTTCGGCGGCATAGGTATCGCCGGCGTTCATTGGCTCGGCAAGAAGCAGGCGACGTTGCCAAAGTCGATGCCCTTTGGGCGGACTGCGGAATCGGGTTACACAGACGGCCTCAGGAAGTTCTCGCAGATCAAGAGCCCTTCAAAGCTGATCTGGTTTGGCGACGGCGCGGGCTACGATGGCGTCGTCGCCAAGTACGGCGACGACCTTGGGTGGTGGATCAGACCGCGAGCCACGGACGGCAGTCAGTGTACGGCCGGGTTCAATCGTTTGCTGGACGAGAATTATGGCTGTCAACGGCACAACAAGCGGGCTAATTACGCCTTTGCCGACGGCCACGTGGCGAAACTGAACGCGAACGACATCCCCTGCAATCTGAATGAGTGCTGGTGGTCGTTCAGACCGGATTACCACCGTCTCCCATGACAGGCAGCGTACTCTGAAAGCCCGCTGATACCTGGGAACGAGCATGACCTCAAGAACAAAGACAATCATCAAGGTGACCACGGTGGGTGGGCTGCTGGGAGTCGCAGGGGCCATGGGCATCTCCCGAGTGCGTCACCTGACCGCGACCGGCGAAGAGGGCCTGCAGGCCTGGTACTATGACCAGAGCGAGGGCGAACTCTACACGGTCCCGCGCGAGACCATTCCGCCTCACAAGGGGATCGGCGGTGAGAAGAACGACGGCGTGAGGGCGGTGGTCGTGGCCGGCCGGGCCGAGTGCGATGAC
>DATIKE010000027.1:0-2169 GCA_035477895.1 Phycisphaerae bacterium
TGTAGGCGGCGGATCGGTCGACCTTGCTGGGGTCCTTTCCGCTGAACGCCCCGCCGCCGTGCCGGCCGCGCCCGCCGTAGGTGTCGACGATGATCTTGCGGCCAGTGACGCCCGAGTCGCCGTGCGGCCCGCCGATGACGAATCGGCCGGTCGGGTTGATGTGAAACCTGATGCCGTTGTGCCAGAGGTCGGGGCGTTCCTTGATCACGACCGGCTTGATGCCCTTCTCGATGATGGTCTGCCGGGCCTTCTTGGAAAGGTTGCCGGTCCGCGGGTCGACGACATCCTCGGTGTGCTGCGTCGAGACGACGACGGTGTCGAGCTTGGCCGGCACGCCGTCAACATACTTGACGGTGACCTGGCTCTTGGAGTCCGGTCGGAGCCACTTGGTGTCGCCTTGCTCGCGGAGGTCGGTGAGTTTCTCGACGAGCCGGTGAGCCAGGTGGATGGGCAGCGGCATGAGGGCCTTGGTCTCGCGGCAGGCGAAGCCGAACATGAGGCCCTGGTCGCCGGCGCCTTGTTCCTTGTGCAGGCCCTCGTCCCTGGTGACGCCCTGGCTGATGTCGGGCGACTGGGCATGAAGGGCACGGACGACGCCGCAACTGCGGTAGTCAAAGCCGGTGGTGGCGTCGTCGTAGCCGATCTGGCGAACGGTCTCGCGGGCGGTCGCCTCTGCGTTTGCGAGGGCGAGGGCGGCGGCGGTGTTGTGCGGCGTGACCTCGCCGGCCAGCACGATCAGGCCTGTGGTCACCAGGGTCTCGACGGCCACTCGGGCGTGGGGATCATGCGCGAGCAGGCTGTCCAGAATGGCGTCCGAGATCTGGTCCGCAACCTTGTCCGGGTGCCCCTGGGACACCGACTCCGAGGTAAACAGGTAAGAATCGTTGCGCTTGATCGTGCTCACAGAAGGCTACCTTTCCCGCTATTGGGTGTCAGTGGGCAGGCCGACGGGCCTGCAATCAAGACAGGACATGATAGTTTTGCCCGTCCGGCAAGACAAGGGGGCAACCCGGTGCGCGGGTGTATGGGCTGTCGCGGCCGCCCCCGCGTCGGCCGCTTGCTGGAAAGCCTTCCGTACCGGCCGATACGGAGGTTGGCCGGTACAAGTTGAAAGTCGCGAAAGGATCTGCGAACCGGATTGGAAACCCTCGACAGGGCGGGTTTCACGCGGTACTTTGCCGCCATGCACGATCCGAGAATTGAGAAACTCGCGGAAGTTCTTGTTCGATACTCGGTAGGCGTCCGGCGGGACAATCTGGTGCGGATCGCCGGGTCGACGGCGGCCCTGCCGCTGATCCGGGCGGTGTATCGGGAGGTGCTGCTGGCCGGCGGGCACCCGCTGCTGCGGATCGCCGATGATGAGTGCCAGGATGCCTTCTATGAGTTGGCCGGCAAGCGGCAGCTTTCGTACGTCGGTTCGCTGCTGAAGCGGGAGGTCGAGACGATCGACTGCTCGATCGGGATGTGGGCCGGCGACAATACCAAGTCGATGAGCCGCGTCGACCCGCGGCGGCAGGCAGTCGTCAGCCAGGCCCGCAAGCCGATCATGAAGCAGTTCATGCAGCGCAACGCGCTCAAGGGTCGCAACCGGCTGCGCTGGACGGGTACGCAGTATCCCTGCCAGTCGGCGGCCCAGGACGCGGAGATGTCGCTCAGACAGTACGAGGACTTCGTTTACACAGCCGGCCTGCTGCACCTGAAAGACCCGGTGGCCGAGTGGAAGAAGATCAGCGTGCGGCAGCAGCGGGTGGTGGATTTCCTGAACCGATGCAGGGAGGTCCGGTTCCGAGCGCCGCAGGGGACGGACCTGAAGGTGGGTGTCGCGGGTCGCAAGTGGCTGAACTGCGACGGGCACGAGAACTTCCCCGACGGCGAGGTGTTCACCGGGCCGGTCGAGGACGCGACCGAGGGCGTGGCGTGTTACAGCTTCCCGGCGGTCCACGGCGGGCGCGAGGTGCACGACATCCGCTTGCGGTTCAAGGCCGGCAAGGTGGTCGACGCCTCGGCCGGCAAGGGCGAGGATTTCCTGATCAAGATGCTCGACCAGGATCGCGGGGCGCGGATTCTGGGCGAGATCGCGATCGGGACGAACTACGCGATCACGCAGTACACGAAGAACACCCTGTTCGACGAAAAAATCGGGGGCACGTTCCACGCGGCGGTGGGGGC
>DATIKE010000028.1:0-6864 GCA_035477895.1 Phycisphaerae bacterium
CGACGTTTCCAAACAGGAAGCGGGGCGATACCCCCGCGCGTCATGTGCGTCGGCCAATTCAGGGTTCGACTTGACGTATTTCCGATAATCGCGATGTTGTCAGCGATGTCGGATTGGGATTCGGAAACAGCCCGCCGATGCGTATTGAGCCGACAGGCCAGAGGGGGCAAAGTCGGGCGGTCACTTGCCGGTCACGTCTTCGAGGCGGATCCAGTCGATGCCCACGCCGGTCGATTGGTCGGCCTGATGACGGAGCCAGACGGTGATCGTGTCGGCCGCTACCATTCGATTCGGACGGTAGCGTACCGGGCCGGCTGGATGAACCGGATGATCAGCATTCGCGGGGCGCGGTCGTATCGCCAGCCGGGCGGTTCTGACGATCCAGCGGCGTCTGGCGCGGGATCGAGCACCTGATCGTTGATGCGGACCAGGCGCGGCTTGTCGGAGCCGGCGATGATCAACTCGTTGGGCTCGCCCGGGAGGTATTCAAGGGGGAGGGTCAGGGGGTTGCCGGCCGTCGGCCACGAAAGTTCCGGTTGAGGTCCCCAGCCGCTGATGTGCCGGCGGGCAGGACCGGCCGGATCGCGGATGATGCACGTCCAGGTCGAGGCCCACCGAGGCAGCCGGCCCTGGGCCCGGAGGCACTCCATCGGCAGCCGGGCGCAGATAAACGCGCCCTGGGCAATGTTGGTCGGGGTATCCCAGACGTCGGGGTACAGGCCGACCCACGGCGGGCGGTCGAAAGTCTGCTGCAGGCCGCTGGCGACGACGCCGTCGGCAATCGCCCGCAGCAGCGGGTCCGGCCGATCGCGGTCCAGATCGATCACGTGGGCCGCCCACTCCAGTCCGCACCACTGCACGATGACGCCGAACCAGTTGATCACGTACATGGTCGGCCCGAGCACCGGGATCGAGCCGAAGGGCGTGACCTGCCGGCTGGGGTTCTCAAAACCATCTGAAAGAGGGAAGTATTCCGTCTTGGCGTATGGCGCGTCGCGGTCGCGCGAGGCGGTGAGGCCGCCGGGGATGTCGTCCAGCGGCAGGCGCCAACTGTAGAGGAACGGCACGCCGGCCCAGGCCCAGCAGGCGGCGTCATCGAGGTACGCGCGGTCGCCGATGACCTGATAACCGAGATGAAAGGCCTCGACGGCCAGGGCCGCGGCGCGGATGTCGGGGATGTCCTTGTGGACCTCCCACACCTGGGCGCCGCGCGGGACGCGGAACTGCCGCATGGCCCGCAAAGCCCTGGTTGACGCCTGGATGTACTTTTCCTGCCCGGTCAGCAGCGCGTGTCGCAGAATCGGCACGGCGTTTATCGCGCAGGTGCCCAGACTGGTGGTTCCGTCCTCGCCAAGGGAGTCGAATCGCCCGCCGGTGGACTCGCGGACCTTCTCGCGCAGCTCCGGTGTGTTGGCGTATGTCCAGGTTCCGTCAGGCCGCATGGCCCGGATGGCGGCGTCGGTCGGCGCGGCGTTGGCGACCTGATCGGCCAGCGTGCCGGCGGTGTCGATGATCGATCGGCCGGCGAGGTTCGTGCGTTCGATCCACTGTTGGTGGCCGGTGACGGCGGCGTGAGCGAGCAGCTCGGCGGCCATCCAGCCGGAGAAGCGGCTGGACTTATCCAGGAACCAGTGATGGCGCCAACCCTTGTCCGCGGGCCAGTACATGGTGTCTCCGAGGTGGCGGGCGTAGAGGTCGTAGGTGGCAGAATCGCCGCGGACCGGCGTCGGCGGCCGGGGCAGGCCGAAGACCTGATACCAGGCCCGGCCGGCCAGGGCCGCGGGCGTGTCCGACTGCCCGACCAGCGCGTAGCGGATCGTCAGCGGGCGGCCCGGCTCGGTGATGCAGGGTGTTCGGGCGACAGACTCGTTCTCGTTCCGCCAATCGGGGATCGAGGGAACCGACAGCTTCATCAGGTGGTTCGGCTGGCTGTCGAGGAAATTGGGTGACGCAAAGGTGGCGGCGGGCATCGCGTGCTTGCCGTCCCAGGCATCGAGCGGCTGCCAGAACAGGGCGGTGGTCAGGCCGGCTGCTTCGACGATCATGGCCGGCAGACAGATCTTGAACGGATGCGGCGTCCAGCGGTCGGAGAACTTCGGCCCGACGGCCCGGTCGCTTGATGACGGCCAGCCGGGGTCGAGGAACTCCAGCCCGCCGAAGATCGCGTGCCGATCGAGCGGGTCGGCCGACGCATCGTCGCGGTCGGCCCGGAGGACGGGGCCTGAGAAATCGAGCAGCTCGCCGCCGTCCGGCCCGGTCAGGGTCGCGATCGTCTCGATGAAGGGGATCTCGTCCCTGCTGACCGCGCTAAGAGCCTGTCCCAAGACCCGTGTGGGACCGGCTTCCAGCCGGTCGATTTCCGGGGTTTTGGGGCAGGCTCTAAATGCCACTTCAGCTTTCCAGTCCGGGTTCTCTTCAACCCGCCCCGCAAGCCGGACGAGCTGCGGCGTGTTTTCGATGATTTCGAATGCCGGCTGGCGGCGGACGATCCGACCGTCCGGTTGGCGGAAGGTGATATCGGCCAAGGGCATCAGCCAGCCGGCCTGGTGGAATCGGCGGTCGTCTCCGGCGATCTGCCATCGGGCGGCGCCGACACGCCGTGTGTCGAGCGTGGGCACCAGGTCCAGCCGCAGCCGATCCGTGCGCAGACCTTTAATCGTGGGCAGGGTCGTGACGCCGCCGACCACCACGCAGGTCTCCAGGTCGTACGCCGGCGGTGACGGGGGACGGATGAGGGCTCGAATGCGGTGGAGCCCGGGCTGATCGAAACGCATATCCTGTACGTGGGCCGGCGTTCCATCCGCATCGGCCGCGACGGATCGAGGCGGGGTATCGGCGATGGTGAACTCGATGGGCTCGTTGCTGCCGCGTCCGGTGAGGCGACGACAGGTCGCATGAAACGAGACCGGCTGATCGGGATCGGCCCGGCAAGCATCCGCCGAGAAATGGGCGTCGTAGGTCGTCGGCATACGGAGCAACTCGACCGAGGTGAACTCCACGTGTCCGCTGCTGTTGCGATTACAGGGATCAATTCGCAGGCCGACGAGTTTTCGACCGGCGTCCGCCGGCGTGCCGATCGGGAAATCCAGGGGCATCGGCTCTCTGTCGGCGGGGGACGCGGGAACAAATCGTGTCGCCATGGCGCCCGCGTTGTAGTGGGGTGCGTCGGCCGTCGCCCAGTAGACCTGCGTCTCGCCGGGGCGGTCGGCCCGCATGTGAAGCCGAACGACAAGGCCGTCAAGTGATGTGTCCACGGGCGGCGCGGTGAAGTACGCGTCGGTTCCGGCGATCTCCATTTGCAGTTTGCCGTCGGCCACGCGGAAATCCCGCAGGTCGTGGAGGGCGCTCCAGCCGGCGGAGCTGTCGGGGGATACGAACTCCCAACGCTTGACGAGTTCAGGATCGGCGGCCAGGGTGACGGAGCACAGGGCGGCAGAGGCGAGGATCCCGTATAGATGGCGAACCAGGCGAGCGGGCATGTTCTTCTCTCCCGGGCAGTGAGGGTTCAACCTCGATCATACCGTCGCGACGGCGCGGTTCACAACCGGCTTGCCAAAGACCGGGAGCATACATAGGCTGCGAGAGGGCAAGTGTTATTTCGATTGGGCGAGCCCTGAGGGTTGAAGCCCGCGGTTTGAATGGGGATGACATGACCGGCGAATCGATGCGTTCGCTGATCTTCGAGGGGCCCGGAAAGCTGAGCCTGCGGTTTGTTCCGCGGCCGGTGCCGTGCGATGGCGAGGTGCTGGTCCGCGTGCATACCGCGGCCATCTGCGGTACGGACGTCAAGATCGTCACCGGCAGGAAAACCCGCGAGGTTCGACGGGGCGTGCCGATTGGCCACGAGTACACGGGGACGGTGGCCGCGATCGGGCCGGGCGTCGAGGGGTATTCCATCGGGCAGCGTGTCGCGGTGTGCGTCGTCGTGTCGTGCGGGGAGTGCGTTTACTGCCAGGCCGATCGCGAGAACCTCTGCGAGACGCGGATTACCCTCGGCTACGCGACCGACGGCTGCTTCGCCGATTACATGCTGATTCCCAAGCGGGCGGTGCGGCGGGGGAACCTTTTTGCCTTGCCGGAGACGGTGTCGCTGGAGCACGGCCCGCTGATCGAGCCGCTGGCCTGCTGCATCAACGGGCAACGCGAGCTGGGCCTTCCGCTGCTGGACGGCCCGGCCCGGCAGCGGGGATCGGCTTCGCTGGTGATTTTCGGTGCCGGGCCGATCGGCCTGCTGCATTTGATGCTCGCCCGCACGTACCAGGAGCCGGCCGTCCGCCCGATCACCGTCGTCGAGCCGCAGCCGCACCGGCGCGAATTCGCGTCGAAGCTGGGGGCCGACCGCGTCTGCTCGCCGGATGAATTCGACGCGGCCGATGAATACGACCTGGCTGTCCTGGCCGTCGGTGTGCCCGAACTGGTGCCGGCCGCATTGAAATCGGTCGTCAAGTGCGGACGGATCAGCCTGTTCGCCGGTTTCCCGGTCGGCTCGTCGGTTTCGATCGATCCGAATGCGATTCACTACAAGCAGATCCGCGTATACGGCGCGTCGGAGTCGCGGCGAAGCGATTTCGCCGAGGCGTTGAATCTGATCGCGGCCGGCCGGCTCGATCCCTCGCCGATCATCACCCACCGCTTTTCGCTGGAGCAATACGAAGAGGCATTCCGCGTCGCGGCCGACGGCTCGGCCCTGAAGGTGGTGTTCACCATGACAGCGCTGCAACGGTAGCGGCCGCCCCCCCCCTGCGGGCCCGTGACAGTTTAGGGATAGTGTTGGCTGGGTCCGCGTGGGTGATCAGAACCCGAAGCGCCAGCGACGGGCAAGGCCGCGAAGTCGCCGACGCTCCATAGCAATGGCGACGGAGCGAGACCGTACTCATCCGGGCCCACTCGCTTGCGCTCGGGGTTCTGTTGGGACCCGCCCGCGCCTGCCTGCCTGTGCGTGTCCGCGTGCAGACAGGCGTGTCGGCCGTTCTTGAACAGAATGAGCCGTCATGCCCCGGCCGGCACGATGAATGAGAACTGGACTTTTGCAAAGTTGCCCAAGAGCCGCCTCCTTGGCAGTGTTGACCCCCGTTGGGGGGGGGCAAAAACGAGGTTCTGCATGCCCGCCGACGGCACTTTGCAAAAGGCCAGTGAGAACATATTCCTACGCCTCGTTGGCTTTGCTGATCCAGGCGGCGTCGGCGGGGGCATAGTCGAGAATCTCCTCGGGTCGGAAGTAGAGGGCAATCTCGGTCGCGGCCGAGGAGGGCGAATCGCTCCCATGGACGAGGTTGTATGTGGTGCTGGCACCGAAGTCGCCGCGGATACTGCCGGGCTCGGCCTCGAAGCCGAAAGTCTTGCCCATCAGTTTGCGGCAGACGGTGATCGCCCGTGGTCCGACGATGACCATGACCACGACCGGCCCCGAGGTGATGTAGTCGATCAGGCCGGGGTAGAAAGGCTTGCCCTTGTGGGGGGCGTAGTGGCGCTCGGCCAGATCGCGGGAGATCCGCATCAGTTTCATGGCCGCCATCGTCAGGCCCTTGTCCTCGAATCGCTGAATGATCCGGCCGACGAGCCGGCGCTGAACACAGTCGGGCTTGCAGATGATCAGGGTTTGTTCCACGGCGGGTTGATCTCCGTTTGACTGTTGATGTTCGGGTCGGCGCTCGGTTCACGCATATCCCTTGCGTGCGGCGTCGACCATCGCGCGCAGATTCTCTTCGGGGACCGCCCTGGGGTCAAAGGTGCATCCGGGGGCGATGATGATCGGCCGATCCTTCGCCTGGCGCAGCGCGTCGGCCACCTCGGAGGCGACGTCGGCGGGCGTGCCCTTGGGCAGCGTCTTGAGGTTATCGACGCCGCCGGCGATGGTCGGCTTCACCCGGTCGCGGGCATAGGCGATGCTCGGGCCGGCGGCCCGATCCGCCCAGTGCAGCACGTGCACCGGATAGTCGGAGAACCGCGGAAGATTCTGCGGCCGGCCGCACACGTGCAGGATGTTGAGGGGCGCGGTTTTGGCGGCCTCCAGGATGATGAGGTCCGCCGGTCGGACCAGCTCGTCGTAGGTCTCGGGCCCGTTGGCCGGCGTGTTCACCCAGTCGTCGCGCACGGACATGTAGAGCCCACTTGCGCCGGCATCCAGGGCGGCCCGGGCGAAGGCCGCCAGCGTTCTTGCCAGTGCTTCGAGCGCCGACCGGACGGCCGCACGATCCTCGGCCAGCAGCTTGCTGATGGTTTCGTCCCGATCGTCCTGACCGTCCAGCTTGGGCGTTCCGTGCTCGTGGCTTGGCGGCCGGGTCATCTGTCGGAGGATCGCCCACGGGTTGAACAGGGTTGTGGGGATCAGGACGTCCTTGCCGACGCGCCGGGCCAGTTCGCGTATCAGGGTGATCTGTTCGCTCAGGTTGCCGTGGTCGCCGTCCAGCGGCTTGATCTTGCGGAGATCAGCCGTCGTGTTGACCGCGTTCACCTCGCCGCGGGGGAAGGGCAGATCGTTCATGACCTTGAGGAAGTCGAGGTCGTACTTATCGAGGTGTCGCAGATGGGCCTCGACGGCGGCCGGGCCGCTCTGCTGATCGTGGGAGAAGTGGTACCAGCAGCTCACCGGCGGGTGGTCCGGCCGGCGGCGTTGCAGAACCGTTTCAATGCGCTCTCGCCCGGTCATCATGGCTTGGCTCTACCCACATCCTGCTTACTGTGCGTCCTAAAACCCGTGTGGGGCCGGTTCCAGCCGGCCGGATTTCAGGGTTTCAGGACGCACTCTTATTGGAGTCCCAGCCCGTTGAGTCGAAGCCTGGGCATGGCAGGCCACCACGTCCCGCCCATCAGTCCACGCAGGCCTGTCGCACGAGGCCTGTTGCACGGAAACATTCGGAGTCC
>DATIKE010000029.1:0-8572 GCA_035477895.1 Phycisphaerae bacterium
CCGGGTACAACACCAAACGCTGGCCACGGAAACCGTCCTATCTCTCCGGACGGGATGCCCATCCTATGCCTGCGTCAGACCCCTTCCCGTTCACTCCGCCCCGCAGAAATACTGCCCCGAAGACTATTCTTCGCCGCTGCAACGCGCCACGCGGGCTTCTCTCGGAACGATGAGGCGGGTATGATGGCGGCCGGGCAACTGGTTGTTGCCCGGGGGATTGTCGCGTACCGGCAATACGTTTCGCCCAGCAGGGTGGTCCGGCGTTCTTACCAGAACAAGGAGCTGATCAATGACACAGCACGTTCATCGTCGTGAGTTTCTGAAGGGTGCCGCGATGGCGGCAAGCGCGTTTTCACTCTCAGGCTGCGCCTCGCTGGATAAGAAACCTTCGGTCAGGCCTCGCATCTCGCCGAACGAGAAGCTCAACATCGGTATTATCGGGGTTGAAAACCAGGGCCATGCCAACACCGAGCAGGTGATCAGCGAGAACATCGTGGCCCTGTGCGATATCGATGCGCTGAACCTCGGCAAGGCATCCGAACGATTCCCCAAGGCCAGGACATACAAGGATTGGCGGGAATTGCTGGATCAGAAGGACGTTGACGCCGTGGTGATCAGCACCGCCGACCAGGTCCATGCGCCGGCTGCCGTCAAGGCGATGAGGCTTGGCAAGCACGTGTATTGCGAAAAACCATTGGCGCACTCGGTTCACGAGGCCCGGGTGGTGCGCGAAACCTACCATGCGTGCAGGGATAAAGTTGCAACGCAGATGGGAACCCAGATCCACGCCACCGAGAACTACCGTCGCGTGGTCGAACTGGTCAGAGATGGCGCGATCGGGCCCGTGCGCGAGGTCCACGTGTGGTGCAATCGCAAAGGTCCCGGCGGCATGTTGCCGGAGGGCAGCCAGCCCGTGCCGGACCATCTGAGCTGGGACTTCTGGCTCGGCCCGGCGCCGTACCGTCCTTACAACTCCGCATACCTGCCGGGCAACCTGACATGGAACCGATATTGGGATTTCGGCAACGGAACACTCGGCGATATGGGCAGTCATCTCATCGATCTGCCCTTCTGGGCACTGGAGCTGCAATACCCGACTTCCGTAGAGGCCACAGGCTCTCCGGTCAATCCCCATACGAACCCGACGTGGCTGGTCGCGACCTGGGAGCACCCGGCACGTGGGAATCGGCCCGCGCTCAAGCTGACCTGGCACGACGCTGAAAAGCGCCCGAAGTCCCCCCCGGGCATCGACCTGATGCAGTGGAAGATAGGAGTGATGTTCATCGGTGACGCGGGTAAGCTGCTTGCCGACTACGACAAACACATCCTGCTGCCCAACAAGGACTACCGAGGCTTCGAACCGCCCAAGACCCGGATCGAGCCCTCGGCCGGTCATCATGCGGAGTGGATACGTGCCTGCAAGACCGGCTCGCCGACATTGTGCAACTTCGATTACTCCGGCTTGTTGATCGAACACAACCTGCTGGGCAACGTGGCATACCGAACCGGTCAAAAGCTCCAATGGGATCACAAGAACCTCAAGGCGACCGGCTGCCCGGAAGCCGACCAGTACATCCGCCGTGAATACCGGAAGGGATGGACCCTTTGACTCTGAAACCCATGCCTGACAACAAGAAAGCCATGAAAGTGATTAAAGAGTAGCATTCGCCCGGCAGGCAGAAGAACCTCAAGGTCCACCACCCGCTCACGCTGCGGTGGCGCGGAATTCCTACCGTTGTCGTTTCTCGCGGGCGTTGAGGACCGCCTCGACGGTTCGGCGGACGCTGCGGACGATCTCGGCGCGAAAATTCGGCTTGCCCAGCCGGCCCTCCACATACACCTCGACCAGTTCGCGGGCCAGCCCCTCGACCAGCTCGCTCAGCACCTCGATCCGAGGAAGCCGCAGCGGGCTGCCGACCAGCAGGACAAGGTTCAGCACCTCGGTCGGGGTCTTCACCCGCCCGGCGCCGACCATCGACAACGCCTTGCCGCGCAGGTCGATCTCCTGCAACAACAGGTCGTCGCCGTCCACGATGAAGGTCAGCCGGGCGTCGTGAAACGCGTTGTCATCATCGACCACCAGGTGGACGACCTGCATCATTGTGAGGATGAACGGCACCTTGAGCATCTGTGCGTGGTGAATGAGCACGGCCCCGCCGCCGCGGCGACTGGCATAGTCATTGAAGCGGCCGGCGAGCGCCAGGTTGCCGTCGACCACCCCCTTCAACGTGACCGGTTGCTCCCCGGGTCGCAAACGGGCGTTCAGGAAATCCCCGAGCGACACGTCCCGGGCGGTGACCGACAGCCCGTATTCCGTGCCCCGCGGCGCGTCCATCAAATCGACCTCGCCGATGACCTTTCCGTGATAAAGCTGACCCTGCAGCCCGCGCACGGCCATCCGCCCGCTACCGCGGGGTTGCGAGAACCCCCCGGTCAGATCGGTGATCTCCCAATCCTCGAGCCGGACCCGGGACCACTGCAGGTCTCCCTGGAGTGCGAAGTCCTCCCCGACCTCGCCGCTGGCCTGGATCCGCCCCTCGATGCCCGAAAGCCGCGGCCCGATGCTCAATGCCGTGTCCCGCAGGACGGCCGACCCGTCGAACACCCAGGTAATCTGACCGCCGGCCGGGCAGGTCAGCACCAGCTTGTCGAACTGCAAGTCGAACCTGCCGGCCGGCTTCAGGTCGTTCCACAACCGCCGCAGCCGCCAGGGCAGCGCCTGCCGCAACGTTTCCGTGAACGCCAAACCCTTCGCGTCAAGCGTCAGGACTATCACCGTCTGCTCGCGACCCAGCTCCACCAGCCCGATGCCCTCAATGACCGCCTCCTCGTGACGGGCCTTCAGCCGTTCAATCAGAACTCTGCCCGGCTGAACCACAATCCGCCCGTTCACACCTGAAAGCGGCAGAGGGAATTCACCATAGCGAACGCGACAGTCGATCGGCTCGATCGCGAGGGTGTAGTCCGGTGTCGCCGCGGGCCGCGAAGCCGCCGGCGCCGATGTGGCCGCGAAGCCGCGCATGTATCGCAGATCGAAAGCCGCCACGCCCGACGGCTCGAACGCGTTCCACGCCGCCTGCGCGCCAGCCGGCAGAATCGACCGCAGCCGATCGTCCAGCACCATGCGTTCGCTGTCCACGTTCAACAAGAGGCGATCATCCCCCTCGGCCAGCGGAATCAGCCCCTCGGCCCGCACCGGCGATTCGCCGAATCGGCCCGCCAGCGATTCGACCGTCAGCACATCGGGCCGAATGGCCAGCGTCGCACGGCAATCCGTGAGCCGTTGCTCACTGCCCGGCAGCGACAACGACGCATCCCCGATCACCGCCTTCAAATCGCAATCCAGGGGGCCGCCGGCCTGGCGGGAGAACAGCCGACCGGTCAATTCGCCCCGCCCCGTAGGCTTGAACTCGTTGTAGAGTCTTCTGCTCGCCTCCGGCAGCGCCCGCCCCAACACCTCGTCCAGGACCAGGCTCGACGCCTCAACCCGCAGGTCATAGCCGAAAGCCCCGCCGCTGCTTCCTTGAGCCACGCCCTCCACGCAGACCCGGGTATCCCCCCGCCGCACACAGAAATCCGACACCTCGAGCCGCTCGCCGGCAATCCGCATCCGGCCGGTCAGCCGCTCGAACGGATAAGGGAAATCAACCATGTTGATGGTGCCGTCAAGGAAACGGATATCGATCTCCGTCTGCCACGCGGCGGCCGGCTCATCCAGCCGCCTCGCCGGCCTCTGCATGCGAACACTCACGTTGGCCCGGGCCGTCGCATTGAAGCGGCCGATCAGGTCGCGATCGGACTGATTCAGGCAGACCAGAAGATCGTCGTCCAGAACAATGTTCTTGCCGGTAATCGTCAGGTCGCCCTGCTTCGACACCCGCCCGCCGAGCAGCCCCTCAGTCGTCACCGTGCCTCTGCCGTGCCGGCCCACGATTTTCTGAAGCTCGATCCGACCGTCCGGACGAATCCACACCTGCCCGCTCAGCTCGTTTATTCGGTACGGGAATCCCGCGTATCGTGCCGAACAGCCCTTGAGATCCACCGTCCCCTCGATGAACCGCACGTCGGCGTCCGCCCGGGACTCGCGCTCCAGCCGAATGGTGACATCCACCTTGCCGATACCGTCGAAGTCCACCACTTGCTCGGCCACCACCGGCCAGGATTCGATCAATCGGCGTTCCGCCGGGTCCTGGGAATCCCCGCGCGGAAGCGGAAAGTCGGTAAGCCTGACTTCCAGGTCGAATCCGATGCCCGACACCGAACCGCGAAGGTTTTCAGCCGGATAATATGCCCGCGGTTTGCCCGCCACCTGTTCCTCGGGCGGCCGGTCGCCGAGCCTCAACGTGCCCTTGACCATCACCGGGCACGAGCGGAGCCGGCCTTCCAGGGTGACCGTCGCCTCGCGGCCCGCTAAGCGGATGGTGCCCCCGACACCCTCGATATGGAGAAAGCGTTGCTCCGCCGCCACCGCCCGCTCCGCCTCGTTCATGGGCAGCGCGAGGCTGGCATCGCGCACCGTCAGCAGGGCCTCGGCCGTGCCCCCGGGTTTTAACTTGAAATCATCCGCCTGAATGGAACCTCGCAGGCCGCACGCATCCAGCCAGCGGGTCAATTCCACCGGCGCGGTCAGCAGCAGGTCCGCCAGGGCAACCGACGGCAGACTGCCCGATGCCTCCAGCGTGCGCATATCCACGAGCAGGTGCGTCGTCTCACGCGAAAGAGTGCCGCCGCCCGGCTGCCCGCGCACCTGCGTGAGTTCCACGTCGTAGCAGGCCTTCCGGCCCGCCCGCGGCCGAGCCTCTACCCAGAGTTTCCGTGGAGCCGCCTGGGTTCTGCCTCGCTCGTCGATCCGCACCTGGATGATTTCGGCGTTTCGCAGGCGGACCACGGGCAGCGGCCCGATCTGGCCGTCCGGCAAGGGCTTTCGATTCCGCAACAACGTTTCCCAGTTCCACCGGCCGTCGACCAGCCGATGCACCAGCATCAGACGCGGACGGACGGCCACGATCTCCGGCACGATCAGTCGGCCGGTGATCGCGCTCAGGGGCCGAAACCGCAGGAAGACGGCCTCCGCGTGAAACACGGTCCTCGCGGCCAGCGAATCGTCGCCAGGATCGAATGAGGCCGATGCCGGCACCGCCACCGTGACCCCGGCCAGGTGCAATCCCTCGGAAAGTCCGAACCGGATCTGATCGATACGCACGTCCCCGCCGGTGAAATCAGTGAGCCATCGCTGGGCCTGCCGACGGAGCCGGTTCTCGTCGGTGAGCCGATGGTATGTCAGCCCGCCGGCCACCACCGCCAGCAGCAGCATCGCCCCCAGCCACCGCCGAATGCGGGACACGGGCCTGCCGGGCCGCGAAAAACCACCCCTGAAAGCCTCTTCCGACAACGCCAACGAATCACCCCGGTTTCGATCTTGACCGTCCTTGCGGCAGACAGTGCAAACCCGCGGCCGACAGAACCATCACCATCGGCATCACCGGCACACGATAACGAACGCTGCCGATGAACACCATGTGCAGCAGTGTGAACACAATAACCGGCAACAGAATGGTCACGCACGCGGCAGCCGACCGCCGACGGCTCCACAACCCGACAATCGCCAGCACGAGCAGCGACGCCGTCCACCCGGCCGACACCACCGCCGGCAGACCGTGCCGATAAGCCGCCACGTTCGGGCCAAGGCTCCATGTCCGCAGAAACTTATTCCACGCCAGCCCGATCGCTCGCGCCGGGTCCTGCCGCACCGCCGCCCACGCCTGATCGCGGAAATACCGATCCCACGCGATCTCGCTCAGTCCCCGCATTTCCGGCAGGGTCTTGGTGTGGGCGAGATCGCTGCCTCCCGTCGCCCCGGGTTGCAGACCGTCGTACAGCGAGATCCCGCCCCGGGTCGTGAGCCACCGCCACTGGCCTAGTACCACCCGGTTTCGCAAGGCCCAGGGCAGCAAGGCAATAATAACCACGACCACGACGATCGCCGCGGCCTGCCACCGCTGCCGAATCGCTCGCCGCCCGGCCAGCAGCAAGGCCGCCGTCGCCGCCACGAGCATCACCGCCGAAGGCCGGAGCATCACCCCCAGCCACAACAGCAGCCCCGCACCTATGGCCAGGCCCGTCAGCCCCGCGCCTGAGAACGCGGACGATGAACTCGCCCTGGTTGGGGCATACGTGGTCGGCCCGACTGATAAACCAGCAGAGATCGCAACAACCAGAACCCAGGCTGATGTGAGAGCCGCCGCGAAAAGGGCCTCGGTCAACAACAACCCGCTGAAGAACACCAGGAACGGATCGAGCGCCGCCGCCAGGCCGGCCCAGACTGCCGGACGAGGTATTCCGCCCTCGTCGCTCGCCGCCGACCATCGAGCCCAGCTTCCGGCCAGCAGAAACGTCGCCGGCGCCACCCAGGCGGCCAGCAGCGCCTGGACGATCCTCGCCCACCACAAAGGGTGCTCGAGCCCCGCGAACATCGACAGAAACATTGGGTAGGCCGGCATGTACGTCGCCTGGTAGCCGAACTCGTCCCGAAGCCCCTCGCCCGCGCTCAGTGACCGGGCCGCAAGCCAGTAAGCCTCCTCGTCCGGGTACTCCAGCCATTCCGTCCGCGAAGGATCGTGATATCGCACCGCCACCCACCCGACACGCAGCCCGGCCGCAAACACAAACAACAACAGTACCCACGCCAACACCCGGGGCGATCGCGATGAATGGTTTACGTCGCTCATCAAAACATCACCCTGCGCGGCACATCCTGCGGCCACAACGATCTTTATCAATTCCTCATTCTCGATTTCACTTCTTCCATCGATTCTCGTCCGCGGGCCGGGCGGTCAGCTTGAGGATGTTCCGCGTGGCTCCGGTCATGCGGACCCGCTCATCGATGCGTAAGGGCACAACCCAGATCGGCCCCAACTGGTCGCACAGCAGAACGATCCGTTCCCTGCTGGCGGCATCGATCTTCTCGTCGATCAGGAAGTCCGAGATTTTTTTCAGATCGGTCATCCCGAGCGGGAAGAATCGATCTCCCGGCTTGCGGGACCGGGCCACCAGAGGCGGCCGCACCGCGTCGCCGTCCAGCCACTCCTCGAAGCAATACGCGCCGCGCTCGACGCTGCGGCCCAGGTGGGCCGCGATCGTTGCTTCATCGCCCGGAAGCCGCTCAGCCGTGATTTCCAGCCCGAACCCGGGCAACTGCGTCACCCCCTCCATGGCCACCCGCGTCTCGCTCGGCAGCGGGCCGGCGGCGGACATCGGCTGCGATCCCTCGAACACCAGCTTCTGATAACGCCGGCTCACCCTGAGCCCCGCCGGCAGATGAAGCTCCTTGCTTCCCCCGGTGCCCGCCGCCAGGTCCGCCACCGCGTTCAGGTGCATGTAGCTCAGTTCGCCCTCCGGAAAACCACTCTTCAGAATCGCCCGCCGAATCAACTCCGTCTGAATCACCCGCGGCTTGCGCACCAGCGGCGGGCAGTGGAGCACAAGCCGGCGATCATCCCGCTCGACGATCAGCGCGTCCAGCATCCGCTCGCCGGTCTGAGTCAGGTACGCCTGCATCCCGCGGGCCTGCTCCGCCAGCCGATTCAACGCTTCCTCGACCTGCGGATTGAACCGCTCACGGAGCAAAGGCAGCAATTCGTGCCGAATGCGATTGCGCGTGTAAGTGACAGCGCGGTTGGAAACGTCCTCACGAAACGCGATCCCCTCCCGACTCAAATAGTCGAGGATCTCCGCGCGTCTGAAACCCAGCATCGGGCGGATGAGCCGGATGTCACCTCCGTGTCTCAAAGGCCGCACCGGCCGTATACCCACCAGCCCGCGCAGCCCCGTACCCCGGATCAGGCGATGCAGGATCGTCTCCGCGTTGTCGTCGGCATGGTGACCCAGAGCCACCGTGCGGATGCCAGTCTTGAGACACAACCGCTCGAACGTCTCGAGCCGGCAGCGTCGGCCGACCTCCTCCACCGACCCGCCCTCCTGCTCAGCCAGCCGGGCCACGTCGATCGACTCGACCGTGCAGGGCACGCGCAGCCGCCGGCCGGCCTCGGTCACAAAGGCCGCGTCCTCATCCGCCTCGGCTCCGCGAAGATGGTGATTGACGTGCACGATGTGCGGCTTCAGAGACCGCTCGTCCTCACGCCCCGGCCCGCACAACAGGTGCAACAGGGCCATCGAGTCCGCGCCGCCCGACACACCCACCAGCACCGCATTCCCGCGGGCCAGCATCGTGTGCTCGATCAACGCCTGTTCGAATCGACTGGACAAGTCCGTCCTGGGCATGATCCATAATGGTACGATCGCGCGGCAACCGGAGCAAACCCCGACCTTACCGATCCCACGTCGCCAGCAGCCGGCAGAGACCGTCCTGCAGCTTGTGGGCGGCGCCGGGGCCGCCCTTGGCCCGGTAGGTGTCGTTGCACAACACGCTGAACGCGTACCGCCGCCCGCCCGGCCCGACCACGTACCCGCTCAGGGTGCTGACGTTGTTGATATGCCCGGTCTTGGCGACGACCTTGCCGCTCAGATCCTTCATCCGCCTCCTCAAGGATCCATCCGGGTCGCCCGCCCCCGC
>DATIKE010000030.1:0-3480 GCA_035477895.1 Phycisphaerae bacterium
GAGGAATCGGCCACGGTGGAGGTGACCCGGGCGGACTGGCCGGCCGACCGCCGGGAACGGGTGACGTTCACCGCCGCCAACGCCGTCACGGCCGGCCTGATGGCCTTGGACGCCGGTGGGCGAAACATCAGCCGCAAGGACAATTGGCGCAAATACTGCAGCGATATGCTGTTGGCTCGTGCCCGTGGCACCGCCATCCGTCGATGGCTGGAGGAGACTGTTGCCGGTTTGCCCTATTCCCCGGACGAGATCGGCGCTGAGACCGACGAGGACGGCCAAATCATCGAGCTTGACCAGGCCGCCGGTTCGTCGACTCCGGCTTGGTCCCAGCAGGTGGCTAAGCCCGCTCCGGCCGCCGTGGACGCCACGTCGCCACCGCCACCCGCTGACACTGCCGTTGCTTCTGCCTTAAGACCCGTTCCGTCATGGGGCAAGGCGAGCATGCCGCCGGTGGCATCAATTCCGGAGCCGGTGCTCGATCCGGTGCGCGAATCGCTGGGCGAGATCTTTGCCACATGCACGCCCGAGCAAGTTGAACGGGCAAAAGAGCTTGTCAGGCGCCTGAGCATCGACGCCGCCGCATGGCGGGCGCTGTGTATTCGCGAGGCAGGCGTGCCGTCGATCCGCGATATGTCGCAGGAAGCCGCCGGCCGCATGCTGACCAGGCTGGACATGGTTTGGCAGGTGCGCCTATTGCGGGAGGCGTGCAATCTGTCCAGTGAATCCTGGACCAAAGCGCTGTGCAAGCGATCGGTGAAATCCGACCTCGAGCTGTCGGCCGAGGCAATGGGTGAGATTCGAGCCAAGTTGAGCGAGCAGGTGACACCGTTCGAGCGCCAGAAGCTGGGCATCGACCTCGTCCAGGAGGGAACGATCGCGGGAAAAGGCTTGCCGCCGACGCAGGCGGCGTGAGTGCAATATGGGTGCAACTGGAAAAGGAATCGACCGGCCCGGACGGACTGATCCGCGTGGACCAGTTGACGGCCGGCGTGGCCGCCCGGTGGGGCCTCATGATCGGGATATCCGCCAACGGCTACCCGACTTCATGGTGTTCCACCAGGCAGGAGCTTGATCGTATCAGGCGACTACTGGAACAGGAGAACAAGCAATGAGTCACGAAGCATTTACCGGCGAGCAAATCGCGGGCTACAACTTTGACGTGCCCGCCCCGACCGAGGGGTTCGACCCGAACTCAGAGGGATTCCGGGACATGCCGCCCGGGACTCATGAGGTCGAACTGGTATTCGGCGACAGCGGCACCGGCATCGTCGAGAACCAGATGTTCCGGGTGAAGGACGAAGGCGAGGTCATGTTGAACCAATTGCGTCCGAAGCTACGCATCGTCGCCGGCCCGCACATGGGCGCCACGACCCTGGACTTCCTGCCTATGCCGACCCCGGGCAAGCACATGCCGGCCAAGCTGGCGAATCGCTGGGCGAACTTCGCGCGGGCCTGGGGCGATGACCTGGCGCCCGGTGCGCTGGTGCCGCACGGCTTCCGGCTGTCTCCGGAGTGGTTCGCGGGTAAGCGCTGCCGGGTTGAGGTGGCGTTGCAAACCGACGAGCACGGCAGCCCGAAGTTGAAGCGGGACGGCCGGCCGATGACCGGCCCGCGCTTCTTCGGCTACTCGCGGGCGATCGGCAGCGGTCCGGCAGCGTCCGGCCCGCCTGCGGTTCCGGCTCAAAAACCGGCCCCGGTCCTGTCCGGTCCGCCGTCCGATGTTGAGTTGTAGTCCTGTCCCCCTCCCGGCGGTGGTGTGCCGACGTTGCGCCGCAACGACACCGCCGGGGTTTTCTTTCCACCTGAGGGGTGCAGCATGGCTGATTCATTGCTGATCGATATGTCCGAGCAGGCCGAGACACTACGCGGCACGGTTTCGCGCATCCGGTATGCTGAGGCCGGGCGGGCGATCGTCGAAATCCGGCTGGACACGAAATCCACCTACAAGCCGGACGGCACCCGCCGGTCGTGGACAATGAGCGCTTTGGGGTCGATGGCCGAGCCGCAGATCGGCCAGTTGTACGAGTTTTCGGGAAAGGTGTCGTTCAATGACAAGTTTCGCTGCCATCAAATCCAATTTGCCCATTACCGGACCATTCTGCCCACGGACGCCGAGGGAATCTTCAGCTACCTCGTCGACGTGGCCCGCTGGGTCGGCCCGTCTATCGCCCAGGCGATCGTGAAGGAGTTCGGCAGCGCCACGCTGGAGATCATCAAGCAGACTCCGGAGAAAGTACAGGCCATGAATGTGAAGGGATTGACCGCTGCCCGGCTGGATGAAATGCGGAAATCACTGATCGACAATGAGGCACTGGAGGCGGCTACGGTGGAGGTCAATAACCTATTGTCCGGCGCCGTTGGCCCGGCGACGGTGCGAAAGGCGATCAAAAAATGGGGTTGCAATGCAGCCACGCTTATCCGGCAAAACCCATACATGCTCACCGCGTTGCCCGGTATCGGGTTCCTGTCCGCCGACGCCGTGCATCGCAAGCTGGACGGAGATCCCCAGGCTATAGCCCGGCACCGCGCGGCGTTGTTGCATGTATTGGGTGAGGCAGCCGCGCGCGAGGGGCATACGCTGATATCGCTGACTCGGGCACGGCTGGACACCGGCCGGCTGGTGGGGTCACTCCTGCCCGCTGCCGAGGATCCGGATAACGCGAGCATCATCCGCGACGATGCGACCGAGAGTATCGCTCTATCCGATTTGGCGGGTGCCGAGCACTATATCGCTCACAAGCTCACGGACATGATCCGGTATACACCCGATGTCGATGAGATCGGCTTTCCGGCAATCGACACTGACGGGCTGGCCGGCGACCAGGCCGAGGCGGTGAAAGCATTCAGGCCGGCTTCGGTATTCGCACTGGTAGGAGCGCCCGGCACGGGGAAAACGTACACCGTGGCCCGGATCGTGAAATCGCTTCGCGACGCGGGCCGCCCGGTATTGCTGGCCGCCCCGACCGGCAAGGCCGCCAAGCAAATGACCGTTGCCTTGTCCGAGACTTGCGGTGGCGAGGCGCGCACCATTCACAGCCTGCTAGAGCCACAGGTTGACGAGGACAGCGGGGAGTTCACATTTACACGCGGTGAGCACCTCCCGCTCGAAGCCGAGATTGTAGTGATTGACGAGGCCAGCATGATCGACGTCAGGCTGTTTCGCTCATTGTTGAAGGCCTTGCCGGCCAGGTGCCGGTTACTAATCGTCGGCGACCATTATCAACTGCCGTCCGTCGGCCCGGGTGCCGTTCTCCGCGACTTGTTACGGGCCAGTTTGCCGCATGTCGAATTGAAGGAGATCAAGCGCAACGCCGGGCTGATTGTGCGGGCATGCCATGCCATCAAGGACGGTCGTATTCCGCGCCCGGCCGAACGGTTGAACCTCGAAACCGGCGACAACTGGCGTCATATCGAGGTCGGCGACCCTGAAAGCATCAAGCTTGTCATACATACCTTGATCGGCAAGGCAATTCCTGCCCT
>DATIKE010000031.1:0-4110 GCA_035477895.1 Phycisphaerae bacterium
CGGGTTCTGATCACCCGCGCAGACCCAGCCGCATAAACTGTCACGGACCCGGCAACGGCAGGCGCCACCAATTGGTCCGCACGGCGGAACCCGCGTTACCGCAGTGAAGATTGCTTTACGATTCGGCCGGTCGAGAGGCGGACAGCAGGGCCGCATGGCGACGGAGCCGGGTCATCACCCGCAAGTCGAACTCGCGCTGAACCGACTCGGGCGTCATCCCTTCCGCATGCGACAGGACAAGAGCGAACTGGTTGAGGCCCCCGGTTATATCGCGAAGGAGGTTCGTGAGTTCGGGCACCGCCCGGCCGGGAGTGTAAACCCACCTGAAATCGTTCCTGGCAACAGCGGCTCTCCTGAACCGCAACTCAATCAGGGGCAAGCGGTCGGCAACCTGGATGGTCATGGTCGCCTGGTCGCCTTTCTGCTGCTCTCGGATGAACTCCACGTCCCTGGAGAAGAGATCCATGTAGCGTTCGAGGTAGGACAGATCGAGGCGGGAGTCGTCCATTCCCGGGCAGGCGCGGGCGACGGTGCTGAGGGCACTCGCGTTGGCAGCCATCAGTTCGTCCACCGCGACGAGCAGGTCGATGAGGCTGTCAACGGCGGAGGGGTCGATATAGGGGCGCATGGCCCCGTAAGCTCCCCGACCATGCCACGCCCGCAGGCAGTCGTAGGTCTGGCGGACGGTGACCGGCGGCTTGAGGCATGAGTCAGCCACCGGCTGAAAAACGGTCTCGCCATCGCGACAACCGGCCACGGCTGCGAGCAACAGCAGCGACCATGCCGGGAACGTCACAAGACGCGATCCTTGCACAGGGAAAGCCTCGAGTTGCCGTTGGGTATCAACGGGGCGGCACGCGGAAGTCCTTCTGGCCGGAATGAAAGACTTTCCCGTCGGTCCGCTCGAAGGACACGATCATCCGTATCTCCTTGCCGGACACGTCCAGTTCCTCGCCCCACAGGAGCCTGAAGCCATACCCCCAGCCCATGGCCGTCCGTTTCTTGGCCCGCCATGGCATCGCCTGCTGCGTACCGAAGGGCCATTCCTTGACCAGCTTCGGCGATTTCTGCCTGGCATCATCCCCCGCCTCCAGGAGGTACATCCGCGGCCGAATCACCCCGTCGCCGAACGCACCCAGAGAGTCCGGGCCCATGAGGTACAGCGCGTTGACCGCGATCCCGATGATCCTCGAACGATCCTTGTTCCAGATCCAGGGGCTGTAGGGAGCGTAGAAAGCCGCCACGCCGGTGACGTTCTTTTCCAGGGGCATCTGGGCCACCTGGTCGGGGCTGATCTGCTGGCCCGGCTGGACGGAGCCCGGCGGCGCATCGCAGCCCGTGGGCAGGAAAGCCAACGCAGCCGTCACCGCGATCAGCCAAAGCGGACGCCCCCGCCGACCCCGGATCGGGTCGGCGGGCCGGGCCGCGGGCGGCATCTCTATGCGTCGCTTCCCATGCATTTACGGACCTCACTTGCCATGGACGGTCACCATCCGCGGCTCACCAGCCGGCTGCGTCGTGGCCGAGGAGACCGGCGGGCCCAGCGGTTCGACCTCCGGCCCGAGCATCTCGCCGCCCTCCCGGGGCTTCTGCTCACCTGTCGGCTTCAGGGTCGCCTCGGGGCCGAACTGGTCCTCCTGCGGCTGGACCTGCAATTGCTGCATCAGCGGGCTGTGGCGGACGTTGTCGATCATGCCGGTCTGGTCGCGCATCTGCACCGACAGCGCCCGGGCTTCCTCGGGCGTGCGGATCACGTGCGGCGTCAGCACCATCAGCAGCTCGGTCTTGGAGTTCTTGCGATTCGTCGCCCGGAAGAGATTGCCCAGGATAGGCACATCGCCGACCAGCGGAACCTTGTTCTCGGCGTTGGTTTCCCGGCTGGTGATCAGGCCGCCGATGATGATGGTCTCGTTATTCTTGACCGTCACCGACGTCTTGGCCGACCGCTCGGTGAACGTCGGCAGGGTCAAGCCGGTGCTCACGGTCACGCTCGATGTGCCGATCGCCGAGATCTCCGGCTCGATGGTCATGCTCACGAAACCGTCGGGGTTGACGATCGGGGTCACCTTCAGGATCACGCCCACCTTCTCGTAGGTGACGCTGGGGGTGACCACGCCGCCGCCTGAAACAACCACGTCCTGCACGGTCGGGACACGCTCACCAATGGTAATCTCGGCGTCCTGGTTGTCCTGGACCAGGATCGAAGGCCGGCTCAGGATCTCCAGGCGTCCTTCGGTCTGTAAAGCCCGCACCAGGAAATTGAAGTCCTCGCCGGTGATGGTCAGGCTGATGCCGCCCAGCGCGCTTTCGCCGGCGGCCCCGACGTCGGTGCCGCCGATGACGTCGTAGTGGTCGCCCTGCAGCGTGTTGTTGGGGCCGGTGTAGGCGTTTTCACTGAACATCAGGTCCTGCAGGGCGAACTCCAGGCCCATTTCGAACTGGTCGTTGAGTGTGACCTCGGCGATGAGCACCTGGATCATGACCATCGCGGGCGCCCGGTCGAGCTCGTTGATCATGTTCACGACCTGGGATTCCATCCGCGGGTTATAGCTGACAACCAGCGTGTTGGAGCCCTCGCCGCCGTCCTGGACGTTAACCTGCCGCTGGAACTGCCGGAGCTTGGCTTCGCCCTCGCCGGCGGCCTTCTCGTATGCGGAGCTCTCTTCCTCGTAGTAGGCTTTCAGCGTCTTGGCGATGTCCTCGGCCGGCCGATTGCGCAACTGGATGACGTTCGACCTCCGCTCCTCGATCTCCTGGTAATCAAGCTTGAACACAAGTTGCTCGACCACCTTGAGGTAACTCGGGCTGCCCGCGGCGATCAGCGAGTTGGTCCGCTCGTCCACTCCGAAGGCAAGCTCGAGCGAGGCCCCCCCGGCCGCCACCTGCGCGCCACCCTCGGCGCCCGCGATCACGAACTGCCGCCGCTCCTCGTCCTGCCCACCCTTGCCGACGCCAATCAGATCCTCGAGAAGCTTCTTCATCTCGCTGGCGTCGGCATTGCGCAGCGGGAAGACCTGGATGTCGGCGGTCTGCGGCTCGACGCTGTCCAGCATCTTCACCATCATCCCGACCATGTGGATGTGCTTCTCCGGCGCCAGAACCATCAGCGAGTTGGTGTTCTTGTCCGGTGAGATGGTGACGTCCTGGTGCACCAGCGTCTGCTCGACTTCCTGGCCCGTGGCCTGGTCCATGGCCGCGAACCGGATGAGCATGGTTTTCGCATCCTTATCCGTCTTTCCGGCGCCGGCCTTCTCGAAAAACTCGTCCAGCAGCTTGGCCAGGTCCTCGGCCTTGGCGTTCTTGAGCTGGAACACCTTCAGGGCCATCTCGGTCTTGGGGTTGGTGTTGTCGAGCTGGTCCACGATCGTCTTGATCTGGCCGAGCATGTCCGGTGCCGCCCAGACCAGCAGCGAATTGGTCCGCGGCTCCGGCGTCACCGCGAAGCCGCCGCCCTTCTCAGTGCCCGTCTGCTGCTTCTCCAGCAGCTTCTGCAGCATGTCCGCGACCTGCTCGGCCTGGGCCTTGGCCAGCGGGATCACGTGCAACTGCTCGGCCAGGGTCGATTTGCGATCCAGGAGGTCGATCAGGTGTTTGGCCATCTTGTGGTCGTCTTCCGAGGCCGTGACCACCAGACTGTTGGAGAAATCATCGCCGATGATGTGGATCGGCGTGCGTTTTCCGGCCTGATCCGTGGTCACCCGCTTCTCGAACATCTCGGTCATAACCGGCTCGATGCGCGACGCGGGCGATTCCTTGAGCTTGTAGACCTCAATCCGGTACGCCGCCCCGACGGTCTCCTGGTCAAGCTGTTTGATCAGGTCCTCGGCCCGCTTGAGGGCCAGCTTCGTGCCGGCCACGATCAGCGCCTTGCTGCGGGTGTCGGGCATAATCTTGGCCTCTAGCTGGTCCTTCTGCTCGCTGCTCATGCTGGCCTTCATGCCCTCGAACATCTTCTCGAGCAGGTCGGCCACGTTGACCACGTCGGCGTGCCGGATGGGGAAGAAGGCCGCCCCGGCCGGCAGGTTCGGAATGTCCTCCCGGTCGATCTCCTTCAGCAGGGATTCCACGATCGCCAGGTTCTGCGGGCTTCCGCTGACGATCAGCGACGAG
>DATIKE010000032.1:0-3916 GCA_035477895.1 Phycisphaerae bacterium
TTAACCACGAGAGATGATGGTCTGTGCCCACCCGAGAGGACGGAAAGCTCCAGATTCCGCCCTGTCGAATTGGGGGGCGGTTTCGGGTAAGCTTCCGGCCGTTTGTCCCCGGGGGGCCGCCGCGTGGATGAGGCGGCCGACCCGCGGATTCCTGGATTCACCGGAAATGCCAAAACGAAAAGACTTGAAGTCCGTACTGATCATCGGGTCCGGTCCAATCGTGATCGGACAGGCGTGCGAGTTTGACTACTCCGGCACCCAGGCGTGCAAAGCCTTGCGGGAGGAAGGGATCCGCGTTGTTCTGCTGAACAGCAACCCGGCCACCATCATGACCGACCCCGAGATGGCCGACCGAACCTACATCGAGCCCATCACCCCCGAGGCGATTGACAAGGTCCTGACTCTGGAGCGCGACCGGGGCACTCCAGTCGATGCCATTCTGCCGACAATCGGAGGACAGACCGGGCTGAATTGTGCCGCCAGGGCGGCGGATTCCGGCATCCTGGACCGCCAGAGTGTCAAGCTGATCGGCGCCAGCCGGGCGGCCATACACAAGGCCGAGGACCGGACCGAGTTCAAGAACGCCATGCTGCGGATCGGGCTGGACGTTCCGCGGTCCGGCATCGCCCACTCCTGGGCCGAGTCCCGGAAGGTGATCGAGGAGATCGGCCTTCCGGTGGTGATCCGCCCGGCCTACACCCTCGGGGGGACCGGCGGCGGGTTCGCCTACAACATGGAGGAGTTCGAGGTCATCTGCAAACGCGGGCTCGAATACTCGCTCAACAGCGAGATCCTGATCGAGGAAAGCTGCCTCGGCTGGAAGGAATACGAGCTCGAGGTGATGCGTGACTGCGCGGACAACGTGGTCATCATCTGTTCGATCGAGAACTTCGACCCGATGGGCGTGCACACCGGCGACTCGATCACCGTCGCGCCGGCCCAGACACTGACCGACAAGGAATACCAGCGGATGCGCGACGCGTCCATCGCCATCATCCGCGAGATCGGCGTCGACACCGGCGGATCGAACATCCAGTTCGGGGTCCATCCCGACACCGGACGGATGGTGGTGATCGAGATGAACCCGCGCGTATCGCGCAGCTCGGCCCTGGCCAGCAAGGCGACCGGATACCCGATCGCCAGGATCGCCGCGAAACTCGCGATCGGCTACACACTCGACGAGATCCCCAACGACATCACCAGGCAAACGCCGGCCAGCTTCGAGCCGACCATCGACTACGTGGTCACCAAGATCCCGCGCTGGGCGTTCGAGAAGTTCCCGGAGGCCGACGAAACCCTGACCACCCAGATGAAAAGCGTCGGCGAGGCGATGTCCATCGGCCGGACGTTCAAGGAATCGCTCCAGAAGGGCATCCGGTCGATGGAGATCAAGCGGTTCGGCCTGGGGCTGGACGGGAACGACAAGTGGCTGACGCATGTTCGAAACGTCGAAAAGTCAAAACGTCAGAACGTCAAAACGAACGAAGGCGGGCCCGGCGACGAGGCTGGTGCGATCCGGGCGTCGCTGTCGGCCGAACCGCCGGCGGACACAAAGGAGCAAAGCGCGGCCGACTGGCCGATCCCGCTGGACGTGCTTCGTGACAAGCTCACCCGTCCGTGCCAAGGCCGGCTCTACTACATCCGCTACGCCTACAAGATGGGATGGACGACCGAACAGGTCTTCGAGCTGTCCAGGATCGACCCGTGGTTCCTCGACAACATCAAGGAGCTGGTAGAGTTCGAGGAGGAGTTGATCGCGGCGGCGGAGAAGCTCAAGGACTTCGCGCACCCGCCGACCGACAAGTCCGGCGTCTGCCCGTTCCGCGAACTGCTCAAGCAGGCGAAGGAATGGGGCTACAGCGATGTTCAGCTTGCCCACGTTTTCGGCAGGAAGTCGAGCGAAATCCGCGGGTGGCGGGTGAGATTCGGCATTCAACCGGTGTACAAACTGGTCGACACCTGCGCCGCGGAGTTCGAGGCCTACACTCCGTACTACTACTCGTCGAACGAGAACCCGGCCGCCCGCCTGGCCGATGGCGAAAAGGAAGCTCGGCCTCAGGTGGATGACGAGATCCGGGTTACGGATAAGCCCAAGGTGGTGATCCTGGGCGGCGGGCCGAACCGCATCGGGCAGGGCATCGAGTTCGACTATTGCTGCGTGCACGCGGTGATGGCCACTCGAAAGCTCGGCTACGAGACGGTGATGATCAACTCCAACCCGGAGACCGTCTCGACCGACTACGACACGAGCGACCTGTTGTTCTTCGAGCCGTTGACCCACGAGGACGTGCTCAACATCTGCGAGCGGCTGAACGGGCGACCGCTGACTTTGGGGTTAACACCCCCTTTGCCCCCCCCGGATAAGGGGGGGATGCTGAAAGGCGTCATCGTGCAGTTCGGCGGACAGACGCCGCTGAACCTGGCGCAGGAGCTCAAGGACGCCGGCGTACCGATCCTCGGCACGAGTCCCGAGTCGATCGATCTGGCCGAGGACCGCGACGAATTTCAGAAGATCATCAACGAACTGGGCCTGCTCCAGCCGGCCAACGGCATCGCGTTCGACCTGCCGGGTGCGCTCGAGGTCGTCCGGCGGATCGGCTACCCCGTGCTGGTCCGGCCTTCGTACGTGCTCGGCGGGCGGGGCATGGAAAAGTGCCATATCGAGGAGGACCTCGTCCGCTACATGCGGCACGCCCTCGATGCGACCGACCGCGGCGCGACCGTCGACAAGTCGCACCCGGTGCTGATCGACCAGTTCCTCAGTGAGGCGACCGAGGTCGACGTCGACTGCCTCAGCGACGGCGAGCGGTGCGTGGTCTGCGGCATCATGGAGCACATCGAGGAGGCGGGCATCCACAGCGGCGACAGCGCCTGTGCGTTGCCGCCCTACTCGCTGCCGCCGATCATCTGCGACACGCTTCGGCAGCAGGCGGCCATGCTGGCCAAACGCCTGAAAGTGCGCGGCCTCATGAACATCCAGTTCGCCATCAAGGACGGGCTGGTTTATGTGCTGGAGGTCAACCCGCGGGCGTCGCGAACCGTGCCGTTCGTGAGCAAGGCGACCGGCGTGCCCTGGGCGAAGCTGGCCACCGAGGTCATGCTCGGCAAGTCGCTGGACCACGTGATGGCCGCCCACGGGCTGACCGACGCGCCATGGCCGACCTACTCGTCGGTCAAGGAGTCGGTGTTCCCGTTCAACAAGTTCCCCGGCGTGGACTGCATCCTGGGGCCGGAGATGCGCAGCACGGGCGAGGTGATGGGGATCGACCAGTCGTTTGCCCTGGCGTTCGGCAAGGCCCAGATGGCCGCCGGCGGCGGGCTGCCCACCAGCGGCACCGTGCTGGTCAGCGTCAACGACCGCGACAAGCCGTTGATCGTCCCGATCGCCCGCGAGCTGGCCGCGATGGGTTTCCGCATCATCTCGACGAAGAAGACCCGTGAGGCCCTGCTGCAGGCCGGCATCAAAGCCGACCTCGTCTACAAGGCCCAGGATTCCACCGGCCCGCGGCTGATCGACATGATCCACGCAAGCGAGGTCAACCTGCTGATCAACACACCGATCTTCTGGGGCAGCGCCGCCATCGAGGCGCGGATTCGATCGGCCGCGGTGATGCACAACATCCCGCTGGTCACCACGATCACCGGCGCCCGGGCGGCTGTCGCGGCCATCAAGGCCCTCCGCGAAGGCGACTGGGGCGTCAAGGCTCTGCAGGACTATTACCCCCTTTGATCAGAACCGTAGGGCGGGCTCCGCCCGCCTTCCAGAGCAACATACGGTAAGCGTCCGGTGAACCCCATCTTCATTTTTCGGCCGTGCTGAGCGACCATGCCTCCGCGTCGTGATGGGAGGTGTGCATGCCGCGGGTGCGGGATTCGAAGAAGGAATCATTCTGGCGGCGGATGGTGCGGGAGCAGC
>DATIKE010000033.1:0-13914 GCA_035477895.1 Phycisphaerae bacterium
GGCAAGCCGACGGTCATCAACAACGTCGAGACGATGGCCAACCTCCCCACCATCATCCAGGATGGCCCTGAGGCGTTCGCCTCGGTCGGGACCGAGGGCAGCAAGGGCACCAAGGTGTTCGCCCTGTCGGGGCACGTGGCCCGGACCGGGCTGATCGAGGTGGCGATGGGAACGACGATCCGGCAGATCGTGTTCGACATCGGCGGCGGGGTCACCGACGGGCGGCAGTACAAGGCGGCCCAGATCGGCGGGCCGTCCGGCGGGTGCATCCCGGAGCAACTGCTGGACATCGAGGTGGATTACGAGTCGCTGAAGAAGGTCGGGGCGATGATGGGCTCTGGCGGGCTGGTGGTCATGGATGACCGGACCTGCATGGTCGATGTCGCCAAGTTTTTCATGGACTTCATCCAGCGGGAAAGCTGCGGGAAGTGCGTTCCCTGCCGGGAAGGCACGCGGCGGATGCTCGAGATCCTGCAGAGCATCAGCCGGGCGCGGCGGAGCGAGACTGGAAACCAGGCCCTCGATCGGTTCAAGAGCGTTATGTACCTGACTCGGCTGGCGGAAGTCATCAAGGACACGAGCCTGTGCGGGCTGGGGCAGTCCGCGCCGAACCCGGTGCTGAGCACGCTGCGGTGGTTCCGCGACGAGTACGACGCCCACGTTTACGAGCGGCACTGCCCGGCGGGGGCCTGCCGGGAGTTGCTGCTGTACCGGATCGACGCCGAGTTGTGCAAAGGCTGCACTTTGTGCATGAAGAAGTGCCCGGCCGAGGCCATCATGGGCGCGCCCAAGAGTCCGCACTACATCATCCCGGACAAGTGCATCGGGTGCGGAACGTGTGTGGATGTCTGCCGGCCCAGGGCGGTCATCGCGGAGTAAATTGACATCGCCATTCATGCGATTTCGAGGCGATTTCGCGGCTGCCGGCGGCCCCGCCGGCCGGGGGATCGGCCGCTATCGTCGTAGAGCTGCCATGGTAGAGAGAGGAATACGTCTGTGATCACGATCGAAGTGAATGACAAACCGGTTCATGCTGGCACGGGCGAGATGCTGCTGGCGGTGTTGCGACGGGAGGGAATCAGTGTTCCGACGTTGTGCCACATGGAAGGTCTGCCGCCGAGCGGCGCGTGCCGGATCTGCGACGTGGAGGTGGCCGGCCGGCCCAACCTGCAGCCGAGCTGCGCCACGCCGGTCATCGAGGGCATGAAGGTACACACGCACTCGCCGCGCGCGGTGCGGGCCCGCAAGACGATCGTCGAGCTGCTGCTGGCCAACCATCCGGATGATTGCCTGTACTGCATTCGGAACGGGCGGTGCGAGCTGCAGACGCTGGCCGAGAACCTGGGCATCCGCGAGCGGCGTTACCGCGGCAAGCGCAACGAGCTGAAGCTGGACACCTCGAGCGCGTCGCTCTTGCGCGATCCGGACAAGTGCATTCTCTGCGGCAAGTGCGTGCGGATGTGCGAGGAGATCCAGAGCGTCGGGTGCATCGACTTCATCGGGCGGGGCAGCGGCACGACGGTCGGAACGGCATTCAACCAGGGCCTGAACGTATCGAGCTGCATCAACTGCGGGCAGTGCATCATGGTATGCCCGACCGGGGCCTTGCGCGAGCAGAGCCACCTCAAGCAGGTGATCGAGGCGCTGAACGACCCGGAGAAGCTCGTGGTCGTGCAGCACGCGCCGGCGGTCTCGGTGACCATCGCCGAGGAGTTCGGAATCAAGCCGGGGATCGACATATGCGGATCCCTCACCGCGGCCCTTCGGAAACTCGGGTTCGATCGGGTGTTCGACACGAGCTTTTCGGCCGACCTGACGATCATGGAGGAGGCATCCGAGCTGGTCCATCGGATCAGGACGGGCGGCGTCCTGCCGATGATGACAAGCTGCTCGCCCGGCTGGATCAAGTTCGTCGAGCAGTCGTATCCGGACTTTATCGACAACCTCTCGACCTGCAAGAGCCCTCAGCAGATGCTGGGCGCGATCCTCAAGTCGTACTACGCGAAGCGCGAGGGCATCGATCCGGCACGGATCTTCAGCGTATCGATCATGCCGTGCACGGCCAAGAAGTTCGAGGCCGGCCGGCCGGAGATGGCCAACGACGACAATCCCGACATCGACGCGGTCCTGACGACACGCGAGCTGTCGCGACTGATCCGGATGCGCGGGCTGGACCTGGCGAACATCGCGCCGCAGGCCCCGGACATGCCTTTCGGCGAGCGGTCCACCGCGGGCAAGCTGTTCGGCGCGACCGGCGGGGTGATGGAGGCGGCCATCCGAACCGCCTGTTATTTAATCACCGGGAAGGAACTGGTGGGGTTGAAGGTTCAGTCGGTCCGCGGGATGAAGGGCATCAAGGAGGCCAGGATTCAGATCGACGGGCTGGAGATCGGCGTGGCCGTCGCGAGCGGATTGGGTAATGCGGCCACCCTGCTGGACCAGATCCGCGACGGGCGCAAGGACCTGCACTTCATCGAAGTGATGACCTGTCCGGGCGGCTGCGTGGGCGGCGGTGGTCAGCCGCTGGGGACGGACATGGAAGCGGTGCGGGCCCGCATGCAGGCCCTGTACAGCATCGACCGCAACGAGGCGATCCGCACCAGCCACGGCAACGAGGCGGTCCGGCATCTGTACCAGGATTTCCTGGGCGAGCCGCTCGGCGAAAAGAGCCACCGCCTGCTGCATACGCATTACCTGAAGCGCGAGGTGGTCGCGTAGGAGCAAGGACCATGAAGCACGCCGCGGACATTCCGTTGATCACCACGATCAAGGAGCGGTGTCGCGTCTGCTACACCTGCGTGCGCGAGTGCCCGGCCAAGGCGATCCGGATCTCGGACGGGCAGGCGGAGGTGCTGCCGCAGCGATGCGTGGGGTGCGGCAACTGCGTACGCGTATGCAGCCAGCATGCCAAGCAGATGCTGAGCAGCATCGAGCAGGTGCAGGAATTGCTGGCCGACCCCGGGCGCGTGGCGGCGTGCCTGGCCCCCAGCTTCCCCGCCGAGTTCGACGACGTGGAATACCATCGGCTGGTCGGCATGATCCGGGCCCTGGGATTCGACCTGGTCACCGAGGTGTCCTTCGGGGCGGATCTGGTGGCCGACCGGTACCGCAAGCTGCTGATGGAGAGCAACGGCAAGCGATACATCGAGACGTGCTGCCCGGCGATCGTGGCATTTGTCGAGCGTTATCACCCGAACCTGGTGGACGCGCTGGCCCCGCTGGTCTCGCCGATGGTGGCCCAGGCCCGAGCGCTGCGGAAACTCTACGGCGATGATCTGAAGGTGGTGTTCATCGGCCCGTGCATCGCCAAGAAAGGCGAGGCGGCGTCGCGGACGGTGGACGGCGACGTGGACGCGGTGCTGACCTTCGTCGAGCTTCGGCAGATGTTCGTGATGAACGGGATCACTCCGATCTCGGTCGAGGGCTGCAACTTCGATCCGCCGCACGGGGCGGCCGGGGCGTTGTTCCCGATCAGCCGCGGCATGCTGCAAGCGGCCGACATCACCGAGGATCTCGCGACCGGAGACGTGGTCAGCGCCAGCGGGCGAAGCAGCTTCGTCGAGGCGATCAAGGAGTTCGAGGCGGGCGATCTGGACGCGAAGCTGCTCGAGGTGCTCTGCTGCGACGGATGCATCATGGGTCCCGGGATGCGGTCGCAGTCTCCGCTGTTCAACCGGCGGTCGTGCGTGAGCCACTTCGTGCGCCGGCGGCTGGCCAACCTCGACCGGGGGCGTTTCAGGGGGGATATGGAGTACCTTTCCACGCTCGATCTGGGTCGTTCGTTCTCCCCGGACGACCAGCGGGTGGCGGCGCCGTCGGAGGAACAGCTTCGCCAGATCCTGAACCGGTTCGGCAAGATCGAGCCGGAGGATGAGCTGAACTGCGGGGCCTGCGGCTACGAAACCTGCCGCGAGCATGCGGTCGCCATCTACAAGGGGCTGGCCGAGAAGGAGATGTGTCTGCCTTACACGATCGATCGGCTGCGGCAGACGGTGAGCGATCTGGCCCGGTCGAACGCCGACCTGGCCAGCACGCAGGAGGCCCTCAGCCAGTCGGAGAAGCTGGCGAGTATGGGTCAACTGGCGGCCGGCATCGCCCACGAGGTGAACAACCCGCTCGGCGTGGTGATCATGTTCGCCCACCTGCTGCTCGAGGACCTGCCCGCGGCCGACAAACGGCGCGAGGATCTGATAACCATTGTTGAAAACGCCGACCGGTGTAAGAAGATCGTATCCGGGCTGTTGCACTTCGCGCGGCAGAACAAGGTGGCACCGGCGCCGACCGACTTGCGCGAACTGGTGGACGACGTGGTCAAGACCACTGTTGTTCCATCAAATGTGATCCTGAAGGCGGAGCACGAGTGCGGCGCCCGGGAAGCCGAGATCGACCGCGACCAGATCGCCCAGGTGCTGACGAACCTGATCAGCAATGCGCTGGCCGCGATGCCGGACGGCGGCCCGCTGACCATCCGCACGGGCGGCGACGAGCACAACGTGCGGATCGCCGTCGCCGACACCGGCATCGGCATCCCGGAGGAGAACCGGGCAAGCATCTTCACCCCGTTCTTCACTACCAAGCCGGTGGGCAAGGGCACCGGCCTGGGGCTTGCGGTGACATACGGCATCGTGAAAATGCACCGCGGCCAGATCGAGGTGGCCTCGAACGCCAACCCCGCCAAGGGCCCGACCGGGACGACTTTCACCGTGATTCTGCCTCGAAAGAGCCAGAAAGGATGAGCCGGGTTTTAATTGAACGGCAGGATAGACACATGGTCAAGAAGATTATGGTGGTTGACGACGACGTTGATTACGTGGTCCAACTGGCCGCCCAGCTAAGGGCGGAAGGGTACGAGGTCCTGACCGCCGACGGCGTGGCCGCGGCCAAGGACATGTTGAGCAAGCATCGCCCCGACCTCGCCATCGTCGACCTGATGATGGAGAACACGGACGACGGGTTCCGGCTGTGCCACCACATCAAGAAGGTCGATACGTCGATCCCGGTGGTTCTGGTCACCGCGGTGGCCAGCGAAACCGGCCTGGACTTCGACGCATCAACCAGGGAAGAACGATCCTGGATCAAGGCGGACGTGGTGCTGGACAAACCGATCCGCTTCGAGCAACTCAAGCGGGAAATCCACAGGCTGATCCACGTTTGAACGGAAGGCGAGCCGAAATGGAGAAACTTAAAGTTCTGGTCACTGATGACGAGCGGGAGATGCGACGGGCCGTCGAGCGAGCCCTGAGCGGCCACTCCCTGCGCCTGCCGGACGTCGATCGGGAGATCGGCTTCGAGGTCGAGCAGGCCACCAGCGGCGAAGAGGCCCTCGAGAAAATCGCGTCCAACCAGCCGGACATTCTGCTCCTTGACCACAAGATGGGCGGAATGAGCGGGCTGGAGGTGCTCGACGAACTGGCCAGGCAGAGCCGGGACATGATCACGGTGATGATCACGGCCTACGCCTCGCTCGAGACGGCGGTCATCGCGACCAAGCGTGGGGCGTTCGACTTCATCGCCAAGCCGTTCACGCCCACGGAATTGAAGGAAACCCTCCGAAAAGCCGCCAGCCACCTGATCTCGCAGCGCGAGGCCCGCCGGCTTGCCCAGGAAAAACGCCAGGTCCGGTTCCAGTTCATCTCCGTGCTGGCCCATGAACTGAAGGCGCCGCTCGGCGCGATCGAGGGATATCTCAACATCCTGCGAGACCGCTCGATGCGCCAGGACCCCGAGCAGGTCGACCAGATGGTCCAGCGCAGCCTGATCCGCTGCGAGGGCATGCGCAAACTGATCTACGACCTGCTGGACCTGACCCGGATCGAATCCGGCCTGAAGAAACGCGACTTGGCCGAGATCAACATCGCGGATGTCGCCCGGACGTCGATCGAGACGAGTCGCGCTGCCGCGGCCGAACGGGGGATCACCATCTATCTGCATGGAGACGAGTCGATTCCGATGACCGCCGATCGCAGCGAGATCGAGATCATCTTCAACAACCTGATTTCCAACGCGGTCAAGTACAACCGCGAAGGCGGGTGCGTCGACGTTACTCTCGCGGTCGAGGGCGAGCAGGTGGTCATCCGCGTGGCGGACACCGGAATCGGAATGACCCCGGAGGAGTGCGCGAAGCTGTTTCAGGACTTCGTGCGGATCAAGAACACCCAAACAAGGAACATTCTCGGCAGCGGGCTGGGGCTGTCGACGATCAGGAAACTGGCGAACCTGTACGGCGGCGATGCCACGGCCGAAAGTCAACCGGACGTCGGCAGCACCTTCACCGTTCGCCTGAATCGATGCTCGGTCAGCCAGGTGGGAACCCATGGATCGTAAGGAACTATTGACGTGGTTACGGCAGGATAATCCGCGCAAGCTGGACGAGCTCTGGCGGATGGCGGATACGCTGCGCCGCGAGAATGTCGGCGACGCGGTTCATCTCCGCGGGCTGATCGAGCTGTCCAATCACTGCTCGCGATCCTGCTGGTACTGCGGCATCCGCGGCGACAACCGCGAGGTCGAGCGCTATCGCATGACGGAAGCTGAAATCCTCGAATGCGCCGCCCAGGCGGCTCGATTCGGATACGGTACGGTCGTACTGCAGGCCGGTGAGGATCCGGGGATCCGCCCGGAGGGGCTGGCCGACCTGATCCGGGCCATCAGGTCGAGATCCGGGCTGGCTGTGACACTCAGCCTCGGCGAAAGAAGCGACGAAGAGCTTCGGCTGTGGCGCGAGGCCGGCGCGGACCGTTACCTGCTTCGATTTGAGACGTCCAATCCGGAGCTTTTCGAGCGAATTCACCCCTCGGCGTCGCACAAGCGGTCGGATCGCGTGGGTATTCTGAAAACACTCGGGTCGCTCGGCTACGAGGTTGGCAGCGGGGTGATGATCGGCATTCCCGGGCAGACATGGGACGATCTGGCGAACGACATTCTGCTGTTCGCCGACCTCGATCTGGACATGATCGGCGTGGGGCCTTTCCTGCCGCACCCGGCCACGCCACTCGGGCAGGACATGCAAAAACTGCTCGCCCCGCCTGGTGAGCAGGTACCCAACACCGAGGACGTCACCTATAAAGTCATAGCACTGGCACGGATCGTGTGCCCGCGGGCGAACATCCCGAGCACTACCGCGTTGGCAACGCTGAACCGGTTCAACGGGCGGGAGATCGGACTCACGCGCGGGGCGAACATCGTGATGCCGAACCTGACGCCCATGCAGTACCGGGCGCTCTATGAGATTTACCCGGCCAAGGCTTGCGTGCAGGAGACGGCCGAGAGCTGCCACCACTGCCTGCGACGGCGAATCCTGGGAATCGGCAGGACGATCGGCACGGGACGGGGGGATTCGCCGAACCGGCGGTTCGCGGGCGCCGCGGCGCGTAAGCGTGAGGGGGTTGCCTGATATGCGTGCCCTTGAAGAAATGCCGCTGAGCCACGGGGCGATTGATTTCATCGACGACGCCCGGATCGCGGACATGCTTGACCGTGCGCGGCCGGAAACGGACCGTGTGCGAGACATCCTCGCCAAGAGCCTGTCCAAGCAGCACCTGACCGTGGCCGAGACGACCGACCTGCTGGCCGCGGATTCACCCGAGGCGGTCGAGATGATCTTCGAGGCCGCCCGGCAACTCAAGCGCGACGTGTACGGCAACCGCATCGTGCTGTTCGCCCCGTTGTACATCGGTAGCGATTGCGTGAACGACTGCGCGTACTGCGCGTTCAAGAAGTCCAATCGCGAGGCAATCCGCCGAACGCTGAACAGCGAGGAAATCCGAAAACAGGTCGAAGCCCTGGAGTCCCGGGGGCACAAACGGCTCATTCTCGTATTCGGCGAGCACCCGCGGTACGACGCCGAGTTCATCGCCGAGACGGTACGGACGGTGTATGCGGTGCGGGTGGGGCACGGGGCGATCCGCCGCGTGAACATCAACGCCGCCCCGATGGACCACGAAAGTTACCGCGTGGTCAAGTCGGCCGGCATCGGCACGTTTCAGGTGTTCCAAGAGACATACCATCACGACACGTATGCCGCCTGCCACCCGGCCGGGACGCGCAAGGGAGATTACCTCTGGCGACTCGATGCGCTGTACCGGGCGATGGAGGCGGGCATCGACGACGTGGGCATCGGGGCGTTGTTCGGCCTGTACGACTGGCGATTCGAGGTGCTCGGGCTGGTAGCGCATGCCCTGGACCTGCAAGCTCGCTACGGCGTCGGCCCGCACACGATCAGTTTTCCGCGACTCAGGCCCGCCTCAGGCGTGCAACTCGATCCGAAGTACCTCGTCGGCGACCACGACTTCAAGCGGCTGATCGCGATCCTGCGGCTTTCCGTGCCGTACACGGGCCTGATCTGCACCGCCCGCGAGCCGGCCGAGCTTCGCCGCGAGGTGATGGCCTTCGGCGTATCCCAGATCGACGCTGGCAGCAGGATCGAAATCGCCGGCTACACCGAGGCGGGCGACGCCCAGTGCATGGAGCGCGAGCAGTTCGAGCTGGGCGACATCCGGCCGCTGGACGCGGTGATGCGCGAGCTGCTGATCGACGGGTACATTCCGAGCTTCTGCACCGCGTGCTATCGGCTGGGCCGGACCGGCGAGCACTTCATGGAGTTCGCGATCCCCGGGTTCATCCAGAAGTTCTGCACGCCGAACGCCATGAGCACGCTGATGGAGTTTCTCATCGACTACGCCTCTCCGGAAACACGGGCGGTCGGCGAAAAGCTTGTTGCCGAAGAAGTCGCGAAGATGCCGGAAGGTGCGATCAAAAACCGCCTTATCGACAGCCTGAAGAAGATCCGGACCACCGACCAGCGCGACCTGCACTTCTGAGTGCGGACGCGACTGGGTTTTCCTCGGCGGGAGTCGAAGCCATGAAGAACACCCCCAAGGGCATGCGGCTGCACATCGGGCTGTTCGGCCGGCGGAACGTCGGCAAGTCCTCCCTGCTCAACGCGCTGACCCGGCAGAACGTGTCCATCGTCTCCGAGGTGGCCGGCACGACCACCGACCCGGTCGAGAAGCCGATGGAACTGCTGCCGATCGGCCCGGTGCTGTTCATCGACACGGCCGGCATAGACGACGAGGGATATCTCGGCGAGATACGTATCCAGCGCACGCGGCAGATCTTCGATCGCACGGAGGTCGGCATCATCGTCAGCGAAGGTCGTGTCTGGGGAACATTCGAAGAGCAGTTGCTCGCGGAACTGGAGAGCCGCAAGGTTCCGGCCATCGTCGTCTTCAACAAGGTCGATCTCGCCGATCCTGACGCCGCGGTGCTCGACCGACTGAAGACGAGGGGAATCCCGTGGATCAAGACCGCCGCATCACGAGGCGATGGCGTTCTGGATCTGCGCGAAGCGCTGATCCGCTCGGCCCCCGATGACTTCATCAACACGCCGTCGATCCTGGGCGACCTGGTGCCTGCGGGCGAGCTGGTCGTGCTGGTCGTGCCGATCGACATGGAAGCGCCCAAGGGCCGGCTGATCCTCCCGCAGGTCCAGGCGATACGCGACGCGCTCGACCACGACGCCTATTGCATGGTCGTCAAGGAGCGCGAGCTACGCGACGCGCTGGACCGCCTCAAACGCCCGCCGGCGCTCGTCGTGACCGACTCGCAGGCGTTTCTCAAGGTGGCCGGCGACACGCCGAACGACATCCCGATGACTTCGTTCTCGATCCTGTTCGCCCGGTTCAAGGGCGACCTGGTCGAGTTCGTCCGCGGGGCGACAGCCATCGACTCGCTGAAGCCGGGCGACCGCGTGCTGGTGGCTGAGTCGTGCTCGCACCATCCGATCGGCGACGATATCGGGCGGGTGAAGATCCCGCGCTGGATGACGCAGTACGTCGGCGGCCGGCTGGAATTCGAAACCGTGCAGGGCCACGACTTCCCGGCCGACCCGGGGCGCTACAAACTCGTGGTGCATTGCGGCGCGTGCATGACCAACCGCCGCGAGGTGATCGCGCGCATCCTGCGTTGCCGGCAGGCAAACGTGCCGATCACCAATTACGGCATAACCATCGCCTGCTGCCTCGGCATCCTCGAGCGGGCCCTGGCCTGTTTCCCGGCCGCACTGGAGGCTTACCGCCGGCCACGGCGAAGCGCCCATGCCACGCCGACCTGATTCTCCTCGACCGCAACTCAGTCCTTGAACTGGAACGCGTACAGGTCGCAGTTGGTGAGGAAGAACCGCAGGCGTACCGTCTTGCCGGCCAGCCTGCTCAGGTCGCTGTTGCCATTCCATGAGACGACGCGGTTGACATCGTTGGCCGTGTGGATCAGGTCGCACTTGTCCTGGCTGAAGTCCTCGATCCACAGGCCGTTCTCGTCGAGGATCTCGACCTTGGCGACGCCGGCGGCCGAGGTGTCGATATTCAGCACGAGCTTCGAGCCGCTGAACTTCAGCTTCGGCGTGAGGAACGAGCCGCCGGTGTATGCGCCGCGGGCGGAGACGAACCCGTCCATTCGCAGCACGACGCGGCTCAGCACGGCGATGTTCCTGTCCGCCCCGAGGCCGGCGCCGCTCAACAGGGCCTTGTTCTCCTCGTTGCGGTCCCATCCGTGCAGCCAGTCGCCGCCGCGGTAGTACATATAAAGGTTTCGTCCGTCGACGCTGGACACGAGCCCGTGGATCGTCCGCGTGTTGGCCCAGTCGAACTCGGTCTTCATGCCCAGGGGCACGAAAGGCTGACGGTCATACCGGTTCCAGATGATGCCGTCGCGGCTCGCGGCAAACTGCGTGTCCAGCGGGCCGGCGTTGGTCGGCACCTTGTCGGGAAACTCCGGCAGCACGCCGCCGATGTAATGGTAGTAGGCTGTCGGGAACATGAAGTAGGCGTCTGCCGCCCAGGGGTACTTGACGGCCGCGCTCATGTAGTAGTCGACGACCGCGGTCTGGCCGTGCCATAGATCGAACCGGTCGGGATAGAGCACGATGGGCATGTCCTGGACAACCGGGAAACTCTTGAGATCGGACGCCTCGCCGCGGGCGATCGAACGGCCCTGCGAGCCGGCGGCCCGGGCCTGCGTGTTGCCGACCCCGAGATTCAGCCGCCCGTAGAACACGTACTTCCCGATTGAGTCGTCCCAGAACAGCACGTTCTGCGAATCGAGATGGTGGCCCCGGGTCTCCGGGCGGAACGTGAGCACCGACTTGTGGGTCAGCTTCCACCGGATGCCGTCCGGCGAGGAGAAGATGTGGAGTCCATTGCCCGACTCCTTGTGGGCGATGAACATGCGGTATTTCTCGTCGGCCGGCGCGTTGGGATCGATAAACACCATGCCGCCGTCCTGGCCGATCCTGACGCCGCCGGCGCCCTGGCCGAGCACGATGTTGTTGTCCTTGCCGCCGTCAAACTCGACGACGCCCAGGTTCGGCTTCTCCCAGGTGATGCCGTTCTTCGAGCGGGCATAGCAGATCGCGCCGGCGAACTTGTCGATGTGCCACTGAACGCTGGTCATGGCGTGGTACCACATGTGGTACGTATCGCCCTCCTGCAGAACGCTGCTGTACGGCCCGATGCCGCCGACCTCCCAGGGCTTGTCCACATTGATGGTCATCTCGCCTGTCTTGACGGGCCGATGCACGAACAGCTCGACATTGAACGCGTCGGCGATGAAACGGTTGTCGATGAAAAGCTGGCGGCGGTTGCCGACGTCCCGCGGCCCGTCGGGCGAGCAGGGTTTGTCGGCCCAGGCGGCTCCCGGCAGGGTGAACACGCTCAGCAACAGGGTCAGCCCAACCGTACGTTTCGGCAAAACTGGCGATCCGGTCATCGTCGAACTCCTTTCTGAGAATAAGGGATGCTCTACGGCCGGCCGGGAGTGTAACCGATTTCAGTCAAACGCTCGACCCCGGTTGGACGAGAAGCTTTTTCATGGAACGTCGGGGGCGATCCGCCGGGCGTAGCGCTGGTACAGGTAGCTGATCCCGATGAACACCACGCCGAGCACGGCAAACGACAGCACCCGGTAGATGACTTCCAGGTCGCGCAGGTCGACCAGGAAGACCTTGGCCAGGATCGGCCCCAGACTGATCAGGGCCAGCAGCCGGACAGGCTTGTACCGGAGGACGAAACCGCCGATGAACGCCGCGGCCGCGTAGGCCGTCCAGAGGATCGACAATGCAGCCTGCCGGGCCATCTCCCAGTTCTCGAAAGGCGAATCGCCCTCGAACCGATACCGGTCGAAGCGGGTGAGAATTTCCATCGTCAGGGCGGTCACCAGCAGCAGATTGGCCAGCACGGCACACGACCAGTCGCCGTTTCGTTCGCTCACAGCGGTGTTCGGCACGGCCGCGACGAATTCCCCGGGGGACAGCCGGAGCATCTGGACAACCGTCATTGATTGGGGGGTTGGCGAAGAAGGCCGCCCGAGCTTCACACGGTATGCCCAACTCGCGGCGAAGCCGATCAGTGCGACCAGCAGCAGTGAACCGAAGCGCGAATTAAGCAGCACCGTGAAATCCGCCAGCTCGCCCTGCCACGCAAACCCGCTGAACACGATCCACCCGCCGAGCAGGAACACCCACAACAAAAAAGCCTCCGCTCGGCTTGCCCAGCTTTCGAACCGGAAGCCGATCGCCCAGAGGACGGCCACATCGACCGCCCAGAGCGTCAGCATGGCGTAGCGATCCCACTGGGCGTCGATGACCGCCAGCAAGACGAGGTTCATCCCCAGGCCGAGCACGGTCGCGACCACACCGCCCCACCGCCCGCGGAGAATCGCAGCGGCCATCCACCCCGCCGCCACCAGGCCCGCGCCGCCGGCGAAAGATACGAGCACCGGCGGCGCGGCGGCGAGCACCTCGTCCCGGCCATAATCCCAGCCCAACCAGCGAACAGCGGTCAACGCGAACGCCAGAACGCTTGCCCATGCGAGACCATGCAGGTTCCGCCAACGGGCAAAGCCCGACAACGCCAGCGCATTCAGCGCGAACATGGCCGTCAGCGTCTGATGCTCCCACTGCAGGGCAAAGACGACACACAGCATGGCATCGCCGACCAGCAGCGCGACCGTCGATCGCTCCGGCAGGTCCTCCCAGCGCAGTCGCCGCCGGACCAGGAACGCGACCAGCCAGATTCCCGCCACCACCAGCAATCCCTGAGCAAAGCGGATATCGATATCCCATTGCCAGACCTCGGGCTTGACGTTCGCACACTGGTGCGCGAGAAATCGCAAGACCGCCGGAACCAATGCCACGAGGGCGAACCAGCCGGCCAGGATATGCCGTCTCCACCAGGCCAGACCTGCGGCGACGACAGCGTTGGCCGCCCAGGCCAGCGCGAGGTGGTTATCGAGAAACTGGTGCATCGCAGCCAGGATTAAAACCGCGTTGCCGAGAACCACCCAGGCAAATGGAACTCTCGGTGAACCCCATTCCGCCAGGTCCGCCAGCCGAGACCGGCCGATGCGATAGGCCAGGCCGGCCAATCCGAGGGTGGCGGCCACAATGGCCATGGTGGCAAAACGGACATCGAACCAGCCCCATTCGCCGCGCCATTCCGTGTCCCACCAGTCGTGTGACAGGGTGTAGAACACCGCCAGGGCGAACACGATGGCCGCGCTGGCCAGTGTGCGCCACCGGGCGTACCAGATGCCGATGCAGGTGAAAACCAGGGCCTGCACGGACCACGCGATGGCCAGGCTGTCGGCCGAGTAATAGAGCGGGATGGCCAACGTCACATAGATCGCCCCGAGGCCCAGCAGATTGGCGATCAGCGGATCCCGCCGCCGGCGCAACGCATGCACGCCCGCGGCCACCAGCCAATGCCCTGCCGCGTAGGCGAACGCGAACTCACCGAGGCGGTTCTCCGGAACCCACTTGAAGAGCAGGCAGGTGACGCCGAAGAAGGCGAGCGACGCCTTGGCGAGCACCCAGCAGGAAATGCCGGACGCCGCCCGCCCCAGCACGACACGCGGGACGAC
>DATIKE010000034.1:0-2804 GCA_035477895.1 Phycisphaerae bacterium
CACCAGCACGCGGATGGACACTTCGGCCTCGTCGGAACACTCGTCCTTGGACACGCAGGCGAAGAAAACCGTCCGGGCCCCCGCCTGGCGGGCGTACCGGACGGCCCCGTGCACGAAGGGGGTGGTCCCGCCGGTGGCGATGCCGAAAACCACGTCCTTGGGTCCGATATGCCGCTCGGCAAGCACCTGTACCGCCCCTTCGGGGTCGTCCTCGGCCCCTTCGACCGAGCGAAACATCGCCCGGTCGCCGCCGGAGATGATGCCCTGGACCATCTGGGGGTCGGTCAGGAACGTCGGGGGGCATTCGGAGGCGTCCACGACGCCCAGGCGGCCGCTGGTGCCCGCTCCCACGTAAATCAGCCGGCCTCCGGCCCGGAAAGCCGCCACCACCAGCTCGATCGCCCGCACGATATCGGACTTGGCCGCGGCCACGGCGGCGGCGACCTGGGCATCCTCGCTGTTGATCAGGTCCACGCACTCGGCGACCGACATCCGGTCGATCCCGCGCGATCGCTCGTTGACCCGTTCGGTCATCAGGTGTCCACGGTCCTGGGTCATGTGTTACTCCTTGCGGCCGAGTAATTTAGCGGCGCCCATGCGAAAAGTCGATTCGGCCGCTTGCCCTCTCTGGAACGAATCCCCCCCGCCCGGTTGGTCGATACAATTGGGGATCGTGCGGGGCCGCGGCCCCGGCCCGTGACCTATACTTCCGCATACAACCCCCGCGCGAGGTGTTTCATGTGCGGCATCGTCGGTTATATCGGACATAAGAACGCCCGCCCGATCCTGATCGAGGGGCTGAAGCGGTTGGAGTACCGGGGATACGATTCGGCCGGCATCGCCCTGCTCCGGCAGGGCCGGGTTTGCGTGACCCGCTCCGTCGGGCGGATCGTGAACCTCCAGGTGAAACTCCCGACCGCGGAAGCCGACTCCACCCTGGGGATCGCCCACACCCGCTGGGCGACCCACGGCGCGCCGTCCGAGCGGAACGCCCACCCCCACCTCGACCGGACCGGCCGGATCGCCCTGGTCCACAACGGCATCATAGAGAACTATCGTACTCTTAAAACCTTCCTCGAACGACAGGGGGTGGAATTCCGGAGCGACACCGACACCGAGGTGCTGGCCCAGCTCATCGGCTACTGCTATCACGGCGATATCGAGCAGGCGGTCCGGGACGCCCTGCACGACGTGCAGGGGACCTACGGGCTGGCGGTGATCAGCGCCGACGAGCCGGACGTGCTGGTCGCCGCCCGCAAGGGCAGCCCGCTGATCATCGGCGTCGGTGACGGCGAGTGCCTGGTCGCCTCCGACGCGTCCGCGATCATCGAACACACCACCCAGGCCGTGTACCTGGCCGACGGCGAGATGGCCGTCTGCACCCGAGACGGGTTCCGAACCACCACGCTGGACGCCGTCCCGGTCACCAAGAACGTCCACGAGATCGAGTTCTCGCTGGAGGAGATCGAGCTCGGCGGACACGAGCACTTCATGGCCAAGGAGATCTGCGAACAGCCTCAATCGCTGGCGACCACGCTGCGCGGCCGGCTGCAGCTCCGCGAGGGGCAGATCGTGCTGGGCGGCATCGCCGAGCACGCCCGGACCCTGGCCCGGGCCAAACGCATCGTCTTCACCGCCCAGGGCACCGCCTGGCATGCCGGGCTCGTCGGCGAGTACCTCTTCGAGGACATCGCCAAGATGCCGGCCGAGACCGAATACGCCAGCGAGTTCCGGTATCGCAACCCGCTGATCGACGACGGCACGATCATCATCGCCATCAGCCAGTCCGGCGAGACCGCCGATACCCTCGCCGCCGTGCGCGAGGCCAAACTGAAGGGCGCCCTGGCCCTCGGCGTGGTCAACGTCGTCGGCAGCACCATCGCCCGCGAGACCGACGCGGGGATCTACCTGCACTGCGGGCCGGAAATCGGCGTGGCCAGCACGAAGGCGTTCACCTCCCAGCTGACGGTCCTGACCATGCTGGCCATCCACCTCGGCCGGCGCCGCTTCCTGTCGCAGGATACGGCCGGGCAACTCATCAACGCCCTGGCTCGAATCCCCGAGCAGGTCGGCCGGATCATTCAGCAGTCCGACCAGATCCGCGACATCGTCGAGACGCTGATCGACCGCGAGAACTGGCTGTTCCTCGGGCGCGGCTACAACTACCCGATCGCCCTGGAAGGGGCCCTGAAACTCAAGGAAATCAGCTACATCCATGCCGAGGGCATGCCCGCCGCGGAGATGAAGCACGGCCCGATCGCCCTGATCAACGAGGGCATGCCGGTGGTCTTCATCGCGACCCGCGGCCAGCAGTACGACAAAGTGCTGGGCAACATCGAAGAGGTCCGCAGCCGCGGCGGGCGGGTCATCGCCGTCGCCACCGAAGGCGACACCGAAATCCATCGCCTCGCGGAACACGTCTTCCACGTGCCCGACGCGCCCGAGCCGCTCCAGCCGCTGCTGACCGTGATCCCGCTGCAATTGCTGGCCTACCACGCGGCCGTCCTGCGCAACTGCAACGTCGACAAGCCCCGCAACCTGGCCAAGAGCGTCACCGTCGAGTGATGGCGGCCCCGGATCAACACGGTCGAGGCCCTCCAGAACCGCGAGCGCCTGCCTGCCGCAGGCAGGCAAGCGACCGGCGCCTCAGAACCGGGAGCGCAAGCGACCGGCACCTCAGAACCGAGAGCGCAAGCGACCGGCACCTCAGAACCGGGAGCGCAAGCGACCGGCGCCTCAGAACCGGGAGCGCAAGCGACCGGCACCTCAGAACCGGGAGCGCAAGCGACCGGCACCTCAGGACC
>DATIKE010000035.1:0-13881 GCA_035477895.1 Phycisphaerae bacterium
GGCACGGCGTCGGCCTGGCGCCGGACGACCCGGTGCTCTCCGTCTGGCCGCGGCTGTGCGAAGCGTGGCTTCAGTTGCGAGGTATCGTCCCGGCCAAGCCCTCGACCTCGGCGCCGTGCGGCGAGTGAGCTGACGCCTCAACACCATCGCGAAATCGCCGGAAGACGCCCCCGCCTTCGTTGCATCCGGAGAGGCCGTCCCCGTTATTGACGCCCACCCGAGGTGCCAAAGTCCCGGACTCGTATGCACCGTGCCGGGTCGCCTTGAATACGTCCAAAACTGTGTGGGGCGGACTTCCAGCCGGTCATTTGACCGGCAAGAGGCCGGTCCCACATTGGGTTTCAGGTCGCACTCTTACCATCCCCCCGCGGCCGCGGTTACAATGCGGCCGATGAACGCGACCCGAATGTTTCAGGTCTCGCTGGCGTCCAAGTGCCGGTTGCTTTTCGCCCTGGCGGTGGTGCTGATCATCGCCTCAGCGCTGTTCGTTCCGTGGCGGTCGATGGAGAGCTTCGTGCACCAGCTCAAGGTCCAGCGGGCCCGACACCTGGCGGTGCTGGCCCGGGCGCAGCTTTACCCGGCCAGCGAGGACTGGGACCAGCAGCAGGCCCAGCTGGACCGCTGGTGGGACGCCAATTCGCTGACGCTTAAGCTGCCATCAACCAAGCCCAGGTTCATCAAACTGCCGACCGGCGCGATCTGGCTTGCCCGGCAGAAGCTTCGCGACAAACTGTTGGCGACCGGCGGCCTTCTTCGCAAGCAGATGAAGGGGCTCGATCGCTACGTCGGCCTGCCGATATTCGTACAAGCGGCGGTCGGCGCGTGGGACCGACTGCCCGCCGAAGAGCGCGATCGCCTGCAGGCCAGTGGCGAGAAAACGCTCATTCATCTGGCCAGGGTGCTCACTCCGCCCGGCGCGGCACTGGACGACTTCCAGCGCGACGCGGTCCGACGGATGACCGAGGACCCGTCGCTCAACGAGATTCCGCGTGCGGAACACCCTTCGGGGCGTCCCACCATATACCGTTTTATACTGGCGGTCCGGGGCGAGGACACGGGCTCGGGCCGGCAGCCGCTGATCGGGCTGATTGACGTGCGTCTGGACGCGCCGGACACCGACGAGGTCCTGCTCTGGACGCGGGTGATGATCGGCCTGGCCGGGGTGCTTGCGGGCTTCCTGGCCATGCTTGTGTTCTACCTGATCGTTCAGAAGCTGATCCTGGCGCCGGTGCGGGACCTGACCGTGCTGGCCGAGGACATCGCCGGAGGAAATCTGAACGCCCGGGCCGGCATCACCACCGGCGACGAGTTTCAGGAACTGGGCGACGCCTTCAACGCGATGCTCACCGAGCTTGAGCGAGCGCGGGTGGAGCTTGAAACGATCAACCGCTCGCTGGACACCCGGCTGGGCGAGCTGGCCGAAACCAACGTCGCGCTCTACGAATCGAACCGCCTCAAGAGCGAGTTCCTGGCCAATGTCAGCCACGAGCTGCGCACGCCGCTGACCTCGATCATCGGCTTCGGGGACCTGCTCCGCGACAGTGCCCAGTCCGATGGGCCGATGGACAAGGCCCGGGCCGCGCGATTCGCCCACAACATCCTGACCAGCGGGCGAATGTTGCTGGATCTCATCAACGACCTGCTCGACCTGGCCAAGATCGAGGCCGGCAAGGTCGGACTGCACCGCGCCCGGCTCGCCGTCCAGGACATCTGCGAGGCCCTGAGCGACTTCGTCCGCCCGCTGGTGGACAAGAAGAACCTCACCTTTATATCGGAGGTCGATGAGGATCTGCCGGTCATGCGCTCCGACGCCGGCAAGCTCCGGCAGGTGCTCTATAACCTGTTGAGCAACGCGATCAAGTACACGCCCGAAAACGGCACGGTGACGCTCCGGGCCGTCGCCGAGGCCGACCGTCGCCGCATACGCATGAGCGTGGCCGACACCGGCCCCGGCATCGCGCCCGAGGAGCAGGAAAAGATCTTCGAGAAGTTCTGGCAGATGGACGCCTCGGTGACCCGCGAGCACAGCGGCTCGGGGCTGGGCCTGGCAATCAGCAAGGAACTGATCCACCTGATGGGCGGCACGATCCACGTCGAGAGTCAACCGGGCCAGGGCGCCACCTTCATCATCGTTCTGCCCGTGGAATGCCCGGAGTCCGCCCGCCGACCGCTCCCGTCGCTGACGTGATTTTCTACCCGGTCGAACGCTCCGCCCGCAGGGTCCGCTTGCGGTTGTTCTCGTCGAGGAGTCGCTTGCGCAAGCGGATTCCCTCCGAGGTGACCTCGACCAGCTCGTCGTCGTCGATGAACTCCAGGGCCGTCTCCAGGGTCAGCACCCGCGGCGGCTTGAGCACCACCGTCTTGTCCGCCGAGGCCGCCCGGATGTTGGTCATCTTCTTGGCCCGGCAGACGTTGACCACAATGTCGTTGTCCTTGCAGTGCTCGCCGACAATCTGGCCCTCGTAGACATCCTCGCCCGGGGCAACGAACATCGCACCGCGGTCGGCCAGCCCGTCCAGGGCATACGCTCGCACCTGGCCGGACTCGCTGGCGATCAGCACGCCGTTGGACCGCCCGGGGATGCTGCCGCGGAGGTTCTCGTATTCGAAGTAGTTGTGGTGCATGATCACCGTGCCGTTGGTCGCGGTGAGCAGCCGGCTGCGGACACCGATCAGCCCCCGGGCCGGCACGGTGAACTCGATGTGCGAGTATTCGCCGCGGGTGTCCATTTTCATGCACACCGACCGCCGCGAACCCATCAGTTCCATCACCGGCCCAACGTACTGCTGCGGCACGTCGATGACGCACAGCTCGATCGGCTCGGTCTTGCGGCCGCCCAGCTCGCGGTAGATCACCTTCGGCTTTCCGACCGCCAGCTCGTAGCCCTCGCGGCGCATGTTCTCGATCAGGACCGACAGGTGCAGCAACCCCCGGCCGGACACGTTGAACTCCTCCGGTGTTACCCCCGGCTCGACCCGCAGGGACACGTTGTGCTGCAGCTCCTTCTCCAGGCGGTCGCGGAGGTGCCGGCTCGTGAGGTATTTCCCGCTGCGCCCGGAGAACGGCGAGTCGTTCACGCGGAAGGTCATGTGCAGGGTCGGCTCGTCGATGTGCAGGATGGCCACCGGCTGGGGGTTTTCGGGGTCGGCCAGCGTGTTGCCGATGTCGGTACCCTCGATCCCGACGACCGCGCAGATGTCGCCGGCCTGCACCTCCCGCACTTTCTGCCGACCAAGCCCGTCGAACACGAACACTTCGCCGACCTGCCCGGTCGTGACGTGCCCGTCGCGGCGGATGACGGACACCGTCTGCCCCGCCCGCAGTGTGCCGGCGAACACCCGACCGATCCCGATCCGCCCGACGTAGTCGCTGTAGTCCAGCGTCGTGATGAGCATCTGCAGCGGAGCGGCCGCGTCCACTTCGGGCGCGGGCACGTGCTTGAGGATCGCATCGAAGAGAGCGTACACGTCAGCCGTACGCTCCTGGGGATTCAGGGTAGCGTAGCCCTGGGTGGCCGAGGTATAGACCACCGGAAAGTCCAGCGCGTTCTGAGCCGCGTTCAGCTCCATGAACAGCTCGAGGATCTCGTCGAGGACGTCCTTCGGCCGGGCATCCGGGCGGTCCATCTTGTTGATCACCACGATGGGCCTCAGCCGGTACTCGAACGCCTTGCGGAGCACGAACCGGGTCTGCGGCATCGGCCCCTCGAACGCGTCGACCAGCAGCAGAGCCCCATCGGCCATCTTGAGCACCCGCTCGACCTCGCCGCCGAAGTCCGCGTGGCCCGGGGTGTCGATCAGGTTGATCTTGGTGTTCTGATAGCGGATAGCGATGTTCTTTGCCAGGATGGTGATGCCCCGCTCCCGCTCCAGATCGTTGGAGTCGAGGATGCGTTCGCCCTTGAGCTGCGACTCGCGGAACTGCCCGCACTGGCGGAGCATCTGGTCCACCAGCGTGGTCTTGCCGTGGTCCACGTGGGCGATGATGGCGATATTGCGGATTCCGGTCTGTTTCACAATAAGACTTCCCCGATTGCCAATCCAGGGCCGGGCGGCCCCCCTCAAAGAGCGAAACACTGTACGATTATATGCCGACTTGTCCAGCCTCCAGGCCCAGCCCCTTGTGCCGAAGTCAAATTGAGCGCGCCGTGGGATTCGATGATAGAATGCTCCGCGTTCTGCCTTGGATGCGTCTCTTCCGCCCGGCACGGTACGTTCGGATGATGAAATCAGGCCGTATCCCGGGCATGGCGATCGTGGGAACGGAAACATGGCGAACTGGAAGCAGAAGCTGGCGGATGAATTGCCCTTGCTGGGACATCGGAACTGGATCGTGGTGGCCGACGCGGCCTACCCGGCCCAGAGCCACACGGGCATCGAGACGGTGGCAACGAACGCCGGGCAGATCGAGGTCGTCCAGTCGGTGCTTGCCGCACTGGACGGGACCAGGCACGTCCGACCGGTGATCTACCTCGACGCGGAGCTGCCGCATGTGCCGGAGCAGTTCGCCCCGGGGATCGGGCAGTACCGCCAAGCCCTGGACAAAGCGTTGGGCTCGCGTCCCGTGACCTCATTGCCGCACGAGGAGATCATCACCCGGCTCGATCGGACCGGTGGACTGTTTCGCGTCCTGATTCTCAAGACGAATCTGACCCTGCCCTACACCTCGGTGTTCCTGCAGCTTGATTGCGGCTACTGGAGCGACGCAGCCGAACAGGCCCTTCGCAGCCGGTTCAAGGCCGCACGCTGCGGATCGGCCGAGGCGCAATAGCCGCTTCACATTCAGCGAGCCGGATGAAAGACCGGCATGGTCCGCCCCGCCGCAACCGCAGAGCCGGCATCCATCAGCCGTCAACGACCGCGATCCTGCCGAGAAGCTCGTCGAGGGCCTTGGCTTTGTAGTGCACGAAGGGGACGGTGGTCAGCTCGCGCTCGCTCTCGTCGTCGCCGAAGTAGAACACGAGCTTTCCGCTGCCCAGCAGGGCGTACTCGACCACGTCATCGATCACCAGCTTGAAGCGGGTACGGGCCGTCGGGTGCCGCTCCTGCTCGGACATGAAGCCGTGGTGGATGATGATCTCGTTATTCTCGATCTGCCAGTAGTGGAAACGGGTGATGATGAACGCAATGACCAGGTTGGCCAGCAAAACCAGGGCAAACAGGAAGTAGAAGGCCGGGTTGGCATAAACCTTGACGCTGAGAGCCCGCCCGATCGCCTGCCAGACACCGTGATGCCGCGTGCCGATCAGAAACAGCCCCAACACCAGCACGGCGATGAGCAACACCACGATGAGGAATCCGCGCAGGCTGAGGTCATAAAGCAGAATCGTCAGGTTGAGCAGCAGAACGAGCAGGAACAGCAGGCCGGCCAGGTGCACGCCGCCGAACTGATCGTCCGGCTGAGGCGCGCCGTACATCGCCATGATGATCCCGCAGACGATCGCCATGATGAGGGTCGGCGTCATGAGGACGATCTTGGGCCAAGAGCGGATCACAATGCGGTTGATCCTGGGGGCGGCAGGCTGGACCTCGGCGGCGGACATGCCCGGCTCCTTTCGTGGGTTCGAGAAGGATTCTCCCGGCAGCAGTGTCATGCAGCCCTACCCGGCCGTCAAGTGGCCGGCAGCGACATGTGTTCAGGAAGCAGCATCTTCAAAGAGAAACGGCCGGGCTCAGGTGAGAATTCCCGACTCGGTCACCTTTCGGGCGAGGCCCCGGTAGGCATTGACGAGGTCCTTGCAAATGAGGTCGGTCCGCTCCTTGAGGTCGCGGCGGTCGCGCAATATGCGGGCGGTCAAAGTGCGCAGACGGCGGTACCGGAGGTGCTCGCGTCGGCGGCGGGACCGCGCGCGGATCGCCCGGCGGACCACTCCGGCCATTTCCTCCATACCGAATGGTTTGAGCAGCACGTCTTGCAGGCCCAGGTGGATGGCCTCGAGCAGCTCGGAGACCGCCGGCTCCGAGGCCAGCAGGATCACCGGACATCGGTTCGACCCCCGCAACCGCCGAAGCAGTTCCAGCGCGTCGCCGGTCTGAAGATCGAGATCGACCAGAATCAGGTCGTGCCGGCAGGTGAGTTCCTCGCGAAGGGCGTCCTCCGCCGAGGATGTGACCGTGATCCGCGAGGAGACGGCCTCGCCGAGGTACTGCTCCGCCATTTCCACCAGAACGCTGTCATCCTCGATCAGAAGAATCTCGGCCGGTCGCCTACCCATCTCGCCTTCCCTCAGCCGGGATGCACCGGGAACGGTTTTTCACTCGGAAGAAAAGTGGCCTGGCGGGTGTTTCAGCCGCGAGAGCGAGGAGGAGAGGAGGAAGAGAGGAATCGGCCTCCACAACCCGCCTGGCCCGGATACCGCACTAACACCGGCTTCCGCGTTTTTTCCGAGAGAACCCCGTTCGGAAACCCCGCAAGAAAAACGACCGCCTCCGTACGGAAACCGAGCCGACAGCCATGTCGGCCCCAGTGCCGGCCTGGGTGCGTCTCAGCTCCGACGAGCTGTCGTGAGCGATACCAGCACGACCGTGCCTTCGCCCGGCCGGCTCGACAGACGGACGCGCCCGCCGTTGATCTCGGCGTATCGCATCGCCCGAGACAAGCCCAAGCCCCGGCCTCGACCGGCAGGCCGGTGGGAGAAAAACGGGTCCGCGGCACGCTCCAGCACATCAGAGGACATGCCCACCCCGTTATCCTCCACCCGAACCATGACCATTTCATCGGTCACATCGTGCCAGCAATTGATCTTCACGAACGGGTTCGGACTCTCCCGGGTCGCCTCGTGGGCGTTGCGGATCAGCTCGTCAAATAACTTCCGCATCTGCGACTCATCCGCCCAGACATCCGGGACTTCGTCCGATATGGTGAGCAAGAGTTGATTCTCGGTGAGCGAAGTTCCGTCCAACCATTCGCGGCGAAGACGGCTCAATAAGTCGGCCATCGGCCAGGTGGCCGGCTGCGGCGGCGCGGGCTTGGCGAATTCCATGAGATCGGTCACGATCGCGCTGGCCTTGTGGGCGTGCTCGGCGATCAGTTCGGCCGACCGCCGGGCGGCCTCGTCCTGCGCGTCTTGCATCAGCATCTGGGCCCGGCCTGAAATCACCGCCAGCGGGTTGTTCATCTCGTGGGCCGCCCCGGCGGCCATCTCCCCCACCATCGCCAGCGACCGAATCCGCGCCAGCTCCGCCTGCGAGTCCACCAGCCGGCGGTTCATCTCCGCCAGTTCCTCGTTGAGACGATGGGCCAGAACGCGGCTTTCCACTCCGCCCAGCCAGGAACTCACCCAGTCGCACAACACGGCCAGCGAACGCTGAGCTTCGACCGATGGTTCCGACTGGACGACCACGGCACCGACACATCGACCCTGACACAGAATGCCGCGCCACACACCAGCCGGCCGATCGAGCAAAGCCGCCAACCGGTCGCGTACCACGTCGCCCAGCAACTCCGCCGGTGCCCAGCCGACAAACTGCCTGGCCACGTCCGTCAACCGGCCGGCTTGGTCGAGCGGCAACAGCTCCTGCCGGAACGCCTGATCTCCCTGACTGACGGCGGAGACCATGATCATGATTTCGCGAGCATTCGATATGGCCAGCACGGCCACCGGTTCATCCGGCAGGATGGCCCTGGCGGCCTCGGCGCCCGCCCGGGCAATGGCTTCGTGCGACGGCTCGTCGGGCAGCGCGCTCTTGAAGACTCGCAGGGCATCGAAGCAGTCCACGCGTTCCTGCAGCTTGCGGTTCGTTTCCGCCAGGCGGGCATTCGCCCGGGTCAACTGGGTGTTCGCCCGGGCCAGGGCCTCCTCGAACATCTCGCGAGAAGACAGGCTGTCCAGACCGATCCATTCGGCCCGCGACTCGACCAGATCGAGCAGCCGTCCGGTGAATCGATCCCATTCCTCCTGGGCCTTCGGGCCTTCGCCAAGCCGATTCAACGGAGCGGCCACCGGCGCGTGGTTACCCGAGTACCCGATCCCCAGGTGCCGGACGATTTCGTCGGCTGTCCGGGCCAGGCGGACGTGCTCGGGATACTCGATCCGACTGGGCATCGCGGCCGGTGCCTGGTGGTGCAGCCACACACACTCCTCGACCATCCGGGGCAGCTTCCAGTGAACCGCCAGCCTGTGCCCGGCGATGGTATGGTCGAGACCGAAGATCTCGCGTTCGACCTCGGCGATCGGCAGCAAGCAGGTGTCGGCCTTCTCGGCCACCCGGTCGTAGGTCCGCGGGAAACAGGCTGCGAGCACAATCTTGCCCAGATCGTGGAGCAGCCCGCAAAGGAATGCTTCCTCGGCGCCGACCGCCGGCCCGTCGCCCCCGGTTTTCCGACCGGCTAGAAGCTGGGCGGCGCACCCACAGGCCAGCGCATGCCGCCAGAACCCCCCGCGGTCAAAGTACCCGGATTCGTTTTCACGCCGATGGGAGAAGGTCTCGAAGATCTCAATGGACAAGGCCAGGCTGCGGATGGTTTTCACGCCCAGCAGCACGACCGCCCGCTCCACCGACTCGGTCTGCACGCATCGGTCCGCCCGCCGAACCATCGCCAGCGCCCGCGACGCCAGGCTGGGGTCAGACTCGATCAGCCGAACCAGGTCCCGCACGCCGGACCGTTCGTCCATGCTGAGTTCCAGCAACTGCGTCGCGACCGGGGATAGTGTGGGCAACGCGTCGACCTGCCCGAGGATCAGCTCGATCTGCGAGGGATCGGCGGCGGCTGGTCGTGTCGAGTTCCCGGTGGCTGACGGCATGATTACACCTGCACGAGCTGCAGAATACGGGCGATCAGCTCGTCGATCTGGAAAGGCTTGCGCAGGAAGTCATCCGCGCCTGCCTCACTGAGCATGGCGATCTCATCCGGGTCGGCCACGCCGCTGATGATGATAATGCGGACGTGCGAAAACTGCGGGTTGGTCCGGATCGTACGGCACACGTGATTGCCGTTGATGTCGGGCAGCTTGTAATCCAGTACCATCACGTCCGGCTGAAACTGCTGCGTGACCATGCCGGCCTCGTACCCGCCCCGGGCGACGCGGACCTCGAACCGACCGTCCCGCTCGAGCAGATCGGTGAGCATTTCGAGAATGGCCTCGTCATCGTCGACCACCAGGACCCGCTTCTTCCCGGAATCGAGCAAATCCAGCGGGATACGGTGCTCCTTCATGAACTCCAGGAGCGATTCCCGTGGAATCCGCCGGAACCTCGATCCCGGAACCCGAAAGCCATTGAGCTTGCCGTTGTCGAAGCAGCGAATCACGGTCTGCTGACTCACCTTGCAGATGTCCGCCACCTCGCCGGTCGTGTACACTTCCTTGATGGCCATATCACTATCTCTGCACTGGCTCCGACGTCCGTGAAACCACATTGATTCGCACTAACGTCCGATAGGCCTGTATCTTGCCCAACTTGCCCAGCTTCTCCAGTCTACAATACCATTCGACGCTTTCTGATGTCAACAGAATATTCTTCGGAAATGCAAATATCGTACTGGGTGCCAACCAAGACCTTGCGGGCGGCGTACGTCCGGGAACGCGGGTGAAAGGCTCGATCCGCCGCGATCGGCATCCCCCCTGCCCGGCGGACCAAACAGCTTCCATTCGCCGGCTTGACCGACCGATATCATATTGATATCATACTGCCGTGAGCTGATTCGGAGGCTTCCGAGGCTGATTCAATGGCCGACATTCTCATCCGTAACCTCGATCCCAAGACCGTGCAACGCCTCAAGGCCCGGGCGAAGCTCCACAGGCGATCGCTCCAGGGGGAGGCCAAACTGATTCTCGAAAGAGCCGCCGGCTCTTCGATCGAGGAAGCACTGGCCGCGGCGGAACAAATTCGCAAAGGTCTTGGCCGCAAGTTCAGCGACAGCGCCAGCCTGATCCGCGAGGATCGCGAACGGTGACCTCCTGCGTCGTCGATGCCAGCGTGGTGTCCAAGCTCTACTTCCAGGAGGATTTCTCGGAGGAGTGTGTGGCTTTGTTTTCCAGCCGGCCTCATCTGCTGGCGCCCGGCCTGCTGTGGGCGGAGGTCGCCAACGTTGCATGGAAGCGGCGCACCCGCGGCCAGTTGAGCCGGGAACAAGCCGATTTCATCCTGACCGAGGCCATGCACCTTCCCATCGAGATCGCGCCTATCGAGGAATTGATCCACAGTGCCTTAAGACTCGCCGTCCGGACGGGTCGCACCGTTTACGATTGCCTGTATCTTGCCCTCGCGCTCGACCGTGCGTGCCCGTTCATTACCGCCGATCGGCGGTTGGTGAACGCCTTGGCCGGCGGGCCGCTGAAGTCCCACGTCGCCTGGATCGGCCGGCGTCGCTGATTCCAACGAAGCAACGGCCGCACATCGCCGGCGAGCCATGGACTTCCGATGCCTTCGGTCTCACCGTCGTCGCAAAAGGTAGAGGGACAGGGTGGCGATGTCGGCCGGGCTGATGCCGCTGATCCTGGCCGCCTGGCCCAGGCTTCGGGGGCGGAACCGCACGAATTTCTCGCGGGCCTCGAATCGCAGTCCGCCGATCCGCTTGAAATCGAAGTCCGCGGGGATCTGGCGGGCTTCGAGCTGTCTATGCCGCTCGATCAGACGATCCTCCCGCTCCAGGTAACCGGCGTACTTCAGCCTGATCTCGACGGCCTGGATCACGTCGTCGGCCAACCCGGCCAGGTCCAGCCCGTCGCCGGCTAAGTCCCTCAGCCGGACATGGGGCCGGCGCAACCACTCCAGAATGGGCCGCCCTTGGCGATGTCGCGACCCGAGTTCGGCCTCCAGCGTCTCGATCGCCCGGCGTTTGGCCTCGAACCTCGCCCAGCGGTCGTCATCCACCAGCCCGATCCGCCGGCCCAGCGGCGTGAGGCGATGGTCGGCGTTGTCGCTGCGCAGGTGCAGGCGGTACTCGGCCCGGGAGGTGAACATCCGGTAAGGCTCGTCCGGCGGGCGGGTGACGATGTCGTCGATCATCACCCCGACGTAGGCCTCGTCGCGCCCGAGGACGACCGGCTCGCGTCCGAGGACGCGCTGGGCGGCGTTGACGCCCGCGACCAGCCCCTGCCCGGCCGCCTCCTCGTAGCCGCTGGTCCCGTTGATCTGACCGGCCAGGAACAGGCCAGCGACCCGTTTGGTCTGCAGCGTGGCGTCGATCTGGTCGGTCGGCACCCAGTCGTACTCGACCGCATAGCCGTACTGGACGATCTCGGCACCGGCGCAGCCCTCGATCGTGTGCACCATCGCGTCCTGCACGTCCGGCGGAAGCGACGTGGGGATTCCGTTGCAGTACAGCAGCGGGCTGTCGTAGCCCTCGGGTTCTAGAAAGATCTGGTGGCCCGCCTTCTCGGCGAACCGCATCACCTTGTCCTCGATGCTCGGGCAATACCGCGGCCCGCGGGACTTGATCTGCCCGGAGTACATGGGCGCCCGGTGGATGTTGTCGCGGATCACCTGGTGTGTGCGCTCGTTGGTGTGGGTGATCCAGCAGTCGATCTGCGACTGGGCGAGGCGGTCGGTCATGAACGAGAACGGGGTGGGCGGGTCGTCCCCGGGCTGCGTCTGGAGGCGGTCCAGATCGACGGTGTCGCGCGCGATCCGCGGCGGCGTGCCGGTCTTCAACCGGGCCAGTGTCAGCCCCAGTCGTTCGAGGTTCCCGCTGAGGCCCACGGCCGCGGGTTCGCCGACTCGGCCGCCGGGCGTCTGTCGTTCGCCGCAGTGCATCAGTCCGCGCAAAAATGTCCCGGTCGTGATGACCACCGCGCCGCATCGCAGCTCGCGGCCGTCCGCCAGCCGCACGCCGGCCGCGCGAAGCGGAGACGTCCCGTCGAACGACTCCGCGAGCACCTCATCCACCATGCCCTCGATGATCTGAAGCCTTGGCACCGATTGCAGCAGGTCGAGGACGGCCGCGGCGTAGATCTTGCGGTCGGCTTGGGCCCGCAGGGCCCGGACGGCCGGGCCTTTGCTGCGGTTGAGCAGGCGGAACTGGATGCCGCCTCGGTCGGTCGCCAGGGCCATCAGCCCGCCGAGGGCGTCGATCTCGCGGACCATGTGCCCCTTGCCGATGCCGCCGATGGCCGGGTTGCAGGACATCCGCCCGATGGCCTCGACGCCGGTGGTGACCAGGGCGGTCGCGCGGCCCATGCGCGCCGCGGCCCAGGCCGCCTCGGCCCCCGCGTGACCGCCCCCCACCACAACCACATCGAACCGCTCGTGCGTCTCCACAGCCCGTCCTCGCAAAACCAGATGGTCAGCGATCATTGTAGCGACACCGCGTCCCCTGAGCCCGCCGTGTGCTCATCGTATCCTTGAACGCTTCGCGGTGGTTGATCGGCATTCGCAGGGAACATGCCGGCAGACTTCCTCAAGCTGTTTCTCGCCCAATGCCGGTGGTCACTTCGATGACGTTGATTTCTTTTCCGCAACGGCAAACGCACCCGGCCAGCCGCCGTGGGCGTCGATGACTTTGTCGATCTCGGCCATGAGGCGGATGGTTTCGTTCAGGGCGATGACGATCTTGTGGTCGAAACTGGGTAGAGTCGAGACGTGGCGCGGTGGTTTAGCTTGAGCCTATCCGTTTTTGGCGGACGGTGGCCAGCCTCCCTCCTTACTGTCCCGAATTCAACGCCGTCGAGCGGTTGTGGCACCACGCTCGCGCGACCGCCACACATAACCGTTACTTCCCTGACGAGGTCGAATTGAACGCAACCCTCGTCCGCGCCTTCCGAAGCATGCAACAACGACAGAACCAGATCCGCGGCTATCTTCAGCCTTTTCTGTGACTGTTATGTCCTTTTAATTATACGCGGTTATATATTTCCCGGACGGGACTCTCACCCGCTGGACTCCAACACCCTTTGCACGACGCACGACGCAGCTAGTTCTGTCGCATCTTCTCCTTTTTCGGCCGGCCTTCGGACCGCCGCGTATGCATCAGACCCAGCCGCTTGGTTGTCCTGCGCTGCCAGGCCTCCCCGCCGAAGGGGTGATTCCGGACCATGCACGTCCGAATCGCCTCCTGCTCCCGGGCCGAGAAGGGCTCGTTCAGCGCCCTCACCCGTTTAGAACCCCCCTGGATCCCCCCTTGGCAAGGGGGGGGAAGCGATCCGCGCGGATGTCGGCGATGCGCCGGGTCAGCCCTTGGCTTTTTTGTAACGTTCCTCGGCCGCCTTCCAGTTGACGAGGTTCCACCAGGCGTCGACGTAGTCCGGCCGGCGGTTCTGGTAGCGGAGGTAATAAGCGTGCTCCCAGACATCGACAACCAGGATGGGCCGGCCGACGTGCTCGACCAGGCCGGCCATCAGCGGGTTGGCCTCGTTCGAGGTCGCGCAGACCGCCGGCTTGCCGTTCTGGTCGAGATAGAGCCACGCCCAGCCCGAGCCGAACTGGCCGACCGCCGCCTTGGCCATCTGCTCCTTGAACTTGGCGAAGTCCCCGAACGTGCTTTGGATGGCCAGGGCCAGCTCCCCGACGGGCTCGCCTCCGGCCCGGTCGGCCGGCCCCATGCATTGCCAGTACAGGCTGTGGTTGTAGTGCTGGGCGCCGTTGTTCCGCGCCGCGCCGCGGATTTCGGGCGGCAGGGAGGCAATCTTCGGCATCAGGTCGGCGATATCGTCGGTCGCCAGCTCCTCATGACCCTTGAGCGCGTCGTTGAGTTTGGTGATATAGGTGTTGTGGTGCTTACCGTGATGAATCCGCACGGTCTGCTCGTCGAGGTACGGCTCCAGGGCGTTGAAGTCGTAAGGCAGGTCGGGAAGTGAGTATGCCATGGCTGTGTCTCCTTTGTTCGGCAAATTTGAGTCCAAAAACCGGGAAACGCCGAACAGCATTGTAAACCTATATCGTCCATGCTGGCCAGTCCGGTCTGTCTGGTCGGGTGCGTGAGGGCATAGGCGGACCCGAGGGC
>DATIKE010000036.1:0-3579 GCA_035477895.1 Phycisphaerae bacterium
ACCGTTGGGTGAACCCGATCTGGTCATCGAACCGGCGAATGGGTAGAATGCCCACATCGCTGCTGATCCGGGCCTCGGTCGGCTCGACGACGATCGGCAGGCGGGAGAAAAAACCGAAACACATCTGCTCGACAGTCTGTACGGACATCAACGACCTCCTTGCCTTGGGTTAAGTGGTTGGACAGCCGTAGGCTAACCCACAAGGAGGTCGTAAAATAGGGGGCGGCAAAGAATAACCCGGGTTAAGGCACGGACGCCGAGAGTCATACACGAGCTGAAAGCGGCAGACACCGCGGAACGGGGGCCGACAATAATTCGATACCATCATGCGTTGTGCCTGTACCCCTATCCCAAAGATCAGGACCCCGGGATCGGCATTTTTCCGCCGACGGGGCTGGAGTATGTCGCGACCGCCTTGAAGGGTCACGTCGGCCGGATCAGCCTGATCGATCTCCGTCATGAGCAACGGTTCCAATCACCCGCCAGGATGTCCGACTTCATTCGCGCCGACGTCGATCTGGTTTGCGTGAGCGTGTACTGGAAAGCCCGGTTTCGGCAAGTCTGCGAGTACATCAGGCAACTGCCTTCGGATCGCACGATCATCGTCGGCGGCCGCGAGGCGAGCAACAACACTGAAGACATCCTCGAACGATGCGGTAACGTGAACGCCGTCGTCCGCGGCGAAGGTGAGCAGACGATCCAGGAGCTGGCCGACGGACGACCGTGGGAGCATATCCTCGGTTTATCCTACCGCCGGAACGGCCAAATCGTTCACAACCCCAACCGCCCGCTTCAGCCGATCGGGGACATCGCCCCGCCGGACCGGTCGCTGCGACGCAGCCGATACTTTCCGACCCTGCGAGGCGTCCGCCTGCTGCCGATGGAGTTCGACACGGTTCTCGGGTCGCGCGGCTGCCCGTACAAGTGCGATTTCTGCACTTTCAGCCTCAACCCGCTGGGCCAGAAGCGGGATTACGTCGCCCGGTCGCCCGAGTCGGTCGTCGACGAGATTGAGGCCTGCCCGGGCAAGATGATCCTCTTTGCCGACGACAACTTTTTCCTCGATCACCGCCGCGTGGAGCGGATCTGCGACCTGCTCGCCGAACGGGGAATCGACAAACGCTACTTCGCCAACGCCCGGATCGAGGCGGCCCGGCATCCCCAAGTGCTGGAGAAGGCGTATCGCACGGGCTTTCGCATGCTTCTGCTGGGGATCGAGTCGGCCAACGATCGCACTCTCCTGCAGCTCGGCAAGGGCTTTACCACGGAGCAGGTCCGTGAGGCATTTCAGGTGCTTCGCCGGCTTCCTTTCTTCTATCACGGCTATTTCATTTACGGCAATGTGGGCGAAACCGAAGATGAGATGCTTGCGATCGCCGACTTTGCCAGGGAGCTGGGGGTACACAGCATCGGATTGAGCAAGCTCCGCGTGGACAAGTACACACCGTTGCGCAAACTCGTCGAAAGCATGCCCGGTTACCGGATCAGCCCGAACGGCAGCGTCTATTCACCGGATTTCGACAATAAACGCCTGCGGAGGGTTCGCAACCGGATCCGCAACGGCTTCATGCGTCGACCGGGACAACTGGCCAGGTTGCTGTCCATGTTGAACGAATGCGAGATCCTCACCTACCCGCAAATGGCCCGGCTCAGTCTGGCAACGCCGCTCTTCCTCTGGGATTACATCGCCGGCCGCGGCAGCAAACGTCTTCGCCGCCTGCGCGACCGGCTCGCACATCAGAAAACCTGATACCCCGCGGCTGTTGTTGCACTCCGGGTTCGCGGCAAGGATGGGGAACCGGCTCGTTGCCGTGTCCCCGAGCTGGCGGGCGTTGCCTGGCTTGTTCGCCGACTCGGGGGTATCTTCGTGAGGAATGGGTTGAGGAGGCCATGCGAGTATGCGTCGATTGATATCCCGCAGAGCGTTTTCGACACGGGTCGCGGCGGCCGGGGTTCTGGCGGCAACGGCGCGGCCGGGCAGGGGTGAGTCCTCGGCCAACGAGGCGATACGTCTGGGCATCATCGGGCTGGGCAACCGGGGCGATCAACTCATCGACGCGTTCAAGCCTCACAAGGACGCCCGTATCGTCGCCCTCTGCGACGTGTATCAGCCTTACGTCGAGTTCGCCCGCGAGAAGGTCGGCGGTTCGCCCTTTTGTGCCGACGACTACCGGCGTCTGCTGGATCGCAAGGACATCGACGCGATCGTGATCGCCACCCCGGACCACTGGCATGCCCTGCAGTGTGTGGACGCGTGCCTGGCAGACAAGGACGTGTACGTCGAGAAGCCGCTGTCGCTGGTGGTTTCGGAAGGCAGGCGAATGGTTCAGGTGGCCCAGGAGCGCAAGCGCGTCGTCCAGGTCGGCATTCACCGGCGATCGCTTCCGGTGATCGCCAAGGCAGCTGAACTCGTGCGAAACGGCGCGATCGGAAAGGTCAGCGTCTGCCGGACATTCCACCTGACCAATGAGTGGCCCCACGGCATCGGCACCCCCCCGGACAGCGACCCGCCACCCGGCCTGGACTGGAACATGTGGCTCGGCCCCGCCCCCAAGGTGCCTTACAACAAGAACCGCTGCTTCTACCGGTTCCGCTGGTTCCGCGATTACTCCGGCGGGCAGCTCACGAATATCGGCACCCATTTTCTCGATGTCATCCAATGGGCGATCGGACAGGACGCTCCGCGACGGGTCGTTGCCCTGGGAAGCAAGAGTACCATTCGCGATAACCGCGAGATCCCCGACACGATGGAGGCGTTGTGGGAGTACCCCGACGGCACGTTGGCGATATTCTCGCAATTCAACGCCAACACTTCGCCCGGCAATGCGAAAGACTCGCACATCGAGTTCCGGGGAACCGAGGGAACGCTCTTCGTGACCCATGGCAAGATCGAGATTGTGCCGGAGGTCGTTCGCGCTGATGAGATCCCGGCGCTCGACCCGACGAACCGCGCGGACAATTCCCGGCAGAGCAAGGCCACGACTCAGCCGGCATGCAAGACGTTCACAATGAGCGGCCAGACGGACACCAGCCTCCACACGCGCAACTTCCTGGACTGCGTCAAGAGCCGCGAGGCGTGCAACTGCTCACCGGAGATCGGCCACCGCTCGACCACGACGACCCTGCTGGCCAACGTGGCCTACGACCGCGGCCGGGAACTGCTCTGGGACGGCCAGGCCGAACGCTTCACCAACGACGAGGAAGCCAACAAGCTGCTGGCCTACGACTACCGGACACCGTGGAAGCTGAGGTGACCGGCGCGGAAGGAAACGTCGGGCCGAGCCCGACCTACAAGAGAGCGCTTACTCGGCATTCAGTTGCGGGAAGTGCTGATACAACGCCTGCTCGCAGGTCCCGCCGCACGCCGTTACGGCATTGCAGCCGTTATCCACCAGACACCCATAACAGTCGGGGCTGGCGAACTGCAGGATACCCAGGGGTAAGCGTCCGGTGAACCCCATCTTCATTTTTCGGCCGTGCTGAGCGACCATGCCTCCGCGTCGTGATGGGAGGTGTGCATGCCGCGGGTGCGGGATTCGAAGAAGGAATCATTCTGGCGGCGGATGGTGCGGGAGCAGC
>DATIKE010000037.1:0-5817 GCA_035477895.1 Phycisphaerae bacterium
GGCTGGTGGGGAGAAGTCAGGCGAAGGTGTGCTCCACTGAGTCGGGATCGACGGGAGTGTCGGCCGCGCGGGCGTCTTCATTAAAGAACTGCTCCGAGGAAATCCAGGTGACCTCACGGATCGGCTGGCCGAGGAACCGTCCGCCGACCTCGCGGAACCGTTGGGGGTTGTCGCTCACGTAGCAGCGGAGTCTACCGGGCTCTCGGCAGGAGGACAAGGCATCCATGGCGTTGAGCATCTGCCGGGCGGCCTGGGCGGTGGCCTCGGCGGAATCGACGATTCGGGCGGCGGGCATCAGTCGAGCGACGGCCTCGGCCACCAGCGGATAGTGTGTGCAGCCGAGCAGCACGACGGCCGGGTCGAGTTGCCGCACGCCGTCGAGGTACTCGTTGAGCAGCATCAACAGGACGGGGTCATCGGAGCCGCGGCCTTCCTCGATAACGGCCACCAGGCTGGGGCAACGCTGCTGCGTCACCGGGATGTGCGGCGAGATTGCCCGGATGGCCTTGGGGTAAGCCTCGGAGCAGACGGTGGCCTCGGTGGCCAGGACGGCGATCCCACCGCCTCGGGCCGCCAGGGCGGCTTCGCTGGCCCCGGGCTCGACCACTCCGAGGATGGGCAGGTCGAAACTCTTTCGCAGCGATTCCAGGGCCAGGGCGCTGGCCGTGTTGCAGGCCACGATGACCATCTTGGGATCGAAGCGCATCAGGAAGCGGCAGTCCTGCTCGGCGAACTGGGCGACGGTGGTCGGCGACTTGATGCCGTAAGGCACGCGGGCGGTATCGCCGAAGTAGACCACGGATTCCTGCGGGAGGTGACGGCGCAGGGCACGTACGACAGTCAAACCCCCGAGCCCTGAGTCGAACACTGCGATCGGTTTGGAATTCATGACCCCATCCTTGAGTCGCCGGGCAGGTCGACCGGGCGCCTATGACGCGCCGCATGAGGCCGATCGACCCTTATAGTATCGTTCAAGACCGGCCCGGATGGCAAGAAAAACTCGGCGCCCTGCCGTGAAAAGACCCCCTCGCGCGAGCCGTCCTCGCGGTTTGAAGTCGTCTGCCGCGGGTGGTACGCTGTCTGCTCCGCGGGGGAACCCCGGGCACGTTCTGGCCGGGGATTTGTACGCAGGGCGTCGTGACTATTGTAGTCCGGGCTGTCTCGGACGGGGTTTCGCAGGACTTTTGAGGGTATTGTCATGATCCATCACGGACCTTGGATAGCTGTTGTGGGCGGGGCGTTGGTTGTGGCGGCGGGCTGGATCTGCCTGGCGGAGGACGCCAAGTCGGCCAAAAAGCGGATCATCTTCTACACCGAATCGGAGGGCTTCCGGCACAGCGTAGTCGTTCGGCCGCTGACCGGCGAGTTGTCCTATGCCGAGAAACACCTCAAGGACTGGGCCGCCAAGGCCGGGTACGACATCGAGTTCAGTCAGTCGTTCCACGACCTGAAGGACCCCAAGCAGTTCGACCGGTACGACGCAATCGTGATGTACACCAGCGGCAACCCGAAGTTCGACCAGAAAGCCATGTTCGAATGGCTGCGGTCGGGCAAGGCCCTGGTGGGCATCCACGCGGCGACCGACACCTGGCGAGGCCAGGGTGAGGAGTTCCCGCAAGTGATCGGGGCCGCCTTCACCACGCACGGCCCGACCAACAAAGAGAAGGTGACCATTAAAATCGAGGATCAGAACCACCCGGCCACCAAAATGCTCGGCACCGAGTGGGTCATCGCCGACGAGATTTACCAGCACGACCGGTTCTCGCGCGACCGGATCCATGTGCTCATGAGCATCGACAAGGAGAAGACCGATCTCGCCGCCCAGAAGATGGTTCCGGAGGGGGACTACCCGCTCGCCTGGACGCGCGAGGAGGGCAAAGGAAGGGTGTTCTACACGGCGTTGGGCCATCGCGAGGACGTGTGGACCAACGCGACGTTCGAGCGGCACCTGATGGCCGGCATGGCCTGGGCGATGAGGCTGACGGATGCCAAGTAAAAGGAGAGCCATCGGTCTCAGGAACTCCAACGCAACGTTGTGTGGGACCGGTATCTTGCCAGTCCGATCGACCGGCTGGAAGCCGGCCCCACAAGTTCTGTTGGAAACCCTAAGGCGGATTGCGGGCGGGCCGGCCCGTGTTTTCGTCGTCGCGGCCACCGGGCGGGTACGCACTTCCCGGGGCAAACCTGGAAAGCCCCTTGGCGTTGTGGCTTTGTTGACGGCGGTAGTCCTGGCGACGTCAGCGGTGACGGCCGCGGAGAATGAACCGGCTCAGCAGCCGATCGTCAAGACGCCTGACATCATCAGGTTGCTGCACCACCGGGGCTGGCGCGACGGCACGTTCGGCCCCACCGGGCAGCGGCTTTTCACCGAGCGGCTGGAACACGGCCTGGGGATTCGCGGCCAATTCAGTTACATCCACCACGCGAAGATCATGGACCCCATCCGACTGACCCTGCTGCATGACGGGCGCGAAGCGGCACTGACGGAGGAGAGCGTTGACTGGGCCCCCAGTCACCTGCAGGTGCGATACGCGGCCGGGGGGCTGGCGGTCATCGAGCAGAAGTTCATCACAGATGACGATGTCTGGGTCGTTATGTTGACGCTCACCAACCGGTCCGGAGAACCTTTTAATGGTGAGATCGTCTGCACGAGCGGAATTGCGACGCAGCGCGGCGGCCCCGGTGCGGCGGCGGACAACCTGATCGGGTCGGGCGTTTTCGCGGGTGTCGAGGCGTGGGTGGCCGCCTGCGGGGCGGAGTTCACCCTGTCTGCGGAGGGCGACCGACTGACCCGCCGGGTGCAGGTGCAGACCGGCCGTCATATCCAGGTGCGCGTCGCGGCGGGGATGGCCGAGCAGGTCGGCGTCGCCCACGAGCGGGCGTTGGCCTGGCTGCAACGCCCCGATCCGCTGGTCGATCACGCGCGGCAGTACCAGCAGTGGTTCGACGAGAACTGCCCGGTGTTCGAGTGCGACGACCCGTTCCTGGTCAAGTGCTGGTGGTATCGGATGTTCGTGATGCGACACTGCCTGAGCCGATCTCAAACCGGGAACCTGCCGCACGCATACTTCTTCGAGGGCGCGCATGAAGGCCACTTTCCCCGGCTGATCGCGTTCAGCTCGCCGCACATCATCGCCGAGGCCCGCTGGCTGCGCAACGGCGATTATGCCTGGGGACAGGTTCTCAATCACGTCCGGAACCCGGACGACAAACATCGCTATTTCATATCCGCCCGGGTGGACGAGAAGGGCGGCGACTACAACAACTGGATCACCGCCGCGGCGTGGGATCTGTATACCGTGCATCCCCGGAAGGATCGGCTGAAGGCAGCGGTTCCGGCGATGGCGGCGGACGTTCGCGGCACGATGGAGTTCTACGACGCCGACCGCGACTTTCTGCCCGTGCCCCGCAACCACTGGACAACGGGCATGGAGTTCCAGCCGGCGTTCTTCTTTTTCAACGACTACGACAACACGAAGCCGGATGCCCGCCTCGAACGGCCGGACTTCGCGGCCTATGTCTACGCCAACGCCCGGGCGGTGGCGTCGGCCTGCCTCGAACTGGGGCAGCAGGAGGAAGGCCGACTCTTCGTCGAGTTGGCGGATCGCATACGCCAGGCCACGCTGGCCAAGCTGTGGGACGACCAGGACGGGTTCTTCTATGCCGTCCGCGAGAATGACGACGCCATGGCCCGCGTGCGGGAAGTGGTCGGCTTCTACCCCTTCGCGTTTGGGCTGGTGCCGGACGAGCCGCGCTACACGGGGGCATTGAAATACCTGGTGGACCCGGCTGAGTTTTGGACGACGTTCCCGCCGACGACGGTGTCGAAGAAGTGCCCGGCCTATACGCCTAAGCCCGAGCACTGGCCGGCGGCGGGGGGGCGAACGCACGGGTGCATGTGGAACGGGCCGACCTGGCCGCACGCGACCAGCGTGGCCATAAACGCGGCGGGGGCCGCCGTCCGCGAATACCGGCAGGACAAGATCAAAGCGGATGATTTCTGGGAGATGCTTGAGCGGTACACCCGCCTCCATTTCACGCAGGGCGAGTTGCGGAAGCCACTGCTGCGGGAGTACAACCACGGCGAGACCGGCGAGGCGACGGGGTGCCCGGATTACTTCCACAGCACGTACTGCGATCTGATCGTTCGGCACGTGGTGGGCCTCGAACCGGGAAACGACGAGTGGGTGCGTGTTCGGCCCATTCCCGGGCGGCTCAAGCGTTTTGCCCTGCGAGGTGTTCTCTACCGCGACCGGCTCATCGATATCGTGTACAATAGTGAGCCCGCCGGCCCGCAGGGTGAGCCGGCGGGTTTGACTATCCGGGTCGACGGCCGGCCGATGGCCCATCGGGATGATCTTGGGCCGCTGGCTGTCGATTTGGGCGCGGAGACCGGTTCCCCATGAGCGCGTTTTCGAGGCGGAGTGGCTGTGTCGCGGTGGCGGGATTGCTGCTGGCGGTTTCCGGCTGCGATCGGAAACCCCCTGCCGTCGGTCCGGAGGCTGGTCGTACACCGACCACGGTGCAGGCGGAGGTGGTGACTTCGCCGCGCCCTATTCCGCCGCCTGACAAACCCTACAACGGGCTGGCCTGGCAGATCCATCATGCCAAGGACGCCGTCGAGCAGGCCCGCAGGCTGTTGCCCGAGATAGCCGAGATGGGCGCCGACACCGTCCTCATCAGCAATGCCGGGTACCAGGAGCATGCCGGCTCGGAGACCTTCCAGATCGACCCGGCGGTGACGCCGACCGAGCAGCAGTGGCAGGACATTTTCAGGATTGCCCACGCCCACGGCCTGCGGGTGATCTTCATGCCGATCATTCTGCTGAGCGACCCGCGGGGCAACGAATGGCGGGGCGTGATCAGTCCGCCCAACTGGGATGACTGGTTCGAACAATACCGGGATTTCATTCTGCACTTCGCCCGGCTGGCCCAGGCCAACAAGGTCGAGGTGTTCTCGGTCGGATCAGAGCTGGTCAGCACCGAAAAGTACACCGACCGCTGGCGCAAGCTGATCAGCGACGTCCGCAAGGTGTATTCGGGCAGGCTCACCTATTCCGCCAACTGGGACCACTACAAGGTCGTGGGGTTCTGGGATCAGCTCGATCTGGTCGGGATGACCAGTTATTACAAGCTGTCTTCCGAACCACGCCCGTCGGCGGAAGCGCTCGGCGATGCATGGAAACCGATCAGGCGCGGCATCCTTCGCTGGCAGAAGGAGGTCGGCAAGCCGCTGCTGTTCACGGAAGTCGGGTGGGCGAGCCAGGAAGGCGCGTCCATCGAGCCGTGGAACTACTACTACAAGCAGGAGGCAACGGCGGCCGGCCTGGAGGAGCAGCGCAACTGCTACCGGGCGTTCATGGAGACTTGGGGCGACGCGCCGCAGGTCGGGGGCATGATCTGGTGGGAGTGGACCGGCTCGCCGGGCGGCCCGAAGGATTATAATTACACCCCGCGGGGCAAGCCGGCCGAGAAGGAACTGCGGGCCTGGTTTGCCCGTGCCCGCAATAACCACCGCTCCGCCGTCGAGGCCGCCGCACCCGCGGACTCCACCACGCCGCCGACCAGCCGGCCCGCCAACCAGGGGTGATACGGAGCGGCGAGCGCGCGAACTTTCTCCACTCTCAATTCCCAATTCCCAGTCAATCAGTTTCCGTTGACCATGCGGATGGCGTCCTGGTAGACCTCGACGCACTGGCGGGCCGAGTCGGCCCAGGAGAGCTTGCGCAGCTCCATGCGGCCGTGCTCGCGGAGGGTGTTCTGCAGCGGGCGGTGGCGGAGGACGGCGATGATCTTGTTGGCCATCTCGTCGATGTC
>DATIKE010000038.1:0-3324 GCA_035477895.1 Phycisphaerae bacterium
GATCGCCCGAGCGTTGGGCCGCAAGTTCGTCCGCATGTCGCTCGGCGGCATGCACGACGAGGCCCAGCTCCGCGGCCACCGCCGCACCTACATCGGGGCCATGCCCGGCCGGATCCTCCAGGAGATCCGCAAGGCCGGGGCCAACAACCCCGTCTTCATGCTCGACGAGGTGGATAAGATCGGGCAGGACTTCCGCGGCGACCCGGCCAGCGCCTTGCTCGAAGTGCTCGACCCCCAGCAGAACCACAGCTTCAGCGACAATTATCTCGACTCGCCGTTTGACCTCTCGAAGGTCATGTTCATCGCGACAGCCAACTACAACGATCCGATCCCGCCCCCGCTGCGCGACCGGATGGAGACCATTGCCCTGTCGGGCTACACCACCGATGAGAAGCTGCACATCGCCCGCCGCTACCTCGTGCCGCGCCAGCTTGATGAAAACGGCCTGACGCCGGATCAGCTCACCTTCTCCAGGGAAGCACTGGAGATGATCGCCGGCCGCTACACGCGCGAGGCGGGCGTGCGGAATCTGGAACGTGAGATCGGGGCCATCTGCCGGGCGGTCGCGTCGCGGATCGCCCGCGGCAGAAAGGGAAGCCTGAGCATAAACCTCAGGAAGGTCCAGGAATTCCTGGGGCCGCCGCGCTTCGAGTACGAGGCTGCCCGGCGGACCAGCGCCCCCGGCGTGGCCACCGGGCTGGCGTTCACGCCGACCGGCGGCGAGATCCTGTTCATCGAGGCGACCACGATGCCCGGCCAGGCCCGGCTCACCCTCACCGGCCAGATCGGCGAGGTCATGAAGGAGTCCGCCCAAGCGGCTTTCAGCATTGTTCGCAGTCGGGTCAGGGACTGGAAGATCGAGCCGGACACGATCGCCAAGAACGACCTGCACGTGCACGTGCCCGCGGGGGCCATCCCGAAGGACGGGCCGTCGGCCGGTGTGGCGATGCTCTGCGCGATGGTCTCGCGCTTCACCGGCCGGCCCTGCCGACACGATGTCGCCATGACCGGGGAGATCACGCTCACCGGCCGCGTGCTGGCCATCGGCGGGATCAAGGAAAAAGTCCTCGCCGCACACCGGGCCGGCATCCGCCAGGTCGTCCTGCCGGCCGACAATCGCAAGGACCTCGTCGATATCACGCCCGAGGTCCGCAAGCGGCTCAAGTTTACCTGCGTCGACAACGTCGACCAGGCGATCGCGGTCGTCCTCATGCCGCCCGGCCGAAAAGCCGGCACCGGCCCGGCACGAAAACCGCGGACGGCATCGTCTGGCTCAAGGAAATCCGGAGAAAAGAGATCCGGCGCCACGGGCAAATGAACGGGCAGCCGCCCGGGAGAAACAACGGACATGTCAGCACGCGTTTCACTGAAGACACTTGTGGATGAACCGATCTGCTTTGTGGAAGGGGAGAGCCTCTACCTCAATCGCAAGACCGGCGAGATTGTCCACGTCTTTGAAGACGAAATGGAAGTCGATCTCGAATTTCCCGGAGACGAGGAGGAATTCGCCGAGCCGGCCGATGCGAAACCCAAGGCGACCCCGAATGTCCAGGAGATATCCGAATCGGAAGACTACATCGCGTTGCCCACACAGTGGAACCTCGATGAGTACCGGACCATGGAGCGGTTCTGCATTGCCGTTGAGACGCCCAAGGTGCGGGACCGGTTGCTCGGTGTGATCAGGGGTTCGGGTGCGTTTCGACGATTCAAAAACGCAATCCGCGACTTCGGCCTGGAGAAACAATGGTACGAGTACCGGGACGAGGCAATTAAGGAAGAGGTTATCGGCTGGTGTGAGGCCTACGGGATCGCCTTCGATCCTTGACCCCCTCCGACCGAATCCCCTCGGCAAGTGATCGCCCTTGGAATGTCACCGCAAGAACGTGTTCTGTTTGGAGATCTGAAATGTCCGGCGCAGTGCAGTTGCTGACCCACCAGATGCGCGACGTGACCGTCGTGAATCTGAATGACGGCTCGATCCTCGACTCTCAGCAGGTGGAGCTGCTCGGAGAGGAGTTGAACAAGCTCGTCGATGCCCGGGCCTGCCGGAAGATCGTCATTGATTTCACCAAGGTCAAATTCCTGTCGTCGTCGGCCCTGGGCATCCTGATTCGGCTGCAGAAGAAGACCAAGGAGATCAAGGGCACGCTGGTGCTCTGCGGACTGCGCAAGGAACTCATGCAGATCTTCAAGATCACCAGCCTGGACAAGCTTTTCATCTTCTTCGATACCGAGGAGCAGGCGCTGACATCCTTCGGCGTGACGACGGGATAACCCCCGGACAGACTTCATTGACCACCCGCTTCGCCCGGATCATCGGACGAGCGGATGTCACTTCACAATCTTGAGGATCTTCTTGAAGGCGTCGGTGCACGCCTCGCCGAGCAGCTCGAAGGTCGCGCTCTCGGTCGTGGTGACGACCGCCCCGCCCTGGCGCATCCGGGCGACGGCCGTGTCGCGGTCGAGCGGCCTTCGCGAACCGACCGCGTCGGCACAAACGAACGGTGTGTAACCCAGTCGCAGCAGATCCAGCACCGTCTGCTGCACGCAGACGTGAGCCTCGATCCCGACGACGATGACGTTGGGCCGTCCCAGCTCCTTGAGCCCTTCGGTGATGCCCGCCACGCAACCGCTGAAGAGGGTTTTCTCGACGGGTTTCACGGGAGCAAACGCCTCGCGAAGGGTCGCGCAGGTAGGTCCCAGGCCCTGGGGATACTGCTCGGCAGCCAGGATCGGCACACTCAGCACCTTGGCCGCTTCGATCATCCGCCGGGCGTACTCCACCACCGAATCCGCCTCGTGGATGGCCGGCAGCAGCTTCTCCTGAACGTCAACGACCAGCAACACGGAATTGTCCGGACGCAGGTGATTCAGAACGTTGCTCATGGGCACCTCCGACGCGACAGGGGGCATTCTAGCTGGAATGAGCTTATTGACAAACCCTGATTGGGCCGATATCATCCCCTGTCATGGAATCGGTTTCGGTCCAGTACGTCCCCCCTCGCACCGCTCCGGCCGCGGGCACGCCGCTTGGCCTGTATCCTAAAACCCGTGTGGGACCGCCTGTCTGCCGGCCAGGCAGGGCTTCCAGCCGGTCGGATGTCAGGGTTTTAGGATGCACACTTGGCCTGGGTTTGCGCCTCGTGCGCGTGGGGTGGACGACCGACTGATCGGTTTCCGAAAAGACGGTCCTCTCAAAGCCCCACGCGTCCGACGCGTGGGGCTTTTTTGTTGGTAGTGTTTCGTTTAACGTGAATTCCCTTGGAAACGGAGGTAGCTGGAGATGTCCACGATGGAACAGCCACCAGCGGCCCAGGAACTGCC
>DATIKE010000039.1:0-5091 GCA_035477895.1 Phycisphaerae bacterium
TAATCGCAGGTGCGGACCTCGCAGGTGCTGGTGCGGCTCTTGATCCCGACGTGGGCCTGCACGTCGCAGTTCGGCGTCAGGGCGATGCCGATATAAGGCTGGCAGTCTATGACGTGCTGGCACTCCTCGCCGCCGAGCAGCCCGAACAGCGGGTGGCCGGCGTACAGCGTCTCGGCCACGAGCTGGTCGTGGTTGCCGCCGTATTCCATGTCGAAGCCGTAGGTGATCTCCAGGTGATCGACGTCCAGCTCGCCAATCGAGAGGTAATATGGGGTGTAGACAAGCAGGTCCCGGCCGAACTGTCTCCAGGCAGTGCTCGACGGGGGGGAGAAAAAACCGAAACGCAGGGCCGGCGACTCCAGCCGCACCCACCGCCGCGACTCGCTTTCCCGCAGGTCCGGCTCGCCTTCGCCGAGCAACAGGGCGCCGTCGTTGCGCCGGCGCAGCCGCCTCATCGCCGGACAATCTCGCTGGATTCGTTCGAAATACTGCAGGATGGATTCCCGGCTGAGCGTCAGATCGAGCTTCAGATTCAGGCGGCAACTCGCATAGAAATCGTCGCATTGCGCGCCCAGGCTGGATTTCATTTTCGCCTCCCTGGTCCTCGGTGTATTACCGGTCGTCAGATCCCTCCAGCCACCCATTATGGCATTTTCGCCCCGCCGGTTCAAGAATGGCCTCGTATGACAGGCATCGGCGGGTGCGTTGTTGTCACGGACGCCCGGGTTCGGGTCCGTGCAGCTTAGGCGGCTGGGTCTGCGCGGGTGATCAGAACCCGAAGCGCCAGCGACGTGCCAGGCCGCCCTGCCTGCGGCCTGTCTGTCTGTCTGCGTGCCTGCCTGTGCGTGTCCGCACGCAGACAGGCGGACACGCACAGGCAGGCACGCAGGCGCTCGGGGTTCTGTCGGGACCCGCCTATACTGTCACGGACACGCCGGATTCCGGCTTTTGGCGACGGACTTGCATTGCCCCGGCCCACATGGAATGATACCGTGTCTCTGTAGCCGGCGGGGCTGCAAGATGTTACGTCATTCGCCTGCAAGCAAGGGGCAGAACCATGAGAATTGAGTCCGGCACCTCCTCCGACCGCCGAAACAGGATCGTGATGTTCCTGGCGATCTGTGTCTTGTTCGCCGGCTGGTTCGCGGTGGACGGCTTCGTTCGTTACCCGGCCAAGAATTTGAAGTGGGCCTGGCAGTACCTGGCCAGCATCGAGGGCATTCCCCAGCCCGAGGCCCTCAAGACCAATCCCAAGGCCATGCTGGCCGACCTGCAGCAGGTCAAGCCGGGCATGACGCTCGACGAGGTCCGGGCGATCCTTGGTGAACCCACCTGGCAGAAGGGACAGGACTTGTGCTACATCGGCCCCGCCGCATTCGGCTGGTTCAGGGTCCGTGACGAGAAGGTCTCCGAGATCAAGCGGGTGGAGATGAACGGCGAGCCCACGGAAAACGACATCGCATGGCAGAAGCGGATCGGATACCTGATGGCGGTCCTGACCGTCGGCACCCTGTTCCACCTGGTCCGCGTGCTCGGACGGAAGGTCGTCCTGGACGACGACGGGTTGCACATCGCCGGTCGGCAGATCGGCTTCGACGCCATGCAGTCGCTGGATACGGCCCTCCTTGAGCGGAAGGGCATTGTGGATATCCACTACACCTCCGACGGCGTCCCTGCCAGGGTGCGGCTGGACAGCTACGCCATCGACCGGTTCGGGGAGATCGTCGCGGCCATCTGCGCTCGCAAGGGGTTTACCTCACCGCTGAAGTCGGGCGAAAGAGCTTCCGATGCCGGCATGCCGGGCGCATCGTGAAACCGCCTTTGCCGTCCTGACGGAATGGTTACCACTCGAAGTGTGATGAGAGCCCGCCGCGCAGGGGGCGTTTGCGCTTCTTGTCGGGCTTGGCCGGCGCCGCGGCCTGAGCGGCCGCGTGACGTTGCGGCGGCGGAGGCTTCATCGACAGCGAGATCCGCTGGGCCTCCTTGTCGACCTTCAGCACCCGGACCTCGATCTCCTGGCCCTCCTTGACCACGTCGGTCACCGCGTTGACGCGGTGAAGCGACAGCTCGGAGATGTGCACGAGCCCCTCGATGCCCGGAACAAGCTCGACGAATGCGCCGAAGTCGGTGGTTCGGACCACGCGGCCCGCGAACTTGCCGTTCGCGGTGAACCGGCTTTCGATGGTGTTCCAGGGATCTTCCTGGAGTTGCTTGAGCCCCACGGAAACCCGGTGCTTGTCGGGCTCGACGCGCAGGATCTGGACCTCGATTTCCTGCCCGATCTGGACGATGTCCTCGGGCCTGCCCACGCGCCGCGACCAGCTCATCTCGCTCAGCGGCAGCAGCGCGTCCACGCCCGTTTCCAGCTCGATGAACGCGCCGAAGTCCGCCAGCCGGGCCACTTTCGTCTTGATCCGCGAGCCGACCGGGTAACGCTCGACTACCGTCTCCCACGGGTCCGGCGTCGCCTGCTTGATGCCCAGCGACACCTTGCCCTTGGCGCGGTCCACCTTGAGAATGCGGACCTTGACCTCTTGCCCGACATGGACGACCTCGGCGGGTTTGGGGATGCGGCCCCAGCTCAGGTCGGTGAGGTGAACCAGGCCGGCAACGCCGTCCATGTCCACAAACGCGCCGTACTCGGTCACGTTCGTCACCTTGCCGCTGCGCAGCTCGCCCTCGACCAGTGCGTCGATGGCCGACTGCCTTTGCTGCTTGCGTTCCTTCTCCTGCAGCTTGCGGCGGCTGAGGACGAGGTCCTTCGTTGTGCGGTCGACCTGGCTGACCACACAGCTTACATGCTCGCCGATCAGCACCGAGATGTCCTTCATCCGGTGCAGGTCCACCTGCGACGACGGCAGAAACGCCCGGGCGCCGCCGATGTCGACATCCAGGCCGCCCTTGTTCATCCCCGTGACCACGCCCTCAAGTATGTCGCCCGGCTTGACTGTCTGCCAGAACAGAACCTCGTCCGCGTGGCGCTTGCTCAGGGCGACTTCTTTCGTATTCGGATCGTACTGCTCGACGATTACCGACACCTCGTCGCCGACCTTGGGCGTCGGGTGTCCGGCGAACTCCAGAAACGGGACGCGCCCGATAACCTGTTCCCCCATGTTGAGCACGACGTCCTCCGGCGTGACCTCGATCACATTGCCGTAGCGGATCGTGCCGGCGCGAATGGCGGCGGACGGCTGATCGCCGCCGGAGGGTTCCGACGGCACCTGCGCGGATGCCACCTGCACGCTGGCGACCTGTTCGACGGACGGGTTGTCGCCAACCGGGTGTTCTGCTGCGGGCGGTTCGCCCGGCAATGGTGTGGCCGCGGAGGTGTCTTCCGGCTGGATGGGGGAATCGCTCATACCTGTTCCATCTGTGCAACGCTTATCGGGCGTTGCCGGTGGGTGTCACGCAACAGTTACTAGTCGGTCTCTGGCCCGTTCGACTCCATCTTCTATTCTCGACTCCGTGGGGTCAACCCCCGCGGATACCCGGCGTCCTGCGCCCTGCAAGCAACGACGCCGTGGTCGCCTTCGCAGCCACGGCGTCGCGGTTCTGTTTGTCATCGGGCCATGATGGCCAACCTGCAGGATGGCGCGGCTTGGCCACGCCGGGGGATCACTTCTTGGCTTTCTTGGCGCCGCCGGACTTGCTCTTGGTCTTGGCGGCCATCTCCTCGATCACGGCCTTGGCCGCGGCAAGCCGGGCGATGGGCACGCGATAAGGAGAGCAGCTCACGTAGTTCATCCCGACGCGGTGGCAGAACTTCACCGAGTCCGCGTCGCCGCCGTGCTCGCCGCAGATGCCGACCTTGAGCCCGGCACATGTTTTCCGGCCGCGCTCGATGCCGTACTGCACCAGTTCGCCGACGCCGCTCTGGTCCAGCGTCTGGAACGGATCGGCCGGGAGCACGCCGCTCTTGATGTACTCCGGAACGAACCCGCCGACGTCGTCGCGGCTGAACCCGAAGGTCATCTGCGTCAGGTCGTTCGTGCCGAAAGAGAAGAACTCGGCCACCTCGGCCATCTCGCCGGCCTTCAGCGCCGCACGCGGGATCTCGATCATCGTCCCGAACAGATGCGGGACCTTCTTCATTCCGAACTTCCTGGCGACCTCCGCGTGGACGCGGTCGACGATCTGCTTCTGGTTCCTCAACTCGTTTACGTCGCAGGTCACCGGGATCATGATCTCGGGCATGGCTTTCTTGCCGGCCTTGATCAGCTCGGCCGCGGCCTCGAGGATCGCCCGGATCTGCATCTCGCTGACCTCGGGGTAGGTGATGCCCAGGCGCACGCCGCGGTGGCCCATCATCGGGTTCACCTCGTGCAGGGCCTCGGCACGCTTGGCCAGCTCTTCCATCGAGATGCCAAGGCTGCCGGCCAGCTTGCGGCGCTCGTCCTCGCTCTGCGGCACGAACTCGTGCAGCGGCGGGTCCAGCAGGCGGATGGTCACCGGATGCCCGTCCATCGCCGCCATCGTCGCCTTGATGTCCGATTTGACGTGCGCGAACAGGTCATTCAGGGCCGCCTTGCGCTCCTCGACCGACTTGGAATGGATCATCTTGCGGAGCTTGAACAGCGGTTCCTCCGCGCCCTTGCCGTAGAACATGTGCTCTGTGCGGAACAGGCCGATGCCGGCCGCCCCGAACTCGCGGGCCTTGGCCGCGTCCTCCGGCGTATCCGCGTTCGCCCGCACGCCGAGCTTGCGGAACTTGTCGCACAGGGCCATGAACTGCTTGAAGTTTGGGTTGTCCTCGGAACCGGCGACCATATGCAGTTTGCCCTTGTAGACGGCGCCGCGCGTGCCGTTGAGGCTGACCCAGTCGCCTTCACGCACCGTCTCGCCGGTCACCTGGATGGATCGGCCGGCCAGGTCGACATGCAGTTCGCCGGCGCCCACGACACAGCACTTGCCCCAGCCGCGGGCCACCAGGGCCGCGTGACTGGTCATCCCGCCGCGGGCCGTCAGAATGCCCACCGCCGCCCGCATGCCCTCGACGTCCTCCGGGTTGGTTTCCTCGCGCACCAGGATGACCTGCTTGCCCTGGGCCACCCATTCCACCGCGGCGTTGGCGGTGAAGACCACCTGGCCGGT
>DATIKE010000040.1:0-9542 GCA_035477895.1 Phycisphaerae bacterium
TCAGGTGAATAACCGCTGCGATTCGCGTGTTTCCTCGAGCCGTAGACCCGCTGGCGGACCATCTCGTCCAGCGGGTGATCGATCTGATCGGGGTTCCGCGGATCGTCCAGGCAGTCGATGAACCGTTGGGTGAACCCGATCTGGTCATCGAACCGGCGAATGGGCAGAAGGTAGAATGCCCACATCGCTGCTGATCCGGGCCTCGGTCGGCTCGACGACGATCGGCAGGCGGGAGAAAAAACCGAAACACATCTGCTCGACAGTCTGCGCGGACATCAATGACCTCCTTGCCTTGGGTTAAGTGGTTGGACAGCCGTAGGCTAACCCACAAGGAGGTCGTAAAATAGGGGGCGGCAAAGAATAATCCGGGCTATGCCCATGCTTCAACTCAACGAGCTGGGACTCCAACAAGCAGGATGTGGGTAAAGCCAGGCAAAAACGCTGGGATATCACCTGAGGGTCACGACTTTGGGCGACCTTCGGCCTGCCCCGTTTCCAGCAACGAAACCGCCCAAACTGTCACCCGCCGTGCGCCGTGAAAGGCGCGCGACGCCTTGCAGGACACTGTTCGGCGACGTAAAATCCCCCGTGGCTGGAATCCGGCGGGCTCCGTCTGGAGCCCGGCAGAGATAATTGGGAACAAGAGACGCCGGCTTTCCACAAGTGCTTCCCGTCCGCGCCCTTGAGCGACGAGCCCGATCGACCCGTGCATGCAACCTGAAACCGATCCAAGCTGGGCCTCCTGCGTCCGCGGACGGTGGCGTTGGCAGGCGCATCCCGCCTGGCTGTGCCTCCTGGACGCCGGATCAGGCCCGGATTGGCTGAACCTCCAGGAGAACCCGCAGGCCGCCAAGGTCAAGGCCAACGACGGAAGGGAGGTCTGGCGGGTCGACCTGCCGCAAACGCAGCTTTTCGTCAAAATCGGCCGGCCCGACCGGCGCTGGGCCCGGTGGCGGCAATGGTTGCGGGGCTCCAACGCCCTCCGCGAAAAACGGGTCGCCGACTACGCCGCCGAACACGAAATCGACGCCGTCAGGCCCATCGCGATCGCCGACGCCCCGATTCAAGGCCGCCGGCCGACCAGCCTGCTCGTGACCCTCGGGCTTCCAAGCGCGCGTCCCCTCAATGACTACTGGGAATCACTCGATCCGGCGGCGCCCGGCACGCGACAAAAAAAGAACGAGGTCATCGAAGCGGTCGCCCGCCTTGTCGCCCGGGCCCACCAGAACGGCTTCGAGCACTTCGACCTGCACGCCGGCAACATGCTGATTGAGCCCACCGGCACCGGCCTGAGAGCTCTATTTGTCGATCTCAACAACATTCGCATCGGCCGGCCGGTGCGCGATACCGGCGTCGTCCGCAACCTCGCCCAGATCAATCAATGGTTCCGCACACACGCCCCGATCACCGACCGCGTCCGCTTTCTCTTTCGCTACCTTCACTGGCGCAGGCAGTGCCGGCCGCGGAGCAGCCACGGTCGAAGCCTCGACTGCGATGCGAAGGAACTGCTGCGCCGGCTTGACGTCGAGGCCCTCAGACATGCGATGACGCTGTACGCCAAACGCGATCGGCGAATCATGCGGACCGGCCGGTACTTCGCCCGAATCGACCTGGGGGGGGGCTGGCGCGGGCACGTGTTCCTGGTCTCCAAACACCCGGTGGAAGGCTCGCCGGCCTCCTCGATGACCTTCACCCCGCAGCAGTGGAAACAATGGCTGCGCGACCCGCTGCTGCTGGTGACGCCCACGGACCACCGGCTGGTGGTCAAGGAATCTCACTCCGGCATGGTATGCCGCGGTCGGCTCGGCCTCGACGCGGACCGATCGCTGGAGATCATCTGCAAGCGATGGATGCCTCGTACATGGTGGAAGCGCGTGCTTCATCTGTTTCGGGCCTCGCGACCGATGCAAACCTGGAAACGCGGCAATGCCCTGCTGCACCGCCAGATCCCGACCGCCCGGCCGCTGGCCGTCCTCGAGCGGCGGCGGTTCGGCCTGCTGCTCGACAGCCTGATCGTCACCGAGTACCTGCCGCACACCCAGGACCTCGACACCCTGCTGACCGTCGCTCTCCGCCAACTGCCCGACCCGATACGGCGCACGCTCAAGCGTCAGATCAGCGCATCCCTTTCCAGGGTGATTCATCGCCTCTACGATCGCGGCTTCACTCACCGCGACCTGAAGGCCCCCAACGTGCTCGTGCAATGGAACCACGCGGCGAACGAACCGCCCCGCGTCCTGCTGGTGGACCTGGACGGCCTGCACCCCGTCCGCCATCCTTCCCCCCAATCGAAGTGTGAGGCTCTGGCCCGCCTGAACGTCAGCCTCGACCATTGCAAGCGGGTCACGCTGACCGACCGGGCACGCTTTCTGAGGACCCACCTCATCCGCCCCGGCCACCCCGATCCGCTCTGGAGGCTGTTATGGAGTGTGATCGCAGCCGGATCCGAGAGCAAGCGTCGGTCCCGCCAGCGCCGGCAGGAAAAAATGCTCCGCAAGTACGGCCGATTCTGAGGGAATCAATCCTGGCCCCGCGAGTCGTCGAACTCGCCGCTGTCGGCCACCACGTGCTGGTGCTCGACCACGATGGTGCGAGCGAGCAGGTCACCCACCCGCTGATGATTCCGGGTAAAGAAAACCACCAGCATGAAAGGCCAGATCTGCAGGTAGGGCATCAGCTCGATAACCTTGCTGATGTTGCGGATCACGATCTGCACGGCATTCGGCCGCTCGGCGGTCTCCCGGCACACCTCGCAGCGCATCAGCCGCTTGCCGGGCGTGGCCTGCCACAGCACCTCGAAGACAATGCACCAGATGACATAGACGGCGATGAAGCACACCCAGGCCCAGATCAAGGCGTCCGGCGTCTCGACCTGTTCGTTCTGACCGGAAGTGAATGCCTCTTTCGATTCGCGAACGAACCGCCGGATCACGTCAAACCAGATCGCGTTGGCGACAATCGCCGCAGGAATCATGTCGATCAGGGCCGACGCCGCCCGCTTGCCGGGACCGACCACAATGACGCCCGGAGGCAGCGGAATCACCGTCGCAATGCTCTCCTGCCGACGCCAGAACACCAGCAGCAGGACGGCGGCCACGACCAGCGTGGCCACCAGATCGCGCACGTTGCGCTGGGTTCTGGATATCCCCGCCCCGACCAGCGGCACCTCCTCGAAGGGCCGGTCCGGCGGGCCGCCGGTCAGCGGCGAAAAGAAGGCAAACTCGGGACGCTCATCCTGGACCCGCATCACCACCAGCTTGTCCAGGAAACCGCACAGGGCGACATCGGATGATCCTCTCAGGAGTTCACCCGTCGGAACCTGCGGTTCGGGCAACCTCGACCACACACCTTGGGCTTCAACGGTCGTCTGCGGGCCGCCCGGCTGCCACACCCACAGGCTCAGCCGCGGCGGGCTCGGGCCGGCCGCATCCCCCTGGATCGCGGCGAAAATCAACTTGGCGTTCAGCACACCGGCAAACGCATCCCCGGGTGGATGATCCAGTGGCAGGTCCGGCCCCGAAACCCAGTTGTCCTTCTCCCGCCAGGCATAATGCACCACGCGATCATCGGGGCGGCCCAGCCATAACAGGTGGAGGCGGTTCTGGCCCGCCGCCAGCCACAAACGGTCGCTGGCCGCACAGGTACTCGGTGCCGCGAAACCCGGTTGCCAGGCGGCCCCTTCATACCGGACCAGGCCATACTCGGCCGGGCCCTCAATCGGTCTCGAACTGACGGCCGGCAGCGAAGCCGTGACGGTCGATGTGTCCTCGGCGGATTCCGCGGACTCTGCCGGCTCGGTCGATGCTTTCTGCCGCTTCTCCCAGTCCGCCCGAACGGCAGCCGCCGTGCCCCCGGAAACCACCGCCCACAATCGCAACCGATCGCCCGACGACTCGCCGGCCACCGCCGCGGGCATCACCGGTCCGGGCAACGACAATTGGCGGTCCGCGCCGCCTCGGTCGTAGCGGTAATGAGCCCCGTCCTCACCGAAGTGCGCGTCCCGGGCGTAAAAGACATGCAGTTCCTCCCCGACGACCGCCAGATGCCCGATGGTGCCCTTCTGGGGCATGATCCGCGTCAGGGAACGCACCTGGGCGGACATCTTGTCCATCACCGCGAGGCTGTGATAATACGCCTCTTCCTGCGGATTCCTCTGACCGACCATCAGCCAAAGAACCTGGTCGTTGCCTGCGGAATGAACGCGAAAGGCAGGCGGCGTCTCCACGGCTTGCGCCGCCGCGGCAACGCAGAGAACCACACAGAGAATGCCCGGCAACCGGGCCGGCCTGCGAGGGCTCTTGTCTGATCGGCTCATCTGCTGCACAGTCAGCCCTCCGCCGGTCGAGTCACCTGAACCTCGGGTTTGCTCGTGTTTTGCGAGGCCGGTTGCAACGGGGAGGCCGCCGTCGGCGGGCGATCCACGCGGCGCGATTCGCCGATGTCCAGCCCCTGCTCGCGCGGCGACCGGAATCGGCTTCTGGCCGCCGGATTGTCGAACCGCTGCATCGTTGTGAAGCTCAGTTCCACCCAGCCGCGGTCCGGAAGCCAATCGATCCGAATCTGCCGCGGGGCCAGCACGCCGCTGTCGCCGATCGACTGGTAATCGTCCAGCCGGGCCTGCACGACCGGCAGGCCCCCGGCGCCGAAGTACACCAGCGAGCGGACCAAAAAAGGCTCGCGGCGATCGATGTCGATCACCTTGGTGAGGCACTTCTGGTCCGTCGGATCAAGATGGTCAAAAACCAGCTCGTAAAAGTCGCTGCCCACCCACAAGGCCGGACCGTCGCGCCCCTTCGTGTCCGTCGGCAGCCCGCCCAGGCCCAGAACCTCCGCCAGCAGGTCCGGCCGCAACGGGATATCCGCCTCGAAGCCGTTGGCCATCTGCTCGTGCCGCCCCCACAGGTACCGCGACGGCTCGAACTTCTCCCAGTACCAGAACTCCTCCTCATTCGAGCCGGCCTCGATCGTGCCGCCGACGTGCTCGAGTTTCAGATACAGGTTCCGGGGTCTCTGGAAAAGCAGGGTGCCGTGAAGCTGGAAGGAAGCCCGGCGATCGTCGCGCTCGAACTCGCCGGTGGCCGAGACGCCACCCGCCTTGAGAAGGAAATCCATCGCCGCGGCATTGCGGTTCACCCGACCGATCACCACATCCATCGGCTCGGGCGGGCCGACCACTGGGCCGACGCGACTCACCCGGCCGGGTTGCGGGGCACAACCGCACCAGGCGACTGCCAGAAACACCGGCGCCAACCGCCGCCAGGAACACGACCTACTGCAAAGCAATCTCGCCCTCGCTTCCGGCATCTGCGGCCCCAGGGGTCGATATGTCTGTTCCATTTGCGTGTGCAGGGGCATCGGCGGGAAGATCGGCCGTATCCTCCTGGTTTTCCTCCCGCTCCAGGGATTCCAGCGTCCGGGCGTCGCCGCTCAGAATGGCCGTGAGCTGCTCGCTGAGCCTGGCCACCTCTTCCTCGCTCAGCCGGGGATTGAGCACCCGGTGCTCGCTCTGGTCGCTGGCCAGCCGCATTACCCAGTATTCACGCCCGTCCCGGCGCTCGGCCTTCTCGAAACGCAGGATCCGCTTGCGCATCAGCAGCAGGGTGAGCACGAACCGGAACTGCCGGCGGACCTCCGAGTCGGCCTCTTCCAGTCGGATGAACAACTGGAGAAGCAACTCGAAGTCGACGACCAGGGGGCCGCTCGGCTTGTCCTTCACCGGCACCTGGGCCCGCCAGTAGCAAAAACTTCCCTCAGGAGGCTCGGTCCAGGTGTCCGCGGCGAAGTCCCTGCGTTCGAGCCCCTCGGGGGTCTCGAACAGGACGGCGTAGTACGACTCCCCCTCGGCCAGCGGGCGGCCGGTGGCCGCGCATTGGCCGGTGGACCTCGAAACTTCCCATTCACTCTGCATTAGTACGGCCTTCACCTGTCGATGGCATGTCCCCGTCCGCCGGGCGGGCCGGCTCCGCGCCCGAATCGTCCCGCGGCGCGACCACCCCGGAGCCTTCCGAGTCCGGCAAGGCAGCGGCCGCGCTCCCGCTCTCGTCGAACGGCAGGTCCGCCTCGCCCTGCTCTCCATCCTCCTCCAAGAACACTTCCTCGTAGTCCGTGGCGTCCACCTCCCGGCGCAGCAGGCAGTAGACCATTGTCGAACCCGACAGGAAGAATGAGGCGGCAAAGGCACAGAGCAGCGCGATGACAACCGCAAGCCAGATGCCCAGCAGGAACCCTGCGGCGGAATCCCATCCCTCCACGCCGATGGGCAGTCGGCCCGGCTGGAGTTCTTCCCAGGTGGGCGCGGGCCACAACACGTCGATCTTGCCGGCCTCGGCCAGGCCCGTGCCCGGACGATCGGTCAGACCCATCCCGGCGCCGACGAAGAAACGGGCGGCCATAAGCCCCAGCAGCACGCAGAAACGAACGAACAGATAGCAGATCGCCCCGTACACCGTGAGGACGCCCGCATAAAACGCCGCCCGCCAAGGCCGGGCGAACACGTAGCTGTACCCGCGGGAAACCGCGTCGAAACCGTCGGAGCCCTCGACCGCGATTGTCGGCCACATCAGCGACGCACCGGCTGAGCCGCCGATGATCACCACCGCGATCAGCAGGCCGCCGGCCAGCGCAAGAATGGCCAAGATCCCGCCCCCCAGGTCGCCAAGGTAGGGCACGGACGCCAGCAGGCCGCCCAGAAACAGCACGACACCGGGCAGGAGAATCAGCACGAGTGGCAGAAGCGGAGCGACGAAGAAGCTGGCCAGCTTCCTCTGCGCGAAACGCAGCACCGACTTGGGCGAAGGCCGCTCGTCGCGGGCGATGTTGAGCGCCGCCATCCGGCAGATCGCGCCGCCGAACAGCGCCCAGACGGCCAGCACCGGCAGACCCCACAGTATCGCGAACCAGAAATGCTCGGACAAAAGCCACTGCTTGCCGCGAGCCGCCAGGACCGCACACGACAGCACGCCCATCCCGCGCGAGCCGCCGTCCACCCGGATCATGCCCTCAGACCCCAGTCCCCCCAGAGCGGCCACGGCCGGCACCGGCGACGCGCGAGCGGTCAATACCTCGGTCAGGCCTTCCGTGAAGTTCAGAGTAATGGCCGCATTCAGCAGTTGCCGCCCCACCGCCGACTCATATTCCATGAAACTGCGGAACACCCCGCGAGGGGCCACCGCCTCGACCATTGTGTATGAATCCGCGAAGCTCCCGGCCCGCTGGGCGACCGCGCTGCGGATCTCGTCGGGCTTCTTTCCGTCCTTCTCCAGTCGTTCCGCCAGCTCCTTGAGATCTGTGGCCGCCGCCTTGCGTATCCGCTCAAGAACGTCCTCGAACTGCCCCTCGGGATCCTCTCTCAGTCTTTGCTTCAACTCAGGCGAAAGCCGAATTCCCAGCGGCTGACAGGCCCGGGTCAGCACCATCGGCCAAGCGTCCTGCGCAGCCTGCCGCCACGAGGCGATGTCCGCCTTCTGCCAGAAAGCGTGCACTTCGCCGGCCGGCGGCTGGCACCGGGCGCTCCACAACCCGTCCAGGAAACCGCCCCACAGCATCGTCAGCAGCACCGCGGCCAGCGCCAGCCCGAGTTTCCCGGGCTGGATCGCCAGCCGAAAGGTGCCGAACAGCTTTAGAAACGGCAAACACGCGGCCCAGTTGATGCGTTGTAGTTCAAGCGATTGTTGCGGCGTGGGTTGCTCTGCCATTGCGCGTCCTCCCGATCGACAAGGAATCCACCAGGCTCCCTGAATTGTCGCCGGCTATTATAAAGCCGGCCGTCGGCACGGCAACGACCTCGCACGCGCCCGGATTTCAGTTGGAATCCTTGTTACGGCGGCTCTTGCCGAGGCGGGGATGAATCCGGCGGCGGCCGATCCGATTCCGGGAACTCCTCTGAAACCCGGTACTCCTCGTTCAGCCACTTGCCCAGGTCGACCAGCTTGCACCGTCGGCTGCAGAAGGGATGAAACGGCACCTCGTCCATGAAAACGTAAGGCGCTTCCTTGCCACAAGTAGGACACTTGAATGCGGGCATCACATACCTGAACTGCCGCGCCGCTTGCGGCTTCGCGGGATCGAGCCACTGCGTCGCTCACTTCGCGTCACCAGGGATTTTGGCGCTCTTGCCGTCGCTCTTGGAATCGCTTTTCGAACCGCCGTCGCCGGACTCGCCCTTCTTGCTTCCCGAGGCGGCCTCGGAGTCCGACTTGGCGGCCTTCTTGTAGCTCTCGCTGCGGTAGTCCGTTTCGTAGAAGCCCGAACCCCTGAAGATGATCCCCGCGCCCGTCCCGATCAGTCGCTTGGCCTTCTGTCGTCCGCACCCCGGGCACTTCCGCGCCGGGCGGGCCGTGATCGACTGGAACAACTCGAACCGATGACCGCATAAACCGCACTGGTAATCATACGTCGGCATGGTCACTGCTTTCCGGCCATATCCTCATCAGCCTGGTTCGGCCCGCCGGGCGTCTCGGCCGGTTTCGACACGATCACCCGCGCCGGCCTCAACACGCGGTCATACAGCCGATAGCCCTTCAAGATTTCCTTCAGCACGGTCCGCTCGGAATGCTCGGGCGACGGTTGCTCAATCATCGCCTCGTGGACCTGCGGATCGAAAGGCCGGCCCTCGGCCTCGATCCGCTCCACGTTGGACTCTTTCAGAGTCTTCAGGAAAACTCCCAGGGTGAGCTTCGCGCCTTCCAGCAGAGCAGCCGAGTTGTCCGGGGCCTGCTCCGCCGACTCGATCGCCCGCTCCAGGTTGTCCACCACGGGCAGAAGCGATCTGGCAAGCTGGGCGTTGGCGAACCGGATCGCGTCCGCCTGCTCCTTCTCGGCCCGCCGCTGGTAATTGGCCAGTTCCGCCCTGGCCCGAAGGAACTTGTCCTTCCACTGCTCCACCTCGGTCGCCACAGCGCCCGTGCCCTCGACCGCCGGAGCCGGGAGGTTTTCAGCCTCCACGGCCGCGGCTTCGGCGCCGCCGTCGGCCTGCGGCGTCTGGCCGGCGTAATGCTTCACATCCTCGGGCGTGGCGACCTCGATCTTGTGCTTCTTCTGGCTCATCACGACCCTTTGTGCTGCCGCTCATTCTCCTTGTTGCCGCCGGAGAAAAACTTCGCGAGCTTATCGAGGAACCCTTTGGACTCCGGCAACACCGATATGTCTTCACCCGCCGCGTAATGCCTCAGTAACTCTTGCTGCTTCTTGCTCAGTTTCCGCGGCACCTCGATCCATACCTGGACGATCTCATCGCCCCGCCGACCGGTCCGGATGTTCGGCAATCCATTACCCGCCAGCCGGAACATCTGCCCGTGCTGCGTGCCGAACGGCACGGTGAACTTCAGCCGGCCCCGCAGCGACGGCACCTCGATCTCCGCGCCCAAGGCCGCCTGGGGGAAGCTGATCGGCACCCGGCAGAGCAGGTCATCACCCCGCCGCTCGAAGAACGGGTGCGGCTGCACCCGCGCGTACACGTGGAGTTCGCCCCGTTCCCCCGATTGGCCGGGCTCGCCCTCGCCGGCCACCCGGACCCCCTGGCCGTCCTGGATGCCCGCCGGGAT
>DATIKE010000041.1:0-4053 GCA_035477895.1 Phycisphaerae bacterium
AACAAAAAACCGCCTGCGAAGAAAAAAACTTTCAATTTCGGTCGGGATGCCCTCTCCCCCCGATTCTCCTCTCCCTCATCGGCCTTCGAGCCCCTCAGCCAGCCCCCGAGGTGCGAAGAATCCCCTATTCATCAGGGCTGCAGGAGCTCCTCGATCGCGGCCTCGAGGACAAAGTCGTGCCGGTCGTCGTAGCTGGCGCCGGAACCCTGGCCGGGCTGGATCGGGACGTCCGGCGTGACCCCGACGTCCTCGATCGCAAAACCGATCTCGTCATTGTCGGCCGTGTAGGCGATCCAGGTCGAGAGGCCGTACTGGACGCCGTTGGAGGCGATGGTGTAGTCGCGCGGATTGCCCGAGGCCCCGCGCGTCTGGTCGCCGACCAGTGTCGCGCCCACGCCGCGCATCATCAGTGTGAACCACTCGGCCGAACTCATGCACCGCTGCCCGATCAGGCACGCCACCGGGCCGAGATAGAGGGTACCGGAACTGGGTTCGAGGTCATGGCTGATCGGGTCGTTGAAGGCTTCGTGGTCAGTCGTGTCCGCGACCTTGTCCCGGGTGAACCCGTACGTCACGTCGGACAAGGCCAGGTGCGAGGCGATGCGCCGGGCGTTGATCTCGCTGCCGCCGTTGTTGTTGCGGATGTCGATGATCAGCCCGTCGGCCAGGGCGTACGTGTCGAACAGCGACTCGATGTCGTCGTCGGTGATGGATTGCCAGGCCCCGCCGGAGAACGTGTCGATGGCGATGTAGGCGATGTTGTCATCCAGCCAGGCGTGGTAGATGACGTTGGCGAGGTTCTGGTAGTCGGAGCCGTCGTGCGTGTACGAGGCCATCAGCGTCGGCGGGAAGTTGGTGGTGACGGTCCCTTCGTACCCGAGGGCGTCCTGGCCGGGCGCCTGAACCCAGACGTGCCAGTCGTGAAGCTCCTGCAGCATCTCGGCCACCCGCTCGGCGAAGGCGGCCGGCGTCAGGGCCTGGTTGAAGTTTGGCCGATATCGGGTTCGCACGTCGTTCCAGTCAATGCCTTTGTGGTTGAAGTAGGAGTAGTTCCGATCGAACGTGGTCCACAGCTCGTCGAAGGCGGCCAGCGTCTGAGCGGCCGCGGGATCAACCGTCCCGCCGTTGCCGTTCCCGTTGCTGCTTCCGTTCCCATCGCTGTTACCGTTACCGTCCGGCGTCGGCGGCGCCGGCGTGCAGCTTTGGCTGAGCGCGAAAGGCAGCGTCGCCACCAGGATCGCCAGCAGTATCCATCGTGTTCTCGACATGACAGGTCCTCCAGGCCAATGACTTGACATTCGCAAGCTGGTTCCGTCGGACGGAATGTGTTCTTGCCGGGGATTGTAGCTGGTCGCCCGGCGCGGTGCGAGTATTTTTCAGGGCGCACGGTAAGCAGGGGCCGGACGCTTCCTCGGGCAGGCGCGGTTCGGATAGGGCTTTTCGCGCGTACCTCGGAATGGAGTGCTCCCCGGGTTTTACGCAGGCACTCACGCCGTCCCGACGGTCAGCAGCAGGGGGAACCAGAAGTTGGATTTGCGCCGGCGGATCTCGCGGAAGCCGGCAGTCTCGAAGTACTGGTATACCGTGGGCCATGGGGCGTGGAAGACGTGCTTCTCGACCCTGGTGATGATCACGTCAAAAACGACCCAGCCGATGATGTTGTCGCGGAACCCGTCGATGAGCATGAACCGCCCGCCGGGCCGGAGAATGCGCCGGATCTCGCAGACCACGTTCTGCTGGTGGGGGTAGTGGTGGAAGGAGTTTCCGCAGGTGACGGCGTCGAATGACCCGTCGGCGAACGGCAGGTGTTCGCTGTCCGCCGAGACGAACCGGACGCGGTCGTCTATGCCGATCCGGCCGGCCTTGCGGGCGGCGATGTCGCACATGGCCGGCGAATAGTCCAGCCCGACAGCCCGCGCCGACAGCGGCGAGGCCGCCAGCATCGCCGCCAGCGTCCCGGTCCCGCACCCGATGTCCAGCAGATCGAACGGCTCGCTCGTCGAGCCCCGCCACGCCTGCAACTCCTCCAGGAACATCCGGTACGACGGCTGGAACATGAAGCGATGCAGCATTGAGTCGTCGTAGGTCTCGGCCCAGGCCTCGAACTCATCCTTTGCCTGGCGCTTCATGTGATGTGATTTGCTCACCGGTGATCCTCGTCTGTCGGCCGACCGCCGTTTTCTACAGCTCGCCCTATTGTATGCGGAGTGATTGAGTTGGCGAGTCTAAAGCCATTCACTTGCCGGCCGGGACCGCCGGACCGGTCGCGGGCTGCGTCGCCCGGATAGATACGTACCGCTGGGCCACAATGCCGGTCAGCTTGGTGGCTGAGTACTTGTCCACCCGCCGGAAATCGCCCTCGAAGAACGACTCCAGTTGCTCGACCACCGGGTCCTGGAAGAAGTCCTGCCAGAAGCCGGAGATTAGCCAGACGGAGTAGTCCTTGCCCTGCCGCTCGCGCCTGGCCGCCCGGATGCGCTCCGACCAGGGGCCTTCCTTGATCCTCTTGCCGGTGATCGTGATGCGCGAGTGCATCAGCATGTGCCGCGGCGGCCGGCCGGCGTAGGTCGGCGCGTCGGTGGTGAAGAGCTGCTCACCACTGACGATGTCGCGCAGGTGGTAAGCGGCCGAGTCCTCCAGCCAGCTCGGCGTGATCACGAGCATGTCGTCCGCCCCGAGTTCTTCACGCAGGTAGCGGAAGCACTCGGTCTGCGCCGCCCGGCGTTCGTTCTCGGAATACTCCGCCATCCAGAACCAACCCGCCGCCCACAAGCCGGCCATCAGGACCGCCGAGGCCGGCAGCAGCCATCTCTTCGGCCCGTCAAGGTCGAGCGTCGAATCCGCCCCGATGCCCAGCAGCAGAAGCAGCGGCACGGCGATCGGCAACATCGTGCGGTCGATCATGTTGGGCACGCCGGTCAGGCTCGTCGCCAGCATGAGCAGTGTGTAGACGGCCAGCGAGGCCAGCAGGGCCAGGGCGATATTCCGGGTGCGCGGTAGCCGGAGCGCTGCCGCGGCACACGCGACACAGCAGGCGAAGATGAAGTACGTCGAGCCGATTTCGAGCACGTCGGCCAGGCTGTTGTGGATCGCTTCAATGGCTGACTGGCTCACCACGGTCGCGCCGGTGAAGCTGCAGAGCAGATCGTAGGCCCGCGTGCCGGACACAGGGTCGATCCACCAGCCGGTGGTCTTGTGTTTGGCCGCCCAGTGCAGGTTGAACCAGAACATCGGAGTACAGCCGACAAGCCACACGCCCGTGCTCCAGAGCGACAGGATCGACCATCGGCGTTGCCGGCTCAGGCGGACCAGGAGATACACGGCGGTCATCGGGTAGACGAACAGGCCGACGGCGTGGCAATGGGCGGCCAGTGCGGCGAAGACGCCCCACAACAGATGCCCTCGTCGAGAACGCGGATCGCGGACGATCATCTCGATCGCCCAGAAGCACAGGGCGACCAGCAGCATCATGAAGCCGTACACCCGCAGTTCCTGGCTGTAGTGGACCAGGACGGGGGCGACGGCCGCCAGCAAGCCTACAAGCCACCAGCTTCGTGGCGCAAGCCCGCGGGCGACCATCATCAGCGTGACAACCGCGGCCGTCCCGAACACCACCGCCTGCAGACGCATGGTCCATTCCTGGTGGAAGAAGAGCGACCAGGCCTTCATCACCAGGAAGTACAGGGGCGGCGAGTCCTCGACGAACGGCAGCCGGAACATGAGATCCCACCACCCGGCCTGCAAGTGCAGGAGGGTGACCGCCTCGTCGCGCCATGCCTCGGTGGTCGTGATGCCGAGCAGACGCCAGACGACCGCCAGGATGATGATCGCGCCCACCGGCACGATGCCGCCGGCCCCGCAGCGGGGTGAGTCGGCCTGCAAGGTTGTCCCGGCTGACGGACTGCGATCGTGAGAGGGTTCCACTAGCTTACCTCGTTCCGGGGCTGAACCGGCGACGGCGTGCGGGGGATCGCGCCGGCGCTCGTATCGAGCGATTGCGGATCGGCGAGGCCCGCGCGAGCGGCGACAAGTCTACCGGCCGGCCTCGGCGAG
>DATIKE010000042.1:0-5211 GCA_035477895.1 Phycisphaerae bacterium
TGTTGTTGTCGCCGGTGTCGGTGACCGTGAGCGTATAGGTTGTCGTCTCGGTCGGCGAGGCGGTCGGTGTGGCCGAGGACGGGTCGCTCAGGCCGGCCGTCGGCGACCAGGAATAGGTGTACTGCCCCGAGCCGCCCGAGGCCGATCCCTGCAGCACCACGCTGCCACCGGTGAGCGTCAGCGTGTAGGTGCCGATGCCCACATTGATGTTGAGCCGGGCACTGCCGGCCAGGTCGATGGTCACCTTGGCCCCGACGTTGACGGCCGTTGGGGCGCAGGTTGCGTTCACGTCGAGCACGCCGCCGGCGGTGTCCATCTGGATGATTCCGGGATTGCCGCGGTCGGCCAGCGTGAGCGTATTGTCGTTGACGTCCACCGTTCCGGCCAGGGTCTTGCCGAGGGCCACGTCCAGGGTAAGGTCGCCCGCCCCCGCGGCCATGCTGATGCTGGCGGCCGCGCCGCTCAACGTCACCGAGCTGTTCAAGATGATCTCGCCGCCATCGGTGTTGACCTCGATGCCCTTGCCGGCCGTGGGCAGGCTGACGGCTATCGCTGAAGTGCTGTCCCCGGTCAAGGTGAGCTTCGCCCCGGCTCCGTTCAGCACCAGGCCGCCGGTTAACACCATGGTTTCCGTCTGGACGTTGTCCGTCGCGGTCACCGTGAGGCCCACTCCGGCCGGTACGGTCACCGCGTCCGTGTGATCGTGGCCGTCTTGTCCGTCGCAATCCGGATGTTCAGGTTGCCCAAGGGCGTCAGCTTGGTGATGGTCACGTCCTCGGTGGCGTCGAGGACCGCGTCCGCGCCGGCCGACACCGCCAGTTCGTTCAGCGCGTCGGCCGCCCCGCCCGAGGCCGCGAACGACAGCGTATTCGTGTTGCCCAGGATGATCCGGTTGGCCGTGAAGTTGATGATTCCGTCGGCGGTCACGTCCGCCTGGATCGCGCTCATCGTGGTATCGGCTCCCGCGTCGGTCGCCCAGACCGGCCCCAGGGCCAGACCACACACAACTATCGTCCCCGTGACCGCGATAATGATTCGAGACGTCATGGCAGGTTTCCTTTCGAAAGAGAACTTCCGTTTCTGCTTGGGTAGGACGTTTCGGCTCGTCCTTGAGCGCGCGTTTATTCCTCCCACTGCATCCCCGGCTTCAATTCTACCGGCCGGTCTGCCCGCTATTCATCCCGCGCCGATCGGTTATAATCGGATCAAGCCGCGGGAACGACGGGTGAACGAAACGACTTGCCGCCATCGGGTTTGCGGGATTCGATTTCCACGAAACAAGCAAGGAGTGGACCATGTTTAAGGGCAGATGGCACCGACGGCCGGTTCGATGGCTGGTGGCGGCGGTCGCGACGGCGGCCATGGGCGCCGACTGCCTGCCCGCCATCCCATTTCCCGGCGGCCAATCCTCCACCCATCCCAAAACCGTTGTCATCGAAATGCTCAATTACACCGATTACCAGATCGAGCCGCGGCTGTTCGTCGACCCCGCGCCGGGCATCATGGTCTACGATCAGCTCATCCGCGACGAGAACTGGGTGCTCGTCGACCCGCCGTTGCAGCCGGACGAAATCGCTACCTACGAGTTCGCCTGCGCGGATGTCGGCACCATGGCCGCCGACTATGCCCAGATGTACATTTCCGACAACGAGTACATCGAGAGCGACAACGGCCCGTGGCTGATTCGCGGCCAGGACTTCGAATGCGGCGACGACATCAGCCTCGTGTTCATCGACGACGGAGAGGTTTTCTTCACCCGCGTCGAGGTCAACGGGCAGTTCCTTACGGATTGACGCGGTTTTCAGTTACCGTGCGTCGTTCTGACGCACCATGCGGATTTCGGCCCATCAGGGGCCGTCCGGCGCCGGCTCCCGCATCGCATCGAGGGTGTCGACGATCGATTTCGTCACCTGCCGATATGTTTCGCGGGTCGGCCTGGCCCGGCCGAACTCGCTCAGTTCCAGCGGCTTGCCGAACCGGACGTACGCACGCTGCCGGCGGAAAAACGAGCGTAGCACGCCGGGATCGTACCGCGTGCCGGTGATCGTCGCGGGCACCACGGCCGCCCCGGTCCGCAGGGCCAGCATGGCCGCCCCATCCTTGGGTTCCAGATGCTGGTCAGGCTCCGGGATGCGGCCCTCGATGAAGATGCCCAGCGGCATGCCCGCACGGAGGTGCCGCAGCGCCGCCTTGGTGCCGGCCGCGTCGTGCCCGTCGCGTTTCACCGGTACGCACTTGACCAGCCTGATCAACCGGCCGACCAGCGGCAGGTCGTAGTACTCCCGGGCAATGAGAAACCCGAGCGTGCGGCGGCGGCTGGCCGCGATCAGCAGCAGCGGGTCGATCGAACTCGTGTGCCGGCAGACCACGATCACCGGCCCGCTCACAGGCACGGTGCATGGGCCGATCCGCCGCATCCGGAACCAGAACTTGCAATAGAACTCATTTACATTCCACCAGAATGTTTCCCGGAAAGGCCCCGGAGCCTCGCTGAGCCGGACGAATAACGACCAGACCGCGGCCACGCAGACCGTCGCGGCCACGACCAGCAGGATCCACCCGACCCAGCGGTCGATGTTCGGCCAGCGCGGGATGCCCAGCAGCCCGGTCGCCAGCAGCAGCCCGGCCATTGTCGCCAGATCCGTCAGGCCGAACACCCGGCCGCGAAGGCGGTTCGGCACGATTCGCTGCATCAGGGCCTGGTAGCTGGCCATCACCCCGGTGGCGAAAACCCCAGACAGAATGATCGCCAGTCCGCCGAGGTGATAGGCCAGATCGGCGGATACCGGCGCGAACACGCTGAGCGTGAGCAATCCGATCGCCACACCGATGCCGGCCAGCGACCAGGTGATCGCGATCTCGCTGCGCAAGGCATCCCCGAGCAGGGTCAGCGTCGCCGCCCCGATAAGCATTCCGAGTCCCAGGCGAGCCTGAAAGCCGGCCATCTCGCGATAGTCCGGCCGATCGAACACATCCCGCACCAGCGTCGGGATCGTGCTGCGAACCAGGGCCCCGCAAGTCCACACGACAACCGCCACAAGGATGAGCTGAACGACCCGGCGATGCTCGAAGACGTAGCGGGTCGCCTCTCTCAGCGCGGACCAGCCGACTCCCGCGTGATGCCGTTGCCGTTCCTCGGCCGGCACGCGAAGCAACATCAGCAGCACCGCGCTGGCCACGAACGTGGCCGCATCCACGTGAAACGACACCGAGGGCGCGTAGTGGTGGGCGAGATAGCCCCCGATCATCACCGCCGCCATCGTGGCGATGACGCCCAGCCCGCCGGTCAGGGCGTTGGCCCGAATGAGCCGATCCTCGCGAATGAGCGTCGGCAGCAGGGCCGACCGGGCCGGCGAGAATACCGCCGCGAACACGCCGACGATCAACAGCGGTGTAAACGCCCAGACTTCTCCCAGTCCCGAAAACCAGGAGATGAGCACCGCGAAGTTGAGCATGATCGCCGCCCGGACCAGGTCGGCGAAAATCATGAGGCCCCGCCGCGGCAGCCGGTCGGCCAGCAGGCCGTTGAAGGGTCCCAGCACGAAGAAAGGCAGCATGAACATGAACGTAATCAGGGCTTCAAGCTGCGTCAGCCGCGGCGAGTTCAGCGCGTCCTGGGTCTTCAGCAGGGCCATCTCCGAGATGTGATCGCCCATCGCGCTGATGCCGTACGCCGCCCACAGCAGCACGAAGCCGCGGTTCCGCAGCAGGCCGGGCGGCGGCTGCACGCGGACGCTTCCATCGGATTCGCCGGGGGACCGCATCATGAGCGGGGATTCTACAGAAGACCTCGCATCAACGCATCGCCGGCCGGCCTGTCTGCGTGCCTGCCTGTGCGTGTACGCACGCAGACAGGCGGATACGCACAGGCCGGCCCCATCACCACACGAACATCAAAATCAGGGACAAGGCCAGGTACGAGCCGAGCAGAACGCGCAGCCCATACGCGTCGAGATCCCGCGTCCAGGCAATCACTTCCAGGATGCCCCAGACGAGCAGGACCAGCGGCCAGAAACGATACAGGAGCAACGCCATCACAATGCCCAGGCAAGCGGCACACCCGGTCTTGAGCAGCCACGGGCGGACGATCTGATCTTCCTCGCGTTCCGCCTTTCGGTTGACCAGCCAGGTCTGGCGGGGCCTGAAGTTCTGGCCGCATTCGGGGCAGGTCCGGCTGGTCAGGCCGGTCAGGCTGTAGTCGCAGTTCGTGCAGTGAAGGTCCCACTCCGGCCGGATCGGCTCCTCGAAGTCCATCACGCCCGGGGCCTCCATCCGCACCCGGCCGTGCTCCCTCGCCCGGAATCGCCGCCCGGCCGATGCGTCGATCGCCTGACCGCAACCCGCGCAACGACCCAGGCGCAGATCGCCCAAGTCCGCCCCGCACTGCGGACACCAGGACACGCCGCCTGCGACGCGGGCCTTCGCATCATCCGGGTGGGGAGAGTCGGCCATAAACCCCAGGATGCGCGAAAACGCCCCGGCTGGGAAGCTATTGACGGCCGGCCGGAAATGGCTAGCCTGAAGTGACTCGGACGGGTCCTGGGGCTGCCCGTCCGGTGTTACATATTGTCCGAAAAGGACTTGCGACAGATCGGGCCCGCGGGAGGCCCATGCTGGACGCCGTCGGGGCGACCCTGAGGCCGGGTATGATCGGAATCCTTCAACGCTATATCACCCGCGAGCTGGCCAAGACCTTCGTCTTGGCGGCGATCGGCCTCACCCTGACCTTTACCCTCTGCGGCGGCGTGCTCAACATGGTCCGGGCCGAGGTTCTGACCGCCGTGCAGTTGCTGCGAATCCTCGGCTTCGTCCTGCCGATTTCGTTGACCCTGACCCTGCCGATCTCCGCCCTGTTCGCCTGTGCGATCGTCTATGGCCGACTGGCCGCCGACAACGAGTTCGACGCCTGCCGGGCTAGCGGGATCAACATCCATCGACTGCTCGCTCCGGCCATCGGGTTGAGCCTGTTCACCGCCGCATTCACCTACACCTTCACCAACCACCTCATCCCACTGTTCATCGAGCGGCTGGACGAGCTGGTCCGGCGGGACATCCAGAAGATTGTCTATTCCGCCCTCAGCAACCAGGGGCACTTGAAGTTCCGGGATTACGTCCTGTACGCCGGCGACACCTACCTGGACGAGGAGGACGCCGAGACTAAGAGCATCATCGTGCAGCAGGCCGCCTTCCTGCAGCTCGAGGGCGAGAAGC
>DATIKE010000043.1:0-6673 GCA_035477895.1 Phycisphaerae bacterium
CGAGCGGCATGTCCGCGGAATGATCGAGGACGGAGGGTCGGTCCTCACCTCCGGCACGGTGGATGCCTGCTGCGAGACGGCGGACGTGGGGTGACGCCGAGCCTGTTTCTGTTTGTCCTCACATCTTGAGGAAATTACCCAGCAGGATCTTGCCTTCGTCGGTGAGGAAGCTCTCGGGGTGGAACTGCACGCCCTCGATGGGCATGGTCTTGTGCCGCAGGCCCATGATCTCGCGGTCCGGCTGGTCGGTGGTGCGGGCGGTGACCTCGAGGCAGTCGGGCAGCGACTCGGGCTCGGCCACCAGCGAGTGGTAGCGGGTCGCGACGAACGGGTTGCTCAGCCCGGCGAAGATCGTCCTGCCGTCGTGCCGGATTTCACTGGTCTTGCCGTGCATGAGCCGATCCGCCCGAACCACCTTGCCGCCGAACGCGACGGCGATCGACTGGTGCCCCAAACAGACGCCCATGATCGGCATTTTGCCGGCGAAGTGCCTGATCACGTCGACACTGATGCCGGCCTCCTTCGGCGTGCACGGCCCCGGCGAGATGATGATGTGGTGGGGGTGGTCGGCCTCGATCTGCTCGAGCGTGACCTGGTCGTTGCGGTAGACTTTCATCACCTGCCGGCGGTCGATCTCCCCGATCCGCTGGACCAGGTTGTAGGTGAACGAGTCATAGTTGTCGATGAGCACGATCATGAAATCAGCGTAGATTCGGCGTGTGTTCTTGTCAACGGATCGGCAATCGACTTGTCGGGCCGCGGCAGCCCCCATCGTGTAAGGTGCCACACCTGCCTGCCGGGATAGGCTCGTAGTCGAAATATCGCGAAGCCGGCCGGCTCGCGGGAGGGAAACGAAAGGATGAACCAGAAAGACCCCGGCGCGGACTTTGCGCGCAACCCAAGAGTGCGAGGAACCGCCGATGAACGCGGATGGACGCCGACGGGTCAGGATGAGGAGGCCGTGAGTTGCAGGGGGCGATGGGAGGGCCCCCCGCAGGCCGGGAAGCATCCATTGGAGATGGATATAGGGGTATATAGTAGTTTATGGTGATAACAGCGTTTGCGGACCCGATTGTGTCCCTTACTCCCCGTCGACGAACTGCGACAGGTGGCGCAGGGCGACGAGCAGGCCGAGGTTCTCGAGTTGCGGGCCTTCGGGGTGGTTGCGGAAGACCTGGTCGTGCCAGCCCTCGATGTTCAGGTCGCCGTGGTAGCCCGCGCGGCGGAGTTCCTTGACGATGGTGCCCCAGCCGCTGTCGCCCAGGCCGGGGAAGCAGTGCTCGGTTGCGCCGGGATGGTACATGCCGTAACGGTCGACCACGTCGCGATAGACTCTGGCGTCCTTGGCGTGGACGTGGTGGACCCGCCGGCCAAACTGCCGCAGGTTGACCACCGGGTCGATCATCTGGCAGACGAGGTGCGAGGCGTCCCACTCGATGCCCAGGGCCTCGGACGGCACGGCGTCGAAGCAGCGTTCCCACATCGCGGGGGTGCAGAAGCAGTTGTTCCCGCCGAAGGGCGAGTGAAACCTGCCCATCGGGCAATGCTCGAAGGCGATTTTCACGCCGGCGTCCTCGGCGGCCCTGGCGTGCTCGCTCCAGATCTTCGTAAAGGCCGGCAGCGACGCTTCGAGGTCCTCGCCCACAATCCGCCCGGCAAAACCGGCCACCACCGGCACCCGCAGTTCCCGGGCCAGCCGGATCACGTTGCGGACGTGCTCGAAGTTCGAGCGGGCGACCGCCGGGTCGGCGTCCATGTGGTTGCAGTAAAATCCCGCCAGGCAACTGATGCGGATGCCGGCCTCGTCGTAGGCGGCCTTGATTTCGGCCGTCCGGTCCTTCCAGCCTTCGTGGCCGGGCACGTGCGGGTCCTGGTGCCGGGCGTGCAACTCGACGCAGGTGAATCCATGTTGCCGGGCGAACGCGATCCGCTCACGATCGAAGACGCTGATGAATCCGATACGCATGGGGGTCACTGTAACTGGGATTCCGCGGGATTGCGAGAGGGTTTGTCGGCCTCGGCATCATAGCTCGACCAGATATATCCGTGCGGCGAGCGCAGGACGGTGGGAACGAGGTGGAGGAAATCGGCTAAGTCCGCGGTGGCCATAACTGCTGTCTCCGATCGAGGCGCTCCAGACGGCGGGTCAGGAACGCGGGGATGATGAATCCGTCATCCGGGGCAGTCTCTTTATCCTGTCCATCCTCATTTTATTCTCCCGGCTCCGTGTCGGCGTTTGAATCATGAGCCCGTCGCCTCCTCCACGATCCGGATCTCGTCCTCCGTCAGGCCGTACAGCTCGTAGACCAGCTCGTCGATCCGGCGCTTCAGGGTGGTTTTTTCCATATCATGACGTTTGGCGACATGCGGTTGGGGGACGATTTAGCGGGCTCGTTTTCCGGGCGGCCGGCGCTTGGCCAGCGATTGGATGTCCTCGAGGGACAGGCAGTCGACCCAACGATGTCGTTCGGACGCGTAATCGCCAGTTCCGCTTTCAAACTGTTGGAGGAAACGGATCATGCCGGATCGGCCGAGGCGTTGCCGCAGCGCGGTCAGGCCTTCCCGGCGAATCTGGTCAAGTGTTCGATGCATCGCGGGTCTCCTTCAGCCAGTCCAGAGGGTTCGCCACCCGGACCGATATGCGTCCCCTGTTCCTGCGAGCCGCTCGACATAATCGGTCATCACAGGTCAGCAGCATATCCGCCTTTCCCGCCTCTGCTGCGGCCACGTGCACGGCGTCAGCGGGCTTGAATCCCATCCGGCAAAGCACGGCCGCTCGTGCAAAGATGGCGTCGGACAATACTATTCTATCACGTGGCCCCGGCAAAAGGGCGCGAATTCTCCGCCGGCGCTCGGCGTAACCGTTCACAGGTCAAAGACCAATGAAATCAGCCCTCTTTTTGATGGCCGGGCGCCCGAAAGCCTCAAAAACAGGCACCAGGACCAAGAAGTGCCCTCGTTTCCTAAGGTTTTCGGCGATGACCCCCGTGAACGGTTACCGCTCGGCTTGGGCGATGGCGGCAATCTCGATATCGGCCATTTGCGAGGAGACCGCTCGCCATTTGCCAAGATCCACGTGCTTCAGGATCAGCCCGACCGCCTCGGCTTCAAGCCGTATCCGGGGCTGGGTCTGGTCGTCGAACGGGCGGTTCAGGCACGACACGTCCAGGTAAACCCTCATACCCCTCATGGTATCCGGTCCTCCACGATTCGCACTCCCGCCTGCTTTCCCCAACCCCTGGACCCCAACCCCCGACCCCTACTTCGTCGCCTCCTCGACGATCTTGATCTCGCCGTCGCTCAGGCCGTACAGCTCGTAGACCAGCTCGTCGATCTGGCGGTCGGTGGCGTCGATCTGGCGATTCAGGGCGGTTTTTTCGTGGTCGGTTCCGGCGGCGGCAAGCCGCTTGTGCAGGTCGAGCATGGACTGGACCAGTGAAACCATGCGGTCGTGACGGGCTCGATCTTTCGGTTGGTTCACGTCGGGCCAATAGATCGGAAGCTCCCGCAGGGCCCGAACCTTGACTTGAGGGAACGCTTTCTGCTCCGACTCATGAACAGTTGCAGTGTAAAGATGGCGAATGAGTCGCGAGTTCAGCAGTCCAACGAAGAATCGAACGTCAAGCGGCTCTTGGGGCGGATATAGTGCAAGCAGAGAATTTCGGAAATAGGTAGTGGTGTGCCCGCGCGGTCCGATAATCGGATACGCTGCCGTCTGACGAATAACAAAGCACGCTCTCGAGTAGCGATCTTCCGGCCGGATCGTGAAATACTCACCTTGCCGAGGCCTGTATCGCAAATCAAGTCCCTTGGTCGGCGGATCGCAGCGGTATCTCGATATCTGTTTCCCCTCCAGGACGGGGACAAGCGGATTCTCCGAGCCAGATAGCGGCAAGATAAGCGCCTCTGAACAATTCCCCGTGTGGACTCCGGGATCGGCAACCATCTGGCCGAGAGAGCGGCCAACGCGATGGGCTTTAGCCAGTAGATCATCATGGCTCCGTGCCGTCCATTTGATACCCGCACCAAGTAAGAGTTCGCAAGCGGTCCCGTCAGTCAACAGAACGGTTCCTGGTCCGGAGAAGTCCTTATCAGCGACGAAGGTTAGCGCTGGCGTGACAACTCCAGTGAACACGCGCTCTCCCCAGTAACGGATTTGGACTAAAGCGCTATGCTCTGCGATGACATCGCGTACAACCTGGTAACCATTCAAGTGCCCGACTTGATCGGGGACGATGTATGACACCATGCGTGACGAAATAGTTCGCACGGCGCGTTCGATAAAGAGCCCGTGCGACGTGGGCCATCCGCCGCTCGAATATCGCCTTTCGTAATAGCGGCGTTCATCATCGGAAATATCGACCGCCTGCCGACCGGAGAAGGAAAGATACGGCGGATTCCCGATGACGGCATCGAATCCGCCGGCGGTCATGATGTGGGGGAACTCGGCGTGCCAGTCGAAGGCGTTGATGCGGAGGACCTCGTCCTCGTCGAAGAGGGAGGGTTGTTTGCCGTCGTAGAAGTCGGGGCCGATGAGCGAGTTGCCGCACTTGATGTTCGAGCCGAGGTCGGGGAGGGCGCGTTCGTGGAACAGGCGAAGCTGGTTGTCGATGCTCTGCTGGGATTCGCCCTCCAGGACCTTGAGCAGCAGTGAGAGCTTGGTGACCTCGACGGCCTGGGAGTCGATGTCCACGCCAAAGATGTGGGAGACGAGGATGCGCTTGCGCTCGGGGGTCGTCAGCCGCCACTGGCCGCTGGAATGCTGGTACAGGCGCGGTTCCCGCCCGGCGGTGTGTTTTTCCGGCCCGTCGTTGACGTACCAGTCGCGATACCAGTCGATCAGGAACTGGTAGGCCCCGAGCAGGAACGAGCCGGAGCCGCAGGCGGGGTCGAGGATGCGCAGGCGTGAGGCCTGCTTAGGGGTCAGGGATCGGGGGGCAGGGGACGGGGAGGAAGAGGAGGGGGAAGGGGTTGAGGAGCAGGGACCAGGGATTGGGGAAGACGTGGCGTATTTCCCTGCCCCTTTTTCCCCGATCCCTGCCTCCTGCCCCCTCCCCCTCGTCCCTGTCGGCCCTTGCCCGTAAGCCAGACACGTCCCGTCGGCTTTGGCCGAATAACCCCAGAGCAGCCGGCCGACGGTGTGCCGGACGATGTACTCGACGATGTAGGCCGGGGTGTAATAGACCCCGCCGGCCTTGCGGACCTCGGGCTTTTCCTCGACCCTCGCCTGATGCCCGGCGGTCAGGCGGATCACCTTGCCCAGGAACTGCTCGTAGACCTGGCCCAGGATGTCGGCCGGCAGGACGGAGAACTCATACGGGCTGTCGGGGTAATAGAGCCGGCCGATGATGTCCTTGAGGACCTTGTCGTCGATGGCCAGGGCGGGGGTGAGTTCGTCGGGCGGCTCGGCGCGGCCTTTTTCCTTCGTGAAAAAGAACAGCCCGGAGTTGTAGCGTTCGTCGGCCCGCCGGAACCGCTCGAACAGCCGGGGGTAGATCTTCGGCCCGGCGGTCAGCGCCCGGAGCGTCTCACCGGGCTCGATGCCCCGATCCTCGCAGATCCGCAGGAAGATGATCCGGTCGATGGTCTTCTGGACGGCGAAGTTGAGTTCGCGCTGGGAGAGGTTCGGGTTACGCAGGGCGATGTTGCGGGCCAACATGTCGCGCCACTGCTCGATCTCGGCCAGAAAGGCGTCGTCGACCTCGGCGGTGCCTTTCTTGCGCCGGGTGGACTCGGCGTACTTGTCGAACGAGCCGCGGAGAATCGCCTCGCGGGAGAAGATCGAGGCGATTTCGTTCCAGCGGGCGGGGTCGGCGTAGTCGGTATACCGGAGGAGCATCACGCGGGCGGCGGACGCCTTGTCGTGAGGGTCGGGCTTGATCCGGCAGTCGTAGGCCGCGAACTCCTCGAAGTCGCTGAGGATCGAAAGCGGCAGCTTGGCCGACCATGCGTAGCGACGAAGCTGATAGGCCGGGCCGGGGTCGCCCTTGATGTCCACGGACGGTTTTTTGGCTTCGAGGAAGAACTTGCGGACCCCGCCGATGCGGAAGCAGTAGTCGGGCGCCTTGGTCGCGCCGCCGACGTCGATCGCGTCCTCGTGGATGACGTCCTTGTAGGCCTCGGCCCAGCCCTGTGCGTTGTCGACGTCCCAGCCGAGCGCCTGGAACAACGGGTCCAGGAACTCGCGGCGCAGTTGGGTCTCGTTGTATCGGCTGTTGTGATAGGCGTCGCGGTGTTCGTCGAACCGGGCGATGAGACGAAGAACGGATTCAGGGAGGGCATCCTGGGTGCTCATGGCGGGAAGTTTACTGCGAGGTTTTTTCCCCGGCCAATGGGGGGTGCGAGACCTGCCTGTCCGGTAGGCAGGAGGGATTCTCGCGCGCCAGGTTCAGCGATCGGAGCCGGAAGCAGAATCGCCCGGTTCGGTCGCTGGTGCGAGAATCCGTTCTCGCACCCACGTCAACGGGGAATCCTTCCCCCGGCCGCGGCGGGGATGGGAATCCCGAAGGAAGGGTGTCGAGATGGCCTGCCTGCCTGTGTGTGTCCGCCTGTCTGCGTGCGTACCCGCACAGGCAGACGCACAGACAGGCACGCAGACAGGCCGCAGGCAGGGAATCTCGACACAGCGGGCTGGTCGGCAGGTGCGTCGATGACGCACCCTTCAGGCCTTCAA
>DATIKE010000044.1:0-3529 GCA_035477895.1 Phycisphaerae bacterium
GGTCGTCCCTACACGACTGTGGGAAGCCGTTCGTCCCTACACTGTGGCGCGGAAACGGGCTCCCATGCAGGATGTTTTGTCGTCCCGCAGGGACGCGATGATAATAGCCCACCGTTTCAACGGTGGGAAAAGGGAGGGTTATAGAACATAACGGATCCAGTCCCGCAGGGACGATTGATACTCACGTGAGGATGGTATTCAGTAAGGTCAGTCGTCCCTACGGGACTGAGGACAGTGAATCAGGTGTGCTGTTTCCCCGGCGTTGAAACGCCGGGCTATTATCGGTCGTCCCTGCGGGACTGTGGGAACCGGTCGTCCCTACGGGACTGTGGGAAGTCGTTCGTCCCTACACGACTCCGAACGCTTCCGTACAACAGGCCTCGTGCAACCGTGTCGTCGTGTCGAGATTCCTATCTCGACACGATGGACACCGCTGTGTCGAGCCCGGCCATCCCGGCTGCACACGTGCAAGCTGAATGCCTGCACACGGGCGAGCAGGATGCCAGCACCACAGCGACGCCGATTCGCCGGCGCTCGCGGTTCTGGTAAGCCCAGCCGCCCGCATCAACGTCCGGCAGGGGCAACGGCCGCTACAGTTTTTTGAGTTGCTATCGCCCGGCGACTATCGACGGGCATGATCAGGCTGGCGACTCGGGGCCGGTCAAATGGTCGATCAGCTTTCGGGCGGCGGCCTCGTAGGCCATTTCCTGGGCCTCGTAGGTGACTCCGCCCACGTGGGGCGTGATCACGAGGTTGGCGTGCGTTCGGGCGTGGACCATCAGCGGATGTTCGGCGATGTCCGGGCGCCATTCGCCCTCGATGACGTCCAGCCCGGCCGCCGCCAGCGGGCCTTTCTGGAGAGTTTCCAGGAGGGCATCCTCGTCGATTATGGCCCCCCGGCTGGTGTTGATCAGGATCGAGCCCGGCTTCATGGCCTGCAGGCGTTCCCGGCCGATCAGCCCGCGGTTCTCGTCGGTCAGGTGGATGTGGATGCTGAGCACGTCGGACTCGCGGATCAGGGTATCCAGGCCGACCATCCGCACGCCGGGCAGGTCGATCGGCCGCACGTCGCACCCGATCACGTTCATGCGGAACGCCAGGCCGTACCCGGCGACGATCGAGCCGAGCCGCCCCATCCCGAGAATGCCCAGCGTCTTGTAGGCGATCTGATGGCCGCGGACCTCGTCGCGGGCCCAGACGCCCCGGCGGACCGCGTCCAGGGCCTCGGGAAATCGCCGGGCGCAGGCCAGGATCAGGGCCCAGGTCAGCTCGGCGGTGGCGGTGATCCGGTCCAACAACTGGCGGTCGTTCTTCAGGCTCAACACAACGATCCCCTGTTGCCGAGCGATATCCATGTCGATGTGGTCCAGGCCGGTCGACGGCGTGGCGATCGCCCGCAGACGCGGAGCGCGGGCCATCATCTCCCCGGTGATCCGCACGTGCATCGAGGCGAAATAGGCGTCGGCATCCGGCAGGGCCTCGGCCAAGGCCTCCGGCGTGGCGGAAACGTAGCGGACCTCGACAGCGGACTCGATGAGGTTGCATACCGCGGGCAAATGTCCGAGATCGGCGGCACAGACCACAACCGGGCGTTTCATGTCGATGGGCTCCTCGTACAAGTCGAATGACATCGCGCGAACTCGGCCGCGGCCTTGATATGCTCCCACGAACTCGTCGGCATGGCCTGGTCCGACAGGCCGATCATGAACCGCCGACCGTCGCCCAGGCCGGCGTAGATACTTTCAAGGTGCTCCCGCAGCCGATGCAGCGGGACGGTCGGCTCCAGCAGCGTCGAGGGCAGACCGCCCCAGATGGTGATATGGTCCTTCCATGCCTCGCGGGCCTGGGCGAAGGTGCATCGAACCAGGGGGGCGCAGGCGAAGCAGTCGGCCGCGTCGTAGCCGGCCTCGACCGTCAGAGCCAGCAGAGCGGTCATGTCGCCGTCGGCATGGCAGGCGGTCCATTTGCCCGACTCGTGCATCAGGTCGTTGAAGGTTCGCAGGTATGGCAGGAAGTGCTCGCGGAACACCGGAGGCGGCGTCATCCCGGTGTCGAAGTTCACCCCGTGCATGACGAAGCGGGCGGGCGAGGCGGCGACGATCGGCCACATGCGGCGACGGGCTTCGTCAGCAGCCCTTGCGGCGGAGAGGAAGGCGTCCGGCCCGTCCGCCAGGTGCAGGTAGCCGGTCTCGTAGCCCGTCCAGTTCATTAGCAGCTCATGAATGGGGTTCGGCCCGAGGATCAGCAGGGGCAGACCGGCGCCGCCGATCGAACGGTCGTAGTCCAGGAACGCGTCATAGGTCGGCACGTACTCCGTGTGCCGCGCGATCTGCTCGAAGGCCGCGTAGTGCTCGAGGTCGCGGATCGGGTACTCCACGACACCGGGCGAGAGGCCGGCGGCCTCGTCGCCGGGCGCGTATCGGCAGACGCGGCGGAGCGTGCCGGCCGGCGTGTGATACTCGGTCACGATCGTATCGCCCCTGCGGTTTTCGGTACGGGTGACCGGTGAACGAAGAACGGTGCGGAACACCTTGCCGGCCCGCGCGGAACGGCCCAGGCCGAGATGATCCTCCACCTGCTCCAGCGACATCCCGGCGAGTTCCGCGGGCATATCACCCGCATGCGCGCGGGCCGAATGCCACTTGTCCAGACGCCAGACAGCGGGGATGCGGTCCGGGGCTCGCCCCGACAGGACGGCAACGATGCAATCGCGGCCGGTCATGACGGTTGACTCCGCGGAACAGGACTCGAGCTCTCTCCGCCGCGAAGCTGCTGAAGGCTCTGTTGAGCTTTCAGGTGGCCCGGAGCGATTCGCAGGACCTCGCGGTACGCTTGCGCCGCGGCCTCAGGATTACCTTGCGTCTGCAGCGCATATCCGAGATTGTACCGGGCCTCGGCGTTGAACGGGTCGAGGCGGATCGCTTCACGATAGTGCAACATCGCTTCGGACGTGTTCTCCATCCGAAGCAAGGTGTTGGCCAGGTTGTTGTGGGTCTCCGAGGAATGAGGTTTCAACTTCAAGGAACGCTCGAAGTGAGAAATCGCATCGACAAGCCGGCCCCGGGACGCCAGCACGATGGCCAGGTTGCTGTGGGCCCGGGGATTGTCGGGCCAGAGACGCAACGAGTCCCTGAAACCGGCTTCCGCCTCATCGAGTCGGTTCTGCCGGGCGAGAATGATCCCGAGATTGCCGTGAGCCTCGGAAAATGCCGGATTGAGCGCAATGGCCCGGCGATAAGCGTCCTCGGCCTCGTCCAGACGATCCTGGTCGGCAAGGATCTCGCCGAGAACGGTGTGCAGCCGGGCCGACCGCGGGGCCAGCGCGAGCATATACCGGTACAGCCCCTCCGAGTCCTGCCAGCGGGCGATCTGACCGCGGGTCGCGACTGACTCGGCGGCGGCCAGGGCCAGCACCGCGACCAGCACGGCCACCCCGATCCTCCGTCGCCGGGCGGGGTCTTTAGCCGCGGTCAGCAGGTGCCGCAGCGCCGCGGCCAGGATCATGAGAAACCCGATCGCCGGCAGATAG
>DATIKE010000045.1:0-2971 GCA_035477895.1 Phycisphaerae bacterium
GCGCGGCGCTGGTCGGCCGACATCCGCGGCCACAGCGCATCATAGACCCGCAGCACCTCGGTGCCCCAACCGGCATAGTTCATCCCGACGTCGTAGTGCTCCGCCTCGAAGGAGTACGAGGACAGGTTCATGGCCAGGGCGATCGCCTTGTCGGCATGGCGGTCCTGGCCTGTGAGCAGCCAGGCGGTCGCGAGCACGCCGGCCGGCCTGGCGATGGCAAGCGGCTTCAGCGACGTGTTCTCGTATACCTCTGGGTAGGTCTGCTCCCACGGTTTGTCCCTGGCCTGGGTCCACCAGGATTCGTCGAGCGGCTCGATCTTCGTTTCCAGGGCCTTGTCGGCCTCGACGATGAGGCGGTCATAGACGTCCTTGGCCCGGGAATCGGCGGCGATCTTTCGCCGAGCCTGTTCGATCTCCGCGGGCGTCAGGAAAAGTCGCGGACCCGAAGCCTTGAGGCCCGACGAATCCAGCGTGCCGATGGTCACCGGGCGGGCAGGCACGGCGGCCGACTGCCCCACGGCGGTCAGAGAATGGCCAAGCACTGCCAGAGACGCCCACAACACCCCAATCCACCGCGTTTTCGTCATTCGTTCATCCCCGTCTTTTCAAGGTTTCCCTTGATCGCCTCAGCCCCTGCCGATCTGGTCAAGGTAGCTGATTATCTCTTGGTGGTGGTTCGACATCCAGTCTCAATCCCACTTGAGCACCGCGCCGGTCGACGCACTGGTGGCCATTCTGATGTACTTGGCGAGGTAGCCGGTCTGAAACCGCGGCGGCGGGGCTTTCCAGGCTTTTTTTCGTTTGGCCAGTTCGTCCGCGGAGATCTTGACGTTCAGCTTGCGGCCGGGGATGTCGATCTCGATGACGTCGCCCGGCTGAATCAGAGCAATCGCCCCGCCGCGGGCGGCCTCCGGGCTGACATGCCCGATGCACGCGCCGGCCGTGCCGCCGCTGAACCGGCCGTCGGTGATCAGAGCGACCGTGTTGGCCAACTCCGGCCGAGCCCTGATGTAGCTGGTCGGGGCGAGCATCTCCTGCATCCCCGGGCCGCCGCGCGGCCCCTCGTAGCGGATCACCACCACGTCGCCGGGCTTGACCTTGCCGGCCAGGATGCCCTCACAAGCCTCTTCCTGACTCTCGAAGATCACCGCCGGCCCGCTGTGACGCAGCATCTGCTTGTCCACGCCGGCCGTCTTCACTACCGACCCTTCCTCGGCGATGTTGCCGTAGAGGATGCTCAGCCCGCCCTCGGGCGAGTACGCCTTCCCCACCGTGCGGATGCAGTCGAACGGATCGAACATCTTTTGCTCGATCAGCGCCAGAACGAGCGCCCCGCCCTTCTCGGCATGGTCCGTGTACTTGCTCAGCTCGCTGCGGGCGGCCTTGGAGATGCCGTCCAGCCGGATCTTCTCGCCGCGGAAGCGAATGTTGCTCTCGAGGATGTTCTGACCGAGGGTCTTACCGGTCACCGTGATACAGTTCTCCTTGAGCAGCCCGGCCTTGCCGCGGACCAGCTCGCCGAGGATGGTCATGATGCCGCCCGCGGCGTGGCAGTCCTCCATGTGATACAGCCTGCCGTTTTCGCCGGCCGACGGCGCGAGCTTGCAGATGTTCGGCGTGCGGTGGGACAAGGCGTCGATGTCCTTCATCGTGAAGTTCACGCCGGCCTCGTGGGCGATGGCCAGGATGTGCAGGACGGTGTTGGTCGAGCCGCCCATGGCCATGTCCAGCACCATGGAGTTGTCGAAGGCCGCCCGCGTCATGATCTCGCGCGGCAGCGGCCCGCCGGCGTTGGCCATCTCAACGATCCGCCGGGCGGCGGCCGCGTACAGCATCTTGCGGTCGTCGCTGGTCGCCAGCGTCGTGCCGTTGCCCGGCAGGGCCATGCCCAGAGCTTCCGAGAGGCAATTCATGCTGTTGGCGGTGAACATGCCCGAGCAGCTCCCGCAGGTCGGGCAGGCGTGGTTCTCGATGTCGGTCACCTGGCGTTCGTCCATCAGGCCGGCGGCGTGCTGGCTGACCGCGTAGAACGCGCTGATCAGGTCGACGGTCTTGCCGTCGGCGGTCTTGCCGGCCTCCATCGGCCCGCCGCTGACGAAAATCGTCGGGATGTTGCACCGGGCGGCGGCCATCAACATGCCGGGCACGATCTTGTCGCAGTTCGGGATGCAGATCATCGCGTCGAACCGGTGGGCCTCGATCATCGCCTCGACCGAGTCGGCGATCAGGTCGCGGCTGGGCAGCGAGTACTTCATCCCCACATGGCCCATGGCGATGCCGTCGTCGATGCCGATCGTGTTGAAGATGAAGGGTACGCCGCCTGCCGCCCGAACCTGCTCCTTGATGTAGTAGCCGACCTTGTCCAGATGGGCATGGCCCGGGATGATCTCGACGAACGAGTTCACGACCGCGATGAACGGCTTGTCAAGGTCCGCGTCGGTGTAGTTTCCGGTCCCCTTGAGCAGGCTGCGATGCGGGGCCCGCTCGACCCCCCGCTTGATCAGGTCGCTGCGCATGGTTCTCCTCGCTTGTCGGGTACTCCCGACCGCTGTTGCCCTACCGCCCGGCCCAACCCGCGGGAGTTGGTCGAAAAGACCTTAACATCCGTCGCCGCCGGGCGTCTTAACTGAAGGCCGGCGTGGCCGACGCTACTGCCGACGCTACTATAACCTCGTGGAGACCCTTTTTCGAGTCGCAGTCCGTGATCACCAGCCAGTCAACAATCAGTAACGACTCGCCCCTTTGCATTATCGGCGATGTCCACCCCGCCGAAGAGCAGGACCAGGCCGTGCGTTACGTCGTGCTCCTCACCGCGCGCCGGATCAGCTTGCAGCCTTCGACCTCGACGCCGTCAGCGCCGGAAACCCGCCGATGATTGAAATTCCCCAGCGCCTCAGCCGGGTCGGAACCGCCCAGGTTCTGATGGAGGCGATGATAATAGCCCACCGTTTCAACGGTGGGAAAAGGGAGG
>DATIKE010000046.1:0-15162 GCA_035477895.1 Phycisphaerae bacterium
GGAAAATCCGCACGACTCCCTCGCCCCTCGCCAGATTGACCGTCCAGCCGATACGGTAAACAGCGCCTTCCAGCACCGTCACCGCCGATGTCGGGGTGGTGACCGTCAGGGTGCCGCCCCCCCCGATCCCTCCGCCTTGCCCCAGAACCTCCAGCGGGCCGGGGCTGTAGGAAACCAGCGGAGGCGTGAGGCCGTTCTGAAGCTCGGCGCCCACGTAATAGAAGCCCGGCCCGACTCCCGTCGTGTCCCACACCGTCCCGGTCGAGATCTGCGGCAGAATGGCGATATCCACCTCGTTGCCGTTCCCGAACTGGTTGTCGGTGTCGTGAAAAACCCTGACCTGTGCGGCCGGGTCCTGCGGATCATTCGCCGCCACCACGACCTGCACGAAATCCCCGGGGCTGACCGCAAGACCGAATGTCGGGGCCAGCAACTGAACGTAAGCTCCCGTCGTGACCGTGATCGTGTGCGACGCATACGCCGTCCGGGAGGCCCCCGCCGGCGTGGTCACCGTGCAGCCGACGTAGTACGTTCCGGCCGGCCGCGGCGACGTGTCAAATGGTACCTGCACCGCGGAGGAACCTGAGGAGGAACCCGTGGCAATCGTGGTCTCGTTGCCGTTGGCGGTCGAGTCTCCGTCGATGAAAACCCGGTAATCGAACGCCGTCACGCCGGCGTCGAACCGAATGGGGACCGATACACCCGCTCCGACCCTCATATCCTGGGCCGGAGACAGAAACTTCACCTGGGCACTGGCCACCAGGGTGATTTTGCCGGCCCCATACGCCGAAGAGGTCCCCGCGCTGTTCGAGGCCGTGATTCCAAGATAATAGGTACCCGCCGGAAGGGATGCCGTCGCCATCTGGGCCACTTGGTTGCTGCCGGCCGGCAGATTGCCGGAGAAAACAACCTCATCCCCCGTGTTGATCGTTTTGTCACGGTCATAGAACGCCCGAACACTGGTCGCCCCCACCGCGTCGTACACAATGGTCAGGGTCTCACCGATGGCCGCGGACCGGTCCAGATTCGGAAACCGAACCACCGTCGTCGGCGCCCCGCCGGCAACCACGCCCGGGGGGCATCCCTGCCCGACAAGCAGCGGCAATGTCAGAGCCAGACAGGCCAGCAGAGCCAACCCCTGGCCCGAGCGACGGTGAGTTGACATAATATAATGCTCCAGCGGGACTTATATCACCAGGTTTGGGCCGGCACACATCCGGTGCCCTCGGGAGGCGCGGTCGGCGATACTCCCCTCGACTATCTTCACGGACGCCAAGGGTCCTGTCAATGTTACAGCGATAAACCCAGGTGCCCTCCGTACGAAACTCAGGTGTTTTCCCTGCTCTTGGGTTAAGCCTTTTCTCTCCAACTGGACGATACATCCCCCCGGCAAGGGAATCAGACCCCGGAACGCCCCATCTGCCGCTACCGCACCTGTGACGCACGTCCCTGCAACGCGGCCGAAGCGGCCCTGCCGCCCGAACGGGAAGGCGGCCATTCCGCCGGGGCCTCCCGGACAGGAGGTCGGCATGGATCTGATGAACACCGATACACGCGCGCTCTGGGGCCGCTATCTGGCGACTCGAAGCAACGAGTACCGCTCGGCCCTGGTCGCCCACTATACCCCCATGGTGCAGATGCAGACCGCCGTCTGGGCTTACGGCCTGCGCGGCCGCGGGCAAGGCGATGGCGACGTCAGGCCGTTCGACGGCCTGGCCCAGCCGGCGGCCGAGGCGATGTTTCTGCCGTTCGTGCCCCCGGATGCCCCCTGGGGCGTGATGCCCTGAAGAAAGCCCGCACCCCGCCCGCAACCGCCCGGGCCGCGAGACCGGCCGGCCGCCACCCCGGACCTTGAAATCTATTGGCTGGGTTTTTCGTCTTCCTGGAGGACGCGCTGGATCGCGCTGCGAATCACCGTGATCTTGACGTTGTTGGATTCGTCGACCTTCAAGGAGACTTCGTTGTCGGTCACCGAGACGACCGAGCCGATGATGCCTCCGATCGTCATCACCCGGTCGTTCTTCTTCAAAGAGGCAAGCATGTCCTGCCGTTTCCTCTTCTCCTTGCGGTTTCCGGTCAGCACGATCGCGTAGAAGACCACCAGCATCAGCACCAGGCCGAACAACAGGTGGCTTCCACCCCCGCCCTGGGCCAGCACGAACAGGCATGCATTGTCCGTCACGGTTTGCTCTCCGAAGGTGAGTGTATGAACCCGCTCCTCAGGCCACGGCGGCCTCGCCCGCGCCCGACGAGGCGATCGGGTATTCCCGCAGCATGGTGGCCCAATCCCCGGTCGGAATCAAGTCCCGCAGACGGGCCATGAATCGCTGGAAGAACCACAGGTTGTGCAGCGATACCAGGATCGGGCCCAGCATCTCCCGGACCACGAACAGGTGCCGCAGGTAGGCCCGGCTGAATTGCCGGCACGCCGGACACGGACAACCCGCCTCCAGCGGCTCCTCCTGACGACGATACCGCTCGTTGCGGAGCTTCAGCGTCCCGCTCGCGGTGAAAGCGCAGGCGTTTCGGCCGTTGCGCGTCGGCAGGACGCAGTCGAACATGTCGATCCCCGCCCGGACCGCGGCCAGAATGTCCCGCGGCATCCCCACGCCCATCAGATACCGCGGCCGATCCGCCGGCATCTGGTAGACCAACTCGTCCAGAACCTCCACCATCTGCTCATGCGTCTCCCCGACCGACAGGCCCCCCACCGCATAACCTGGAAAATCCATCTCCATCAGCCGCCGGACGCACGATTCCCGAAGGTCGTGATAGATCCCCCCCTGCACGATGCCGAACAGGGCCTGATCCGATCGCAGGTGAACCGCGCGACACTGTTCGGCCCAGCGCACCGTCCGGTCCACGGCCTTGGCGGCGGCGGCATGATCCGCGTCGCCCGGCGGACATTGGTCGAACGCCATGATGATGTCCGCGCCCAGCTGGTTCTGGATGCGAATGGCCGAGACGGGATCCAGGTGCATGTATTGTCCATCGATGTGCGATCGAAACGTCACCCCCGCATCGCTGATGGTGTTCAGTTCCGCCAGCGAGAATACCTGGTAACCACCGCTGTCGGTCAGGATCGGGCCATCCCAGCCCATGAACCGATGAAGCCCGCCCAACTCGGCGATAACCTCTGCCCCGGGACGCTGTGCGAGGTGGTAGGTGTTCCCCAGGATGATTTCAGAGCCACTTTCCCGGACCTGCCACGGCAGCAGGCCCTTGACCGTAGCCCGGGTGCCGACGGGCATGAAGGCCGGCGTCTGGACCGCCCCATGCGCCAGGGTCAGCAGACCTCGACGGGCTTTACCACCCAGTTCCCGGCCGATCACCTCAAAACCCAGCATGACCGCCATTCTACGGCAAAATCCGCTTCCGGGTAACTGAGGTGGGCTCTCGGGCGTGTTTCCGCTTGCGGAAAAGGGCGAAATCCAGTAAAGTAACAATTGCAGACAGTTCGCTTTTAGTCTGAGCCGCAGGTCACGGGGAGGGAAAGCGGGACGACGCGGACCACGCGCAAAACATGTCGCCGCGGGGCGGAATCGAGCCTCGAAAACAGGATATGGGCCGACTGTGCGCTCCGAAACTCGTATCCCACTCCGCCGGCCACGGCTCGGCCTTAGCCGAGCCCGACGGTGTGATTTCGGGTTCCAGGACACACCCTGGTACCCCAAGGAGAAGCTACATGGCTGGAAAAACATCCTCGCTGTGTTTAGCAACAGCGTGGGGCGTTGCGGTTGCGCTGACCGCCGGCCTGGCCTCGACCGCTCGGGCGGACCCGGGCTGGAACCAGCCGCCGACCCCGGTGTTCGAGCGGGCGTTTGAGCCGATACCGACTGCCGGCCTGCCCGTCCACGGCGATTTCGTCCCGCCCGCCGACTGGCCCGCCGAGATCTATCTCCCCGCGGGAACACGCGCCCTCGATATCACTCTCTCCGAGGATACCGCGACCATCGAGCTGTCGCCGGAGATCCTCTCGCAACTCGATGAAGGAATGCTCGTCACCCTGTTCGACGAGTTCCGCAAGCTCTTTTACGAGGTGCCCGGCATCAACAGCGTCCGCCTGATGTGCGGGGGCAAGCTGCTTTCGTCCTACCTCCCGCCGGCCCCGGCCGTCACCCCCGGGCCGGACAAGGCCGAAGATCCGGAAGGGCCGGCAACCTACAGCCTCATGACCACCAGTCTTAGTGGCAGGAAGATCTGCATCGGCCCGTCGCACGGGCGGCTGTGGAACGGCACCGCCTGGGGCTGGCAGCGGGGCGACAGTTGCGGATTCGGCGAGGCCGTCCTCGAGGACACCAACTCGATCCGCCTCATGCAGTTCCTGCGGCAGTACCTCATCCAGGATGGAGCCGCCGTCTACGTCCCCCGGCAGCTGAACGAAACCGATTGCTGCAACCCTGGCGAGAACCGCTATTGGTGGCAGTTGGCCGCCTACTCCTGGATCCGCAATCTGGGCCTCCCCTGCTCGGTGTGGGCGTCGAACACCGGCAATTGCACCTCGGACACCGGCCCCAACCGGTACAACGACGATATCCGGGCCCGGCCGCGGTTCGCCGACTACCACAACACGGACATCTACATCGCCCACCACACCAACGCCTTCAACGGCACGGCCTCCGGGACGATCACCTACCGCGACACGGCCATGGAATACCCCGCCCACGAGGCGAACAGCTACCTCCTGGCCCAGAAGGTGCAGAGCAACATCTGCAACGTGATCAAGAACGTATACGGGATCACCGACTGGTACGACCGCGGCGTGGGGGACTCGGCCGGCGGCTTCGGCGAAATCCGCATCCCGAATCGTCCGGCGTGCCTGGTCGAGCTGGCCTTCCACGACCAATGCACCCGCGACGCCCTCTACCTTGCCGACAACTGGTTCCGGTCGCTGACCATGTGGTCGATCTACAAGGGCGTCTGCGAATACTTCGGGGTCACGCCCACCTGGGACATGTATTCCTGCGAGTATGTAAGCGACACGATCCCGACCAGCGTCAGCCCGGGGCAGGTCTTCAACGCGAGCGTCACCTACCGCAACCGCGGCGTGCTCTGGACCAGTGCCCGAAACTTCAAGCTGGGCGCGGTGGGCGACAGCGATCCGTTCACCTCGTTCAACCGCGTCAACACGAGCGGCGAGGTGCGGCCGGGCGACACCTTTACCTTCACGTTCACCATGACCGCCCCGTCGGCGCCGAACCTCTATACCACCGACTGGCAGATGACCCGCGACGGGATCGCGTGGTTCGGGCCGGTGGTCAGCAAGCAGGTCACGGTCGGCAGCGGTCCCTTCCCGCCCACGATCACGCTGCACCCGGCCAGCCAGAGCATCACGGCCGGCGGCAACGCGTCGTTCACCGTCGAGGCGGTCGGCACCGCGCCGCTGACCTACCAGTGGCAGAAAAACAGCGTGAATGTCACCAACGGCGGTCACTACTCGGGCTGCACGACGGCCACGCTGACGGTATCCAGCGCCGATGCCGGCGATGCCGCCAACTACCGATGCGTGGTGACCAACGCCCAGGGCAATGCGACCTCGAACGCGGCCACCCTGACCGTGACCACCCAGCCCACCGTGTACATCGTCGAGAGCCGCTCGGGTGGGCAGAACTACACCCGGTATTCCGAGACCGGGACCTGGAGCAACAGCACGTCCAAGAGCATCGCGTCGGGCGTCACCGCGGGTGTCGGCAGCCGGTTCTGCACGATCGGCACCGGCGCCGGGACGGCCGTCTTCAAGTTCACGCCCAGCGCATCGGGCTCATACAACGCCTACACCACGAACTGCACCACGACCAACAGCGGCAACCCGATGGTTCACGTGGTCACACATGCCGGCGGCTCGACCAACGTGTCGGTCTGCCAGAACTCGACTTGTCCGCAGAATGCCTGCGACAACTGGTATCCGCTCGGCACCTTCACGCTGAACTCCGGCACGGAATACAGCGTGACGCTGAACGGCTACACATCGGCGGGTTCGGCCCCGAGCGGCAACGCCGGCCGATCCGACGCGATCAAGTGGGAATCAGTCGGCGGAACGAGCGGGGATCCCCCGAGCATCACCCAGCAGCCGGGCGACCAAGCCGTGACCGCGGGCGGGACCGCGACGTTTACCGTCATCGCGTCGGGTACGACGCCCTTGTCGTACCAGTGGCAGAAGAACCAGGCGAATCTCACCGACGGCGGGCACTATTCAGGCGCGGCGACCGCGACGCTGACCGTATCCAGCGTCGACAGCAACGACGCCGCCAGCTACCGGTGCGTGGTCACCAACGCCTATGGCACGGCCACCTCGAACGAGGCCGTCCTGACCATCCAGGCTCCGCCGACTACCTACATCGTGGAAAGCCGTTCGGGCGGCCTGAACTACGCCCAGTACTCCGAGACCGGGACCTGGAGCAACTCCACGGCCAAGAGCACCACTTCGGGTGTGACCGCGGGCATCGGCAGCCGCTTTTGCACGATCGGCACCAGCGCGGGCACCGCGGTCTTCAAGTTCACCCCGAGCGCGACCGGTTCGTACACCGTCTTCACCACCAACGCCAGCACCACCAACAGCGGTAATCCGCTGATTCACACCGTGACCCACGCGAGCGGGTCGGCCAACGTGTCGGTCTGCCAGAACTCGACCTGCACCCCCAACCCCTGCAACGCCTGGCGCTCGCTGGGCACCTACACGCTGAATGCCGGCACGGAGTACAGCGTGACCCTGAACGGCCACACATCGGCGGGTTCGGCTCCTAGCGGCAACGCCGGCCGATCCGACGCGATCAAGTGGGAAGCCACCGGCGGCGGGACCGCCCCGGCCATCACCCAGCAGCCAAGCAACGTGACCGTGCCGGCAGGCGGGAACGCCTCATTTATGGTGGCCGCCTCGGGCACCGCGCCGCTGGCCTATCAGTGGCAGAAGAACCAGGTCAACCTCACCAACGGCGGGCATTACTCCGGGAGCGCCACAGCCACCTTGAGCATCACCGGAGCCGACAGCAGCGATGCCGCCAACTATCGTTGCGTGGTGACCAATGCATACGGAAATGCCACCTCCAATGAGGCGTCACTGACCATCTCCAATCCGTCGACCACCGAGTTCCGCGGATTCTGGGCCGACGTCTGGGGCGTCGGCTTCAAGTCCACCGCCGATATCAATGACATGGTCAACCGGGCGGTCCAGGGCAGGTACAATGTGATCTATCCCGAGGTTCTGGCATATCACGACAGCGCCTCCTCCGGTCACGGCGCCTACTGGAATTCGAGCATCGTGCCCAAGGCCCCCGACATCGAGTCCGGGCTTGATCCGCTGGCCTATCTCTGCCAGCAGGCCCATGCCCAGGGTATCCAGGTTCACGCCTGGATCATACCTTTCCGGGCGTCCTCCGTCTGGCCGCCCACCGGCAACACCACGCTCATCAACAACAGCAGGTATTTCATGGTTCCGCGGGCCAACAGCGGCGGCGGGCCGGTGGCGTTCGGATCGCCGGCGTGCTATTACCTGGACCCCGGCTCGCCCGACGTCCAGGAGTACATCATCAGCATCATTCGCGAGCTGGTCACCAATTATCCGATCGACGGGGTCCAGTTCGACTACATCCGTTACGTCCAGGCCGACGCCGGCTACCCGGCGGTCTCGACCTACCAGAACTCCGGCCTGAAACGCTTCCAGCGGATCACGGGTCGCACGGACACGCCGCCGGTGTCCGGCGACACGGCCTGGGATGATTTCAGACGGCGAAGCATCACCGAACTGGTCCGCCGGGCCCGGGCGGAGATCCCGACGATGACCAGCGCGCGGCAGCCGGTTCGGCTGTCGGCGGCGGTCGTCACCTGGGGCGACGCGCCTTCGACATTCCAGAGCAGCGGGGCTTACGGCATGTTCTGCAACTGGGAGGAGTGGCAGCGGCTCGGGTTCCTCGACACCTGCGTGCCGATGACTTACTACGCCGAGTCGAGCTATCCGACGTGGTACCGCAACTGGGTCAACAAGGAGATGACCTGGATCTACAACCGCACGATGGTCGTGGGTCAGGGCACCTACATGAACACCTTCGCCCAGAGCGTCACCCAGTTGCAGTACGCCCGGAACGCCGGGGCCCACGGCCTGTGCACCTACAACTACCGCGACACCACCAGCGATTCGAGCAACCCGTGGGACTGGTATCCTTATGTGGCCACCAACCTGTTCACCCAGGATGCCGCGGTCCCGACCATGCCGTGGCGCAGCCCGGCGACGGCCACCGAGGGCACCCTCTGGGGCCGGGTCACCGATTCGTCCACCGGCAACCCGATCGACGACGCCACCGTCCAGGTCGGTTCGCTCGATCCGGCCAAGACCGACGGCAACGGCTACTTCGTTGTGACCCTGATCCCGGCCAGCGGCGCGGGAACGAGTTATAACGTCTCGGTGAGCAAGTCAGACTATGCGACCGGCTCGCGGAACGCGACGGTCGTGGCCGGCAATGTCCAGCGCGAGGACTTCAGCCTTACGCCTGGCGGCAACCCGCCGGTCATCACGCAGCATCCCGCGAGCGTCAGCGTAATCCTCGGCTCGACCGCCGTCCTGGCCGTACAGGCCAGCGGCTCCAGCCCGCTCGGCTACCAGTGGCAGAAGAACAGCGTGAACGTCACCAACGGCGGGCACTATGCCGGCTGCACGACGAACACGCTGGTGATATCGAGCACCGACAGCAACGACCTGGCCAACTATCGTTGCGTGGTGTCGAACGCCTACGGCAATGCGACCTCGAACCAGGCCGCCCTCGCCAGCGGCGGGGCCCTCGTGGAATCCTACATTGTCGAAAGCCGCTCCGGCGGGCAGAACTACGCCCAGTACTCCGAGACCGGGACCTGGAGCGACTCCACGGCCAAGAGCACCGCTTCGGGGTGCACCGCCGGCATCGGCAGCCGGTTCTGCACCATCGGCAGCAGCGCCGGGACCGCCGTCTTCAGGTTCACTCCCTCCACGACGGGTTCCTATGAACTTTTCACCACCAACCCAACCACCACGAACGGCGGCGAACCGCTGATTCATGGCGTGACGCACGCCGGAGGTTCCACGTACAACGTGTCCGTGTGCCAGAACTCGACCTGCTCGCCCAATCCCTGCAACGCCTGGCGGTCGATCGGCACCTACAGCCTGACCGGCGGCACGCAGTACACCGTGACCTTGAACGGCAACACCGGCGCCGGCTCGGCCCCGAGCGGCAATGCCGGCCGATCCGACGCGATCCGGTGGTCGCGCGTGGGCAGCGGGCCGCCGACGATCACCCAGCAGCCGGCCGCCCAGAGTGCCTGTCCGGGCGGAACGGCCGTGTTCAGCGTCACCGCCTCGGGCGAGGGCACGCTCACCTATCAGTGGCAGAAGAATCAGGCGAACCTAACCAACGGCGGGCATTACTCCGGCTGCGCGACGACCACGTTGACCGTGTCCAGCGCCGACGGTAGTGACGCGGCCAACTACCGGTGCGTGGTGACCAACGCGGGCGGAAGCACGAACTCGAACGAGGCGGCGCTGACCCTCAAGGCGGTCACGACCATCACCCAGCATCCGTCCAACCAGAGCGTGCCGACTGGCGGCACGGCCAACTTCACGGTGGCCGCCACCGGTGACGGGACGCTCGCCTACCAGTGGCAGAAGAACAGCGTGAACGTCACGAACGGCGGGCACTATTCGGGTTGCACGACGGCCACCCTGACGGTGTCAAACGCCGACAGCAACGACGCGGCCAACTACCGCTGCGTGGTAACCGGCGGCTGCGGCAGCGCCACCTCCAACCAGGCGACGCTGACCGTCACCACCATCCAGACGATCATCGACGACACCTTCGACAGTTATGCGAACCAGACCGCGTTCCAGACGGCCTGGCCCGTCGTCGGCACAAGCCTCACGCTCAGCACGACGCTTTCTTACAGCTCGCCGAAATCCCTGCACCACGCCGCGGGCAGCACGGCCAGGCAGAACAGGCGGACCTTCACCGAAACCTCCGGCACGGATGCAAGCCCGGTGGTACTGGAGTTCCGGCTGTACGACGGCGGGGGGGCCACGGGCAATCAGTGGGTCGAACTCCGCGACTACTCGCCGGTGACCCAGAAGCAGCTCATCCAGGTGGGTCTCTATACGGGCCAAAGCGGGACGTATTACTCGTGTCGCGTGGCGTTCTCTCCGGGCACCGGCTGGGTGACCATGAACCAGAACGGCGCGGCGCAGCGATCCACCGGGTGGCACCTGTTCAAGGTGGTGCTCAAGGGCACGACGGCCGACTTCTATGTCGACGGCGTGCTGGCCGCCGCCAACCGGTCTTATGCAAGCTCCGTGGGTGCCGTCAGCTTCGAGGATGTGCGTGTGGGGTCCGGGCTTTCAAGCACGTCGGTCTCGGCCTACTATGACAATGTGAAGTTGACCAAGGGGCAGTAGCCGACCACGTCGCCACGGGCAATGCGCATTGCCGAAGCGGCCGATACAAGACCCCGGCCGGGCGAATCCCGCCCGGCCGGGGTTTTTCGTACCGGGCGTCACGCCCTGGGTGGATAGTCCGGATCGGCCGCGAAGGTCGGCTTGCGGGTCTGCCACTTGCCGCGGGTGAAGTCCGGGCACTCGACGGGCGCGCTGCCTCTGGCGATCGACAGCTCCGACAGGCCGATGATGCAGCACATGGTGACGCTGTCGTACACGTCGATCGGCGTCTGGGTCTTGGCCCGAACCGCCTTGACGAACTCCTGCAGCTCGATGTAATCCGTCCCCCCGTGGCCCAAGTCGCCGATATCGGATTGGAGCGACTTCCACAGGGTGTGGTCGTACTCCTTCTGGTATGGGGCGAAGCTTTCCCACTCGTGGTACTTCGGGCTGATGCCGGACAGGTAGACCAGCGAACCCTGCTCGTTGTAGATGCCGAGCGTGCCCTGGACCATCCAACGGTTGTCGTAGGGTCGCGGGAGCTGCATGTCGTAGTTGATGGCGATGGACTTGCCGCGCTTGGTCCTGACGACGCTGGTGACGATGTCGCCCTGGGCGTACTTGCGTTTGGCCGACGGATGGGCCGGGCCGAACTTGCGGGCGAAGTATTCGTTGATCGCTCGTGAGTCGGTGGCCGTCGCGGTCAGGTAACCGAACACATCGCCGCAGTTGATGTCCAGCCAGCTCAGCACCGGCCCCAGCGAGTGCGTCGGGTACTGGTCGCGGTTGTGGTTGATCAGATACCTGGCCGGCCAGCGGTCGTTGCCCTGGCGGTCGAAGAACCAGTGGTCGATGCAATCGTGCGAATGGGCGCAGTGGCAGTGGACCATGGTGCCCAGCAGCCCCTTGCGGATCATGTTCAGCACGGCCAGGTTGTCGCGGCGGAAGCTCCAGTTCTCGAGCATCATGCAGGGCACGCCGGTCTGCTCGCTGGTGTTTACCAGTGCCCAGCACTCCTCGATGGTAACCGCGGCGGGCACCTCGACGGCCGGGTACTTGCCGGCCTGCATCGCGTGGATCGCAACCGGCGTGTGCAGTTCCCACGGGGTGGTAATCAGGACGGCGTGCAGGTCATCCCGCTCGCACAGCTTCTGGTAGGCCAGCGGCCCGTCGCCGTAGCCGTCGGGTCGTTTGCGGCCGGCGGCGGCGACAATGTCCTGGGCCTGCTTGAGGCTGGCCTCGTTCACGTCGCAGACAGCCGGCACCTCGACACCATTGAGCTTGAGAAGGGTCTGCATCAGCCCGGTGCCGCGTCCGCCTGTGCCGACCACACCGATCCGCACGACCGACCGGTCGTTCGCGGCTTTGGTGGTCGTTTGGGCCAGCGCGGTCGCGCTCATCGCGACGCCCGCGGACGCGCCGACTTTCAGCAACGATCGGCGATCGAGTTTCTGGGCCATGAGTGTCTCTCCATGTTCTTGATCACGGTCGCGGGGCGGTGTTCACTCCCGATTGGGCTACGAGCCCACCTTGCCGGCGGCGCGGGAGAGCTTTTCCAGCGCCTGCTTGCCCTCACGAACCGGATTGGTGTAAGACGCCTTGCCGCTGCTGTCATAAGTGAACCGGCCAAGGACGGCCTGGAACTCCTGCCACTGCATCTTCAGGTCGGCATCGTTTGATTTCTCGACGGCCGCCCGCGGCAACCGGATCTTCTCGTGATCCTGGATACCCTCGCGCAGCCGCCCGAAACGGATCGAGCTTCGTCCGCCCGGATAGACCAGGAAGCAGTCGCCCGCCGGCCAACGCACGTGGTTGGTATCGTAGAGCGGATCGACGGTCCATCTGTCGTATGCCCAGCGCAGGAAGCCGTTGTAGCCCGTCATTGCTGCGTGCCGGCCCATCCAGGTCGACTCTGCCGGGGGCGAGAACGGGAACGTGTTGGGTTTGAGCGGCTCGCAACAGACGTAGAACGTCGTCGGCAGATCCTTCCGCACGCGCTCGGCGATCTGCTCGCGGATCGGCGGCTTGTCCACGAAGATGCAGTAATCGTGCACGTCCGGATCAATCTCGGGATGGTACTTGCCCGCAAATGCGATTTTGAGTTCCGGGGCGGTTGTTTTAAGAAAGGCGATCATTTTCCACATCGGCTCCAACGGTCGCCCGTCCATCGCGATCGCGGTCTTGTCAAGCCAGCCCTTTTCCCTCAGGTGTTTCACGAAGTCGACCAGGAACGGGCGCCAGTGCGACCATGGCCATGCCGATCAGGAGCGCAACTGGGCCGTGTTCCTTCGTGAATGTCCGCTTGTGGTTCAATGCTTCTCCGTCTTTCGCAGTCGGATGTTCCTGAACCACACGTCCGTTGGTCCGCCGCTGTGCACTTGCAGCCCGATGACGCCGGTGGCAGTTTTGCTGTCTCGAATGTCCGTGCACACCGTGCCGTTGATCTCGACCCGCAACTCGTCGCCGACGGCATAGACCACGTAGTGGTTCCAGGCTTCCGGTATCCGGGCGAATTCGCCCTTGCCCTCGAAGCCGCTATGCAGCATGCCACGCCCCTGCTCCTCGTAGATGCTGCCCCAGTATTTCTGCCCGATGTCCGCCTGGTAGCCGACGCACTCACCGTCCTCGCGCGGCGCGCTGCGGAACTGAATCCCGCTGTTGGCATTGTCGGGGACGAGCTTGACATCGAGCGTGAGCACGAAGTTGTCGTAGTGGTCGCGGGTGACGAGAAAGCTGTTGTGCTTCAGGCCGGTCTCGGTCCGGCCGACGATCGCGCCGTTCTCGACCCGCCATAGCGTCTTGTCGCCGATCCAATTGTCGAGCGTTTTCCCGTCGAACAACGGCAGCATCTCGTGTTTGCCGGTCTGTTCGAAGAAGAAGACGCCTTTCTTGTTCGACACCAGGACGTCCACGTCGCCGTCACCATCGAAATCGACGGCAGAGACGGCATATCCAACACCCGAGTCGTCATCGATGACGTGGCGTGTGAAGGTGGCCTTTCCATCCTTGCGGGTCAGCTCGTACCACACCAGCAGGGCGGGATCGTCGGTGCCCGGGTCGCCCCCCGCATGGGCCTTGTAGCGCTTGCCGGTGACCAGATCGAGATCTCCGTCGCCGTCGATGTCGGCCGTGACCAGGGCGTGCAGTTGTGAGATCGAGCCGTCGATCGTGTGCCTCGCGAAGGGACGTTTCTTGCCCTCGGGGCCCGGCACCTGCTCATACCAGAACAGGCCGTAGTCGTGCGGGCAGCCGCCGGCCACATCCTGGTCGCCGTCGCCGTCGAAGTCGCAGACCACCGCCTGATGCGTCAGGCTGCGCTCGAACGGGTACCGCTTCCATCCGTTGGCCGGTTTCGCGGGCGCTTCGTAGTAAGCGCGGCCAGTCAGCACGTCGAGTCGGCCGTCACGATTGATGTCCCCAACTCCGATGCCGTGGTCGCAGCCGATTTGCTTTCCTATCACTTGCATCGTCCACGACGGCCTCGGATCGACTCCCGGCTTCCACCAGCCCAGGGCACAACCCGTGATGTCGCGCGGCTCGGTCGCCCCCACGTAATCACCCCGGCCGTCGCCGTCGAGATCGACGAATATCATCGGCTCGGTCGACACCGACTCGCCGACCTTGTGCCCGGTCCAGAGCCGATCCTCGCCCTTGGGATTTTCGAGCCATTCGAGCACCGGCCCGCGATGGCATGTGGCGATGTCGATCCAGCCGTCGCCGTTGATGTCCTCGGGCACGTCGAAACGCACATCGGCGTAGCCGTCCCTCATCTCGACGGTGCGGAACTTGTGCGGCTTGAAGTCCGGAGACTCGTACCAGCACTCGCCCGCGACGAGGTCGAGTCTGCCGTCGCGGTTGATGTCCGCGGCCGCGACTGCCTCGGCCCGGAACTCTGAATCGATCACGTGCTTGCGGAAAGCGGGCTCCGAGCGGGCGGGCAGGCACAGAGACAGGCCGATCAGAGCCGACAGGCACAACGTACGCATGACAGACCCCCCATCGACACGGGTGGAGATCGGCCAGTATGATAACCGCATGTTTCCGGGCGGCAACGAGCCAGGCAGTCCAGGCATCGATTGGGCCGCTCAGAATCTCGAATCCGAGTGATGCCTCCGACGGGGGATCTCATGCGAAGGCTGGCCGATGTTCAGAAAATGAGGGTCGTTGAGGTCGACGATCGCAAGCCGCCGGTCGAGACCGTGGAAACCGAGGTTGTGATCGTTGGTGGGGGGCTTGGTGGTGTTGCGGCGGCCCTGGCGGCCTGTCAGGCCGGCAGAAGCGTATGCCTGATCGAGGAAACGCAATGGCTCGGCGGGCAGGCGACCAGCCAGGGCGTGACCGCGCTCGACGAGAACGGCTACATCGAGACCACCGGCGCAGCTCGAACCTACCAGGCCTTACGAAACGCGATCCGGGATGACTATCGGCGCAACACGAAGCTTAAACCCGCCCCCGCGGCCGATCCGCACTTTAATCCCGGCCGTAACTGGGGACTACTCGCATTTGAGCCGAAGGTCGCCCTCCGCGTGATCGATGAAATGCTCGCGCCGCATCTGGTGGCCGGCAAGCTCCATGTGCTCAAGCGGACCAAGCCCTTTGCCGTGAGCATGAAAGGGCCGCGGATCGAGCACGTTGATCTCGTGGATCTGGACACCGGTCGGCGGTGCCGGGCGAAGGGGATCATGTTCATCGACGCCAGCGAGTTGGGCGACCTGCTCGGACTGGGGGCGGCCGACTTCGTCACCGGGGCCGAGTCCCGCGAGCAGACCGGCGAG
>DATIKE010000047.1:0-3292 GCA_035477895.1 Phycisphaerae bacterium
CCCTCCGATCACAATCAGAGGTGGAACCCACCACGGAACGGACGCGCTGCCGGCGGCGGTGACGATCACCCATTCCGCCGCCTGAACACGCAGGTCGTGCAGGCTCCCGGTATGCAGTCCGCTGAAATCGACATACCAGGCGGCCGCGATCGCCGCGGTCAGCACGACGGCGAGAACGTGGGCCGCCCACGCCCGCTTCCAAGTTCCGACCGCCAGGTGCGGCCCGAACCGCCTGGGCATCAGCCAGTACAGCCCCAAGGCCTTGAAAAAGTTGATCCGCCGGGCCGGTTCGGGCGGCGGGGCCGTCGCGGGCAGCAGCAGGTCGACGTACTCCAGGTGATGAGCATGGGCGGCCTTCAAAGAATTGCAGGTGCTGTTCATCACCTTTGCCCTCGTCGAATCTCGGTGAACACCACGTCCGGGTTCTCGGGGACAAAGCTCCAAGCCCAGGCCGATTTGCTGCCGCTGTGTCCGCCGTCGTCGATACCGTTCAAACCCACGCTGTAGAGAACGTAGCTGTCGTTGGTTCTGCGGTATCGCAGCGTCTGCCGGTCGGCGTAATCGACCGGCAAACGCGGCAGGAACTCGGGCACGAGTAGCTCCAGGGTCTCCGGATACCGGCCGTGTCGGCGGTGATATTCGCGAATGGCGAGCATGGCAGCGGCGGCCTCGATATGAGTGCGAGAGTCGTAATACATAGAGAAGAAGCGTCTGATCATCGATAAGGATTCCCCGGGGAAGCCGGCCAATACGTTCGGCGGGGTGATCGTGGGAGTTCCGGGGAACTTCGCGTCGATCCTGTAGCTGACGGCGGCATCCGTGCAGGCTTTCAGGGACGCGTAGCAACGGTCAACGCAATCGCGGGCGGTATGAATGTCGTGATAGAGAGGGGAAAACAGGTTCCAGAGCCGGGATGGATTGCCGGGCAGGATCATCCCCAAGCCGGCGTTGCGATACTTGGCTACTTCACTGACCACAAGCCAGTCGCCGCCCTGGCGGACGTAAACCGACTCGACTGTGTGTTGCGCTTCGATGCGTTCACCGGCCAGCAGGCGATCGGCCGGAGGCACCGGACCGAGGATCTCGTCGATCCGCCGGACCATACTCGCGGTGTCGAGCGGGTCCAGTGTTTCACGCGAAGCCATCATCATTTCCTGGGACACCGGGCCCACGATGGCCATCTCGACAAGCCAGGGGAGCATGCTATGCGATCGGGTCAATTGCCGGCCCATTCGGAATGTTGTCAGCCAATCCTCGACAGCGGCGCTGGTGTCGCCCTGTGACTCCCTGGCCCAGCGCGAATGGGCGGTGAGCCATTGGGCCCAGGCCCGGTACTCCGCAAGAACCGGGATAGGCGCGGACGGCTCCAGCGGCCATGGGATGCTCCATTCTTTCAACACGGCCTCGCGCATGCGGTCCCGTCCGGCGTTGAAATCCGGAGACTTGAAAACCTTCTCGACGGCCGCGGTCTTCGGGTCGGCGATAGTCCAGGCACCTGCAAGGATGTCCGTTGGATTGAAGTTGGAGAAGCTTGTCAGGGCGGGATGCTTCTCCCAGGGACGGTTGGATATCAGGGCGCGGGCCTCATCCGCCGCCAGGGCACCGGGCAGTGGCGGGTCGAGGGCGGCCAGTTCCGCTTCCCAGTGCTCCAGCCGGGGAGTCGGTGTCAGCGTGATCCGCAGATACGCGAATCGGCCCATGGCCGTCGCCAGGGCAAGCATGACGATCAGAATACCGATGCGGAGCCGGAGCCGGCGTCGTCTTCGACGCGATGGACCGACCGATGGCGATGGCGGAGCAGGTGTCATCGTTGGGCTCCCGGATGCCGGCATATCATGCCCCATTGGCGTCATGCTCCAATTGGTATTGTGCCCGATCGGTCTGTTCTGACAATTTCATGGCCCGCATCGGTCGGTGGCCGAGGAGATCGAGGCCATGCGACCATTTTCAGAACCGAGAGCGCCAGCGAACGGCCCTCCAGCTTTACGTGTGCAGGCAGGGAATCTCGGTCCAGCAAGAGTGATATGGCCGGTCGCTTGCGCTCCCGGTTCTGATGTTGCCGCTTTGACCCGTTTCGCAGCCGGTGGTATCCTTGGCCGGTGGTATCCTTTGTCCCACACAACAGGGCAGGGGGATCCGCCGGCCGGCCGTGTGCCAATCCATGAAACCAACAATCATCTGAACGGAGGAGTCTCGATGAACACGCAGAGCAATAGACGGGAGTTTCTACAGCGGACGGCCGCGGCGGCGGCAGCGGCGACCGTGGGCGTGGCCGGCGGGCCGACCCTGGCCGCCGAAGGAACCAGGTGCCCCATGTCGGCCAACAAAAAGTCGGTTTTGAAACTGTCCTGCCAGGAAAGCCGGGTGCCGGGCAAGGAACTGCCCGAGAAGCTCGACCTGCTCGAGAAATGGGGCTTTGAGGGCATCGAGTTCGGTGGCAAAGGCCTGCCCGGCCGGGTCGATGAGATCAAAAAGGCGATGGCCGGTCGCAAGATCAAGGCCAGCGCGATCTGCGCCGGCTTCGAGGGCTGGCTGATCGCCCAGGACCCCAAGATCCGCACGCAGTGCATGGACTCGATGAAGGAGATCCTGACCGCGGCCGGCGCCCTCGGCTCGGTGGGCATGATTCTGGTCCCGTCGTTCAACCAGCAGGACGAGCAGGGTTCGCTGCCGCACAAGGACGCCCGGGTCATCATCTCGCCGTTCGTCTGGTGGACGGAGCGCAAGGAGATCAAGCCCAAGCTGCTGCTCCAGGAGCTCGGCGAGCACGCGGTCCAGGCCGGCACGACGGCCATCCTCGAGCCGCTGAACCGCAAGGAATGCTACTTCCTGCGCCAACTGGCCGACGCGGCCTCGATCTGCCGCGACTGCGACCACCCCGGCGTGACCATGATGGGCGACTTCTGGCACATGACCTGGGAAGAAACCAGCGACCTGGGCGCGTTCATCTCGGCCGGCGACCACCTCACGCACGTGCATATCGCCAGCCGGCGCAAACGCCGGATGCCCGGCGAGGACGGCGAGGCCGACAACTACGTCGACGGCTTCCGCGGCCTGAAGATGATCGGCTACAAGAACTACATCAGCTTCGAGTGCGGCTGCGATGGCGACCCGATGGAGCGGATCCCCGCGGCCGTCAAGCTGATCCGCGACCAGTGGGCACAGGCGTGATCCGTGCCCGGCGTGCTCAATGGGCAGAGGTGCCGATCCGTCTGTGCACACGCGATCGGCAGCATCGCACCGGTTAGTACGACAGCGCTAGTGTGGCTCAAGATTTATGGGCGGTCCAGCC
>DATIKE010000048.1:0-19974 GCA_035477895.1 Phycisphaerae bacterium
GGTGATGACGCCCTGGCCGGTGGTGATGGCGACGACCGGACCTGGGGCGACGGTGGCAACCAGGCCCAGGCCGGTAACGATACCATCTGGGGCGATGCCGGCGCCGACGAACTCCACGGCGAAGGTGGCGATGACATCATCATCGGCGGGCCGGGGAATGATAACATTTATGCCGGTTTCGGCCGGGACACGTTGAACTTCAGCGAGCCGGTGCCGTTTCCATTCATACCCGCCCCGGTGGCTGCCGATTTCACCGTATCGCCGGCAACGGTCACGGATGAATACGGTTCGACCGATACCATTTTCAACTGCGACAACCTCGGCCCCGGCGGTGTGATCGCCGGGCTCAACTGCGCCTTGAACGAAAACCTGTTTGTCGGCCGCGTCGAGGTGGTCCTGGGCAGCAGTTTGGCTGACACGATCCGCGGCTACGCCGACCTGCCGACGGAAATCCGAGGCGGGGGCGGCAACGACACGCTGACCGGCGGCAGCGCCGCCGATCTGCTCTACGGCGATGGCGGCGACGATATCGTCGAGGGGCTGGGCGGGGACGATTATCTCGAGGGGGGGGGGAACACCACGGCCGGCGATACCGTGATCTACGCCAACGCGACCGCGGCGGTCAGGGTCAGCCTGGGGCAGACGTCGGCTCAGAATACCGGGGGCGCGGGGTATGACATCATCGCCGGGTTCGAAAACCTGATTGGGGGCGCGTTCAACGACGTTCTGACCGGCGACGGCCGGCCCAACACGATCCGGGGCGGGGCCGGCGACGATGTGCTGAACGGCAGAGGCGACACGGATGTCGTCGTCGGCGGGATTACGGTGTTGTCGCAGGATACGCTGGACGGGGAGGCGGGAACGGACGTCGCGGACTACCGGCAGGGCAGGCCGCCGCTGAATCCGCCACCGGACCCGGGCGGGGGCGTTGCTTTGGATGACGGGGAGGGCGGCAGCGACGTTCTGGTGTCGATCGAGAACGTCTACCTGCCAGCAGGAGCCTTCTTCGTGAGCGCGGGCCCGGACCAGATCATCCCGCCGGGCGGAAGCGTGGTCCTGCCGGGTGCCGCCAGCGGGGGCAGCGGCAACCCGGCGAATTACCGCTACGTGTGGGATACGGTCCCGCCGATCGTGCCGCCGCCGGGCAAGACCCAGGACGATTGCACGCTGACGGTGCCGGGACTCAACAATCGCTGCATCGCTCAGCCGACGGCCACGCCTGGAGCGACGACGGTCTACCGGCTCACGGTGACGGACTCGCTTCCGGGCGGCGGGCTGGCCCTGGTGTCGTCCGATTTCGTGAGGGTCACGGTGGCCCCGGTTCTGGTTGTGGACGCGGGGCCGGCCTTCTCCATCAATCTCGGGCAGACCGTCCAACTACGGGGGAGCGTGTCCGGCGGCGTCACCCCGTACACCATCCTGTGGTCGCCGGGCACGGGTCTTTCGGCCATGAATGCCCTGATGCCCACCGCGTCGCCCTTCTCGACGATCGAGTACACCCTGACGGTCGTGGATCAGACCGGGCAGCAGGTGTCCGACACGACAACCGTGACGGTGGTGAACCCGTTCTTGGTGTTCGCGGGGGCGGACGTGGCGATCGCGCAGGGTCAGAATGTGCAGATGAATGCCGCGGTGCAGGGTGGGACCCAGCCGCTCACGTATGCGTGGACGCCGACGACCGGATTGACGTCGTCGACGATCCTCAACCCGGTCGCGACCCCTCAGGTCACGACGACCTATACCGTCTCGGTGACGGACGGCGACAGCCGCGAGGTCACTGATTCCGTGGTGATCACGGTGAATCCGGCGGCCCTGCCGCCGCCGGACGGCGATGGGCAGGGGGGGGGCGGCACGCAGGATGGCAACGGCTCGGGCGGCGATGGACAGGGGGGTGGCGGTACGCCGGACGGCTCCGGCGGGACCGGGACGACGCCCGTGGTTCCATTTTTCTCGTGCGGCCTGGGTGCGGGCCAGCTTCTGGCGGCCGGCGTCTGCTCATTCCTGAGCGTGGTTGTCGTTCGGCACCGGCGGAGACCCGGTGGTTTCGGAACCGGCTGACGCGGACGACAGCGGCCGGGAGTGCGTTTATGATGCCCTCGGCATCGCGGGGTGTGCCGGACCATGCCGCGCGGGTGGCCGGTCTTGGGAATATGTTTCCGCCGTGCCCGATTATATCGGGATCAGCGCGGCATTAGAGGACGTTCGATGGGACCGAAACGGACCGAAGCAGTGGGCTCGCTTTGGATGGTGACGTGGTTGCTGGTGGCGGTGTCGCTGGCGTGGCCGACGGGCACCGCGACGGGTGCGACTGGTCCCCTGGGTACCACGGTGTCGCCCAACGAGTTCATGCTGGTCGTGAAGCCGGGCGCGAGCGCGGATCAGGTCAAGCAGGTGCTGGCCGACGCCGGCTTCGGTGAGCCGGAGGCGATCCAGGGGCTTCCGCCGCGTTTCCGCAATTGTCGTCAACTGAAAGTGCCCGCGGCCAACGAGACCGTCCGGCAGCAGTTGCTTGGTCTTTCGGTCATCCAGGCCGTCCGGCCCGTCTACCGTCTGGCCGGCGTGGACTATCCGATTCTTTCCACCGGCCAGGTCATCGTCCGGTTCAAGCCGGGCGTCACCGAGGCTCAGGCCCGGGAGACGGCGGCGGCCAATGACTGTACGGTGGGGCGGCAGATCGCCGGGTTGCCCAGAGCCTACGTGTTCGATGCGGACGAAAGCCGGCAGGACGCCTCCGCGGTCGCCTCGCGCATCGCCGGCCTTACGAACGTCCAGTACAGTCATCCCAGCATGCTGTTCAAGTTGAGGAAGTATGCCGCTCCGACAGATCCTTTATACTCCTGGCAGTGGCACCTGAAGAACAGAGGGCAGCTTCCCGGCGGAAGGCCCGGTGCCGACATCGACGTCGAGCCGGCCTGGAACCTGACCCTGGGCGCCGGCGCCATCGTGGGGGTCATCGACGACAGCATCCAGCGGGAGCACGAGGACCTGGTCCAGAACTACATCACCGGGTACGACTTTCTGGATCAGGACCCCGATCCCAGCCCGACGTACGGACCCGGCGGGTTGTGCTTCTGGATAGATGATCCGGGTGTTTGGGTCTGCGACATGGACAGCGTCGGGGAGGCCCACGGGACGGCGGTGAGCGGGCTGATCTGCGCGGCGGCGAACACCATCGGGGTCCGCGGGGTGGCCCCGGAGGCCGGGCTGATCGGGTGCAAGATCGGCCTGGGGCCGTTTTACTCCTCCGATCAGGACATCGCCGATGCTTTCCTGTTCGCGTCGGCCAATGGGGCCATGGTCATCAACAACAGTTGGGGCGGGCCGGGTGGAGCCGTTCTTCCGACCATCCCCAACACCGAGATTTTTCTGCCCGACCTGATCAGCGACGCCATTCAGGAAGTGGCCACCAACGGGCGCGGCGGTCGCGGCGTCCTGATCACCTTCGCCGCCGGCAACGATGACATCCCCATCAGCTTCGGCAACATGTACGCCGCGGTCTCCGGTGTGATGGCCGTCGGCGCGACCTTGCGGGACGATACGCTTACCTGTTACAGCAACTTCGGGCCGGAACAGTCGGTGGTCGCCCCCGGCGGCGGCTTCGCGATTCCCCGGGATATGGCTTTCATCGCGATGAGGGAGTGCTTCGGGGCCGACATGGCCACCACCGACAATATGGAGGTGCCGGGCTACTACGTTCCAGGTTTCCCGGGCTGGCCGATCCGCGGGTACAACCCGATGATGAAATTTCTCTCGGTAGTCGGCATGACATGGTGCCCACCAGGTTTTGGGTCTTGCCTCCCGCTGGTTCCGGACGAGGTCTGGCCGGCGGATTTCGAGAACCCCAACTACACGCGGCATTTCAACGGGACGTCAGCGGCCTGTCCGGTGGCGACCGGGGTGGCGGCGTTGGTGTTCAGCGTGGCCCCGGACCTGACGGCCGAGCAGGCCCGGAACCTGATCGAGCACACCGCGGACAAGCCGACGCACCTGAACGAGGTCTTCGACACGGTTGCCGGCCGCAACGATCGGTACGGTCACGGGCGGGTGAATGCCCGCCGGGCGGTGGAGGCGGCGGTCGCGGGCAAGCTCTGGCCTAACCCGATCAAGGATCTGCAGAACGTCAGCGCGGGGGCCTTGGGCCGGTTGATCTGGACCAATCCGATTGACGCGGCCGGGGTGCTGGTGGCCCGCGGGGCCATGGGCCAGCTCGACTGGATCCCGCAGGACGGGGTGAGCTACATTGTCGGTCAGCAGGTGGCCCCGGGTGTCATCGTGGTGGGCAACGGGCTGTTCGAGCAGTTCGACCAGTCGGACATGACTGCGGGCGACTATGCATACGCCCTGTTTGTCCGCAATACCCAGACCAACTATTCCTGGGGCCGCCGGGCGAGCTTCGAGTCGCCCGGGACGATCATCGCGCCGCAGGCGTCGATGTCGGCCTCGCCCATGATGGGCCGGGCGCCGCTTACCGTTCACTTTGCCGGCGGCGCGATCGATGCCGGCGGGGTGAAGAACCTGTCGTTCTCCTGGCAGTTCGGGGACGGCGGGACGGCTTTCGGCCCGACCGCGGCGCATAAGTACCTCGTGCCGGGTGAGTACATTGCCCGGCTCCGGGTGGTCAACGGTTTGGGCCAATCGGGCGCGGCGAGCTTGAGGATTACGGTGTTGCCGGAGTACAACCTCCCGCCCACCACGACCATCCTGGCCGGCCCGACGAGCGGGACGGCGCCATTGGTGGTGACATTCGAGGCCGTGGCCGCCGATGCGGACGGGGTGGTCGTGAGTTACCTGTGGGATTTCGGGGACGGTTCCACCGGCGCGGGCCGGAAAGTCGAACATACTTTCATCAACGCCGGAACCTACGGCGTGAAACTGACGGTGACCGACGATCTCGGGGCCACGGCCACCGACGCGGTGCTGATCACCGTCCAGGCGACGAGCGCGACGGCGGCCCGGACCTCGCCCGAGAATGCCTTGGGCGTGCCCTGCGGCGGCGGTGTGCCGCCGGCCATGGCTGGAGCCGCGATCGGCATGCTCGGGCTTCTGGGATGGCGGCGTGGATCAAACGTCCGGCGACTTGGCCGCATGATCCGGTGAACGGGTTCCGTTCCCCGTCGGCCGGCATGTGCGTACCCGGCTTCCTGCCGCGGTCGGTCCCTGGAAAACCTGCTTCTGCGAACCATTTTTTGCAGTCCAGGACCGCGCTATTGCCCTTTGCGGTTATATAGTTTCGTGTTCGACGCGTAGCGGGCGCGGAGGTTCAACCGCCCTGCGGGGCTTTGGGTCTGTTTACACCGATAACCCGGGCTTCGCCCTGGGCTACTGCCCGCCTGTGCGCACGCAGACAGGTCGGTTGCCCCTCCGGGGCAGGAAACCAAGGAAACTCGCGAACCGAAAACGGCACTATACCCAATCGCATTACTTACGCGAAAAGCGATGGAATCCTCCGGTCGGGGATCAGCGCGATTGGCCCGCCTGTTGGGAATGTCTTGTCGTCCCGCAGGGACGCGATGGGAATAGCCACCGTTTCAACGGTGGGAAAAGAGAGGGTTGGAGAACTAAAAAAGGGTGGTAACAGATCGAGTCCCGCAGGGACGATTGATGCCTCACGTGCACGTGAAGATGGCATTCAGCAAGGTCAGTCGTCCCTACGGGACTGTGGAAAGTGAATCCGGCGTACTGTTGCCCCGGCGTTGAAACGCCGGGCTATTATCGTTCGTCCCTACGGGACTCCGACCGCTGTGTCGAGATTCCCCGCCGGCGGCAGGCGGGGTCGCGATGAGCGAACGGAAACCAACGCAACCTCAACGGCAAGCTACGCCGCGATGAACGAACGGGAACCAACGCGACCCCAACGGCAAGGCTACGTCGCGATGAGCGAACGGGAACCAACGCAACCCCAACGGCAAGGCTACGCCGCGATGAGCGAACGGGAACCAACGCAACCCCAACGGCAAGGCTACGCCGCGATGATGCGATGATCGCGTAGCGAATCGATGTCACGGTTACCACACGATCATCGTGACCCCACCCATCCGGCTTCGCCCGGATGGATGGGGCACCCGCGCGGATGGAGGCATGTTCTGCCTGTGCGTGTCCGCCTGTCTGCGTGTGCCTGTCTGCGTGCGTACACGCACAGGCAGACGCACGGGCAGGCACGCAGACATGTCGGAGGCGGTCCTGATTCTGCATGACGGTACGGAGTTGGATTACACCGGCAAGACTTCCTTGACCGAGGATTTGGGCCGGATTGGCAAGGGCCATCAGCGGGGGTACATCGTCCAGAATTCGCTGGCGGTGTCGTTTCCCTCGCGGGAAGTGTTGGGGCTGGCGAATCAGATTCTGTATTGCCGTCCGGAGGTCCCGGAGGGAGAAACCCGTCAGCAGCGTCGGGAGAGGAAGGACCGAGAGAGCCGGAGCACCTGACGAGCCGGGGACAGGGGAGAGTCTATCCCGCACACCCGCGAAGCCGCAAGCGGCGGGAAAGCAAAGATCAGGCAGCGCGGACGATCGTTTCGGAGGGGAGAAAAAGAGCGGCCTGGCATGACCCGAAAGTCACGCCAGGCCGCGGAGTAACCGTTCGCCGTTCCCTGGCCGCGGATGCGGCACATCAGGCGGTCGCGGGGGCCTCGCGAACAACGCCGCCGGTGGCCATCGCCCGCCACTGGCGGACCAGCAGCCACAGGCCGAGGAGCGTGATGATCGCGTAGATCACGGCCTTGACCGTCGGGTGCATGCTGATCATGGAGACGATCAGGGCCGCGGTCAGGGCGGCCAGCACGACGGTAATGACCCACATCACCCGCGGGTGACGCAGCAGCGGCGCGGCGATCGCCAGCGTGCTGTATACGCCGCTGAGCGAGCCGATGATCATGGCGAAGGCGAAGCCGTGGATGCCCTCGCCGCCGACCACGTACATGACCACGACGGTCATGAGCACGGTCAGCGAGGTAATGATCGTCCGTGACAGGGTCTGGTTAAGCGAGTCGTTGATCAGGCTCGGCGAGATGACCGGCATCCGCCCGCGGTTCTCGCGGATACGGTCGAAGATGACGATCGTGTCGTTGATCGAGAAGCCGACGATGGTCAACAGTGCTGCGACCAGGGTGAGGTCGACCTTGAAGTCGGCCAGCAACAGGGCCTGACCGACGACGGTGTTGTAGACGAAGTGGCTGGCCATGGTACAGGCCAGGGTGACGGCCACGTCGTGATACAGGGCGATGATACCGCACAAGCCGAAGTCCACCGACCCGAACCGGATCCAGAGGTACACGGCGATGGCGACGAAGGAGAGAATGATGGCGATGACGGCGGCCTGGACGGCCTCGCCGGCGACCTGGGCAGCGAACTGGGTCACGCGGTCCAGGGCCCGGCTGCTGGCCAGTGCGGTCTTGGCCAGGGCCTGCTCGCGTTCGGCGAAATCGCCTCGCCAGCGTGCGTTGTCCTCGCCCTCGACGTAGGGCAGGCTGGGCTCGCTGACGGCGATGGCGAACTTCTTCATCAGCGGCTTGCCACCCGGTTGCTCCGACGGAACGGTGGCCAGCGGGATGACCTTGATGTTTCCCCGGCCGGCCACGTCCTGGAAGTCCGGCTGGAGGCGCATGTCCTTGAGCCGCTGCTCGACGTCTTCCGCCGAGGCCGGGGGGTTGATCTCGTCAAAGACGAGGACGACGCCGCCCTTGAAGTCGGCGATCGAGTCGGACGTGTCGCCGCCGATGACCTCCGAGAGCGTGTTGTCCGACTGGCGGATCGGGAAGAGGCCATCGGGCGCCCGCTCGGGCGTTCGCACAATCTGGGCGTCGATCGGCTGGGTGACTTTCAGGATATCCTGCAGCGAGGCACGCAGGGCCTCGGCGACCAATCCGCTCTGGGTCTCGGCGACGATGATTTCGAAGGCCGAGCGGACCTCGCCGCCCGCGGTTTCCTCCTGCACGAGCTGGACGCGGGTATTTCGGAAGCGGTCGGCGGCATCGCGGACGTAAATGCCGGCCTTGCGAACGAGGGTCTGGGCCGAGGCCGCGTCGGTGACCAGGTCCTTGACCTTGTCCGGGTTGAACTGCACCAGAACGCCCTCGTCGGCCCGGGTGATCCCGCCTCGCACGACGTACGACCCGAGGACGGGCATCAGCAGGGCCTCCATCTGCGGGAAGGTGAGCCGGCTGTCATAGCCGCTGAGCAGGAAGGTGCTGTCCCCGTGGGGAGTAGCGGCGGCCTTTTCGATTTCGCCGGCGGCGAACCGCAGCCAGCCGACGGTGCCGGCGGAGGAGTCGGCCTCCTCTGATTTGCCACGGATGTACTCCAGAAGCTTCTCATCGGCCCTGGCGGCGAACTCGGCGGCCCGCTCCTCGCGAACCTGGATCTGCACGCTCGTGCCGCCCAGAAACTCGATATCCAGCACCTGGTTCTTGTCCACCGAGAACATGAAGATGAATCCCGCTCCGATGATCACGGCCGAGAGGACCCAGAATTTCTTGTAGATGCCCATCCAGTTGATGTTCGGGGTGCTCATCAGGCGCAGCATCGGCAGCCGGCCGGCCTTCTGGTGGCCGACGGTGCGATACATGAAGCGGAACAAGAAAAGTGTGAAGATCAGGAACACGGCGGTCCCGGCCATCATCAGGAAGAAGTGGGCGAAGCCCATCAGGACGGAATCATCGCGGTCGGCCGGGGTCTTGTTGAAGATGTAACCGGTGGCCAGGAACGCACCGCCGATCAGGGCCAGCACCACCGTTCCCAGGCCGACTTTTCGCGTTTCCAGGCTGTCGAGGCTCGACGGAGTCATGACGTTGAAGTACTGCCGCGTCACGAACAGTGCGGTGAACAGACTGCACGTCAGGCCGATGCCCAGGGTCAGGCCGAAGCCCTTGATCTCCTCGCTGCCGATCGCCACCAGAATCACCGCCGTGATGATCGTGGTCACGTTCGAGTCGAGAATCGCGCTGAAGGCCCGCTCGTAACCGAGCTTGACCGCCATCCGGGCGGACACGCCGCGGTCCAGTTCCTCGCGCATGCGCTCGAAGATGAGCACGTTGGCGTCGACGGCCATACCCAGGGTGAGCACGAGGCCCGCGATGCCGGGCAGCGTGAAGGTCGCCTGGATGAAGGACATGACCCCCAGTGTGATCACCAGGTTCATCAGCAGGGCGATATCGGCGATGACGCCGTTGTAGTTGTAGTAGACGGCCATGAAGAGGACGGTCAGCAGGAAGGCGTACACGACCGCCTTCATGCCGTTCGTGCGGTTGGCTTCGCCGAGGCTCGGGCCGACGCTCTTGACCTGCAGCGGCGTCTCTTTGAGCCGCCCCGGCAGAACGCCGGCGTTCAGCACATTGATCAGCCGGGAAACGTCCTGGCGGGAGAAGGTGCCGGTGATCCGGCCCCGTTCCCGAATCTTGCTTTGAATGGTCGCCGCCGACATCGCCTCGTTGTCGAGGAAGATGCACAGCGGCCGGCCGATGTTGCTCGCGGTCAGTTCCTCGAACCTGTTCCCCCCACGTCCATCGAGTTCGAAGGAGACAGCCGGTCGGCCAACCTCGTCGATGTCCTCGGACGCGCCCCGCAGCGTCCAGGCGTTGTCGCCCTTGTTGATCAGGCCCATGTCCTCGCCGGCGAACGAAAGAACATACGGGTTGCCCAGGTATTCGCCGACGATGAATCCGCCCTTGGTGATGTCGTTCTCCTCGGGCTTGGAGATCTTGAACCACTGGAAGTTGTCGCCCTCGCGCGGTCGCGGGCCGAACTTGACCAACTGGTCGAGGTACTTCTTGATGTCCTCGCGGTACTCGGCCTTGGTGGCCTGGATGCGGCCGGGATTGCTCGGGTCGGGCTGGGCCAGGATGCGGAACTCCAGCATGCCCGCCCCGCGAAGCAGACGCATCAGGTCCGAGGGATCATCCAGCGAGCCCCGCTCCTTCGCGTATGCGTCGAACCGGGCGATGATCTCCTCGACAAGGCCCTTGCGGTCCGGATGTTCATCCTTGAATTTCGTCAGACGCTCCGACCGGATTCTGCTTTTGTGATCCAGGGCCAGGATGTCCGCGAGAACGCGGACCTCGATGTTGGTCTTCATGATATCTTCGACGGCCGTGCGGCGGGCAAGGAAGGCCTCGTCGACTTTGCGGGCCAGTTCGGGCGAGATCGGCCGGGTCGTCGCGGCCTGGGTCGCGGGAGCGGATTCGGCCTGCTGACTCTCAACCGCGGCCTGCAGACGGCGGTATTCCTCTTCCGCCTCGACGAGCTTGTCGAACAGGGCCTTGCGAGCCGGAACCCCCTTGATCAGTCGATCGAAGGCGGCCTGCCGCTGGTCCGCCGGCAACGACAGGGCGTTGCGGGTCTGGACCTCGGTGATGTTCGTGTCGACCAGCTTGCCGCGGGCCTGCTCGAAATCCTGACGGTACTTGGCCTGCTCAGCCGTCGGACGCGGCATCTGGATCTCGAGGCGGTTCCATCCGATCGGACGCCAGACCAGGTTGCGGGTACTGCCCGGGTCGACGCGCTGTTTGAGGATGTTCATGACCTCCTCGGCCAGACCGGGCTTCTGCCAGTCGGGCACGTCGCTGTCGTCGATCTCAAAGAGCAGACTGTGCCCGCCGCCCAGGTCGATTCCCGGCTTCAGCCGCTCCTTCGGCGGATAGCATTCCCAGAGGCCCAGCCCCAGAATCAGGACGATCAGACCCAGCTTCGACCAGAGGTTTCTCTCGCTCATATCGTTGCCCTTTTTGAACCAGCCCGCGCCGATCGCTTCAACCGGCGCGGTTTCGAGTATCCAAAGTTATCGTCTCAAAACATGCCTCTAGACCTGTGATCACGTCAATACGGGAAGAAATCGCCGGCCGCAACGTCTCGGCGCGACGACAAGCCGTCGATGCTCACATGACAGGCGGAGCATGAGCATAGCGGCAGGACAACCATGCCCGCTGACCGGACCCGCTGGTCCAGGGGGTGGCCTCAACCGCTGGAATGACAATGACGAACGACGCGTCGGGGACCATGTGCGCTGCGAACACACGGGACAGTGGCAGCACCGGGCGCAGGGTCGAGGACGCGGCAATACTGGTCCGCGTCGAGTGGCCGTCCCATACGTCCACCATCGGCGAGGTACGCCAGGAGGGCGAGTCCGGCTCGGATCGGGAATCGCCGTCTGGAGCGGAAGGGTCGGCACCGCCGCGATCCGCCTGGCCGGCCGGCCGGGAATCCAGACTCGCCAGGTGTCGCGCCTCGGCCGGCAGCGAGGCCGCGGCAAGCGTCAGCCAGATCAGACCAAGCAAACGAAGCATGCGTGTGCGATCCCTGTGGACTCTGAAACCGAGAGGCCCGAAGCCGAACCGGAATGATAACAGACTTTCGTTTCAGCAGCCAGAAGTCCGCGAAGCCGGCCGGGGCGGGTTTACTGAAACCGTCCTGATTTGGTATCCTGACGCTCCGCTCCGTCCCCCGGCCGCCATGTTGGCCCCCGGGACGGGCCGGAGGCTCGATATGAGCGCGTCCACGCCCTATCCCCGACTCAGACCGGTGGAGGTCTTCCCCGGACAACAGGACGGGCGAGACGTGCTGGTCGTTCACGACCCGACCGGCGTGGCCCAGGGGCCGATCGCCGTGTCGCCCGCAGCCTTGTTCATCCTTTCCCTGCTGGACGGAAAGAACGGTTTGGAAGACATCCAGGATGCCTTTCGCGAGCAGGTTGGCCGGTCGCTGCCCGCCGAACAGGTGGCCTCGATGATCGACCAGCTCGACGCGGCCCTCTACCTCGAAAACGAACGCTTTCACCAGTTCATGAACGAACAGCAGGAAGCCTACCAGAACTCTCCCACCCGACGGTCCGCCGACGCCGTCTCGCTCGGGGCCGAGGACGACGGTCTGGCCGCCACGCTCGCCCGACTGCTCGCAAAGAACGAACGCATTCGTCCCGGCAACAACCACGATCGACTGGCCGGGCTGGTCGCGCCGCACCTGGACTTTGCACGCGGACAACGCTGCTATGCGGACGCGTACGGCCTGCTCGCCGAACACGCGCCGCCCGGGCGGGTGGTCATCCTGGGAACCAACCACTTCGGGCAGGCCGCCTCCGTGGTCGCAACCAGTAAAGACTTTGAAACACCTCTAGGCATCGCCCGGACCGACCGGGCGTTCCTGGACGATCTCCAGGCCCGATGCCGGACCGACCTCACCCGGAACGAATTCGACCACCAGCGGGAGCACTCCGTCGAGCTGCAGGTCCTCATGCTCCAGCACGTGCTGGGCCCCGACAACTTCGAGATCGTCCCCGTGTTGTGCCCCGACCCCTGCGGGCCGACCGGCACCCTGCCGCTCGACGGACTCGGCGTCGATTTGAAAGTATTCGCCGAGCACCTGGGGCAGATGGCACGGGAGGCGGGTTCCGGAATGCTGATCGTCGCCGGCGCCGACCTCAGCCACGTCGGCCCCCGATTCGGCGACGATCGCGAGCTGGACGATATCTTTCTCCGCGAAGTGGAGACGACCGACCGTCGCATCCTGGAAACCCTGATGTCCCTACAGCCGGCCTCATTCCTCCAGGGTCTCGCCGGCTCGGGAAACGCCACCCGCGTCTGCAGCGCGGGATGCCTTTTCGCCCTCAAAACCGCTCTGCAGTGGGCGGAACCCGAGTTGCTCCGCTATCATCAGGCGGTGGACCCGGACAGCGGAACGGGCGTCACATGCGCGTCCCTGGTATTCTGGGGCCGAGCGTCGGACTGACCGGAGTTTCGGCGTTGCTGTTATCAGCGTTTCACGAGGAGGACAACCATGACGAGATTCCTGATGACGTGCACGGCTTCCGTGGCCCTGGCACTCCCGAACGTGGGCTGCATGAGTCGACTCATCAAGGAGGGGGCGGCCACCGTCACCGGCGCCAGCGGCAAGGTGGTCGAAGTTCAGAAGGTCCGCAACCTCTCGAAGTACAAAGGCCTCAGGATCGAGTCGTTGACCGCTTCGTCCGGCCTGAAGCTGCCGGAAGACATGACCATGCTGGTGCGCGAGGCGTTCATCGAGGCCGCGGCCAAGAAGGGGCTCAAGCCCAGCGCCACACCGGCCCTCAAGCTCGTCGGCGAGATCATTCACTACGAGTCCGGCGGCCTGGTCGACGAAGCCGTCGGTCCGCTGGAGGAAGTCATCGTCCGCACCAAGCTGATGGACGATACCAGCGGCGAGGTCCTGACCGAGGCCAACCTCATCGGCCGATCCAAGGCCACCACCTCAAGTGGCAAAAAGCACCTCGCGGAAGGTTGCGGCAAGGCGATCAGCACGTGGCTCAAGGAATGCGGTCTCAAGGGCGACGAGGCCGACAAAGACTGACCCTTATTCGCCTGATTGCGTGAACGACAGCTTTATCAATCTGATCAGCGGCCGGCGGCATGGCCCGCTGGCCGTCGGGGCACGGGGAGCCTTGCGACTGGCCTCGCTCGGCTACCGGACGGGTGTCGGGCTGCGCAACCACTACTACAACGCGCTGGCCATGCCCCACTGGCTCGAGGTGCCGGTCTTTTCCGTCGGAAACCTCACTGTCGGGGGCACCGGCAAAACGCCCATGACCGTCTGGCTCTGCCGGCAACTGCTGGACCGGGGGCTCAAGCCCGCAGTGCTCAGCCGGGGGTACAAGGCGTCCGACGAGGGTCTGGCCGACGAGCTGCTGCTGGTCTCCCGGCAATGCCCGCAGGCCGTGGCCGTCGCCCACCCCGACCGCCGGGCCGCCGGCCGACTGGCCATCGACCAGTACCACGTCCAGACGGCTGTGCTCGACGATGGATTCCAGCACCGCCGACTCGGACGCGACCTCGACATCCTGCTGATCGACGCGACCCGGCCTTTCGGGTTCGGATATGTCCTGCCCCGCGGGCTTCTGCGCGAACCGATCCACAATCTCCGCCGGGCCGAGGCCATCGTTCTGACTCGGGCGGACCAGGCAAGCCCGCAGGACTTGGCTGAGATCGAGTCGACCATCCGCTGGCACAACAACACCATCCCGCTCGTGCGGGCGATCCACAGGCCCAAGGGCTTCGTGGACCTGGCCGGTCAACCCCTTTCCGCGCTCGCCGGCGGGCGAATCGGAGCGCTGGCCGGTATTGCCCGGCCGGAAACGTTCGAACGCACCCTGGCCGACCTGGGGCTGAGCCTCGCCGAACGCCGCCGGCTGCCGGATCATCACGTCTACACGCCGCCGGACGTCCAAATGATCCGCCGGTGGGTCGAGCAGGCCCGACTGGATGTCATCGTGACCACGGAAAAGGACGCGGTGAAACTGGCCCGGCTGGAGGCGGACTGGCCCGTGCCCATCGCCGTCCTGCGAATCGAGATCGAAATGCGGGACGGCGGTGATAAGATACTGGTCGACCTGATCGACCAGACGCTGGACAGCTTCCGGCGCGACATGCGTCCAGGAAGCCCTGGGAATCATCAATGACCACACCCACCAACGATCCGAAGCCCCGGCACACGTCCGGCCCGAGCGCATCGAATCAGCCGGCTCGAAAATACCGTCCGGTCGACCTCAGCGGCCTGCACCTGCTCTCCGTGCACGACCGCCAGCATCTGGAAAGCACGAAGAACACCGCCGGCACCCCCGAGGCCGGCGTGTCCTTCGCCGATTGGTTCGCGTCTCTGCCCGATTCGCTTGGCGTGAAGCGCCTGCGAGCCGCCGTGGACGCGATCGTCACTGCCCGCCGGTCTCACCGGCCGGTCGTCTTTGCCATGGGCGGCCACGTGGTCAAGGTCGGCTGCTCGCCGGTGGTCATCGACCTGATGCGCCGCGGGATCGTCACCGCCATCGCCTGCCACGGCGCCACCGCCATTCACGACGTCGAGATGGCCCTGCTCGGCGCGACCAGCGAGGACGTCGGCGACACGATCCGCGACGGCCGATTCGGCATGGTCCGCGAGACTGCCGTCTTCTTCGCCGAGGCCGCCGCGGCCGCCGAACGAAACGACCTCGGCTACGGCGAGGCTCTAGGCCGACTCATCCTCGAACGCAATCTGCCTCACGCGGACAACAGCCTCCTGGCCACTGCGGCCCGACTCGGTCTGCCGGCCACCGTCCATGTCGCGGTCGGAACAGACACCGTTCACATGCCCGGCATCGCCGACGGTGGTCAGATCGGGCGGGCGTCCCTCTTCGATTTCCGTCTGCTCTGTAGCGTTGTGCGCGACATGGGCGCGGACACCGCCGACGGCCCCTGCGGCGTCTGGTGCAACGTCGGGTCAGCCGTCCTGCTGCCCGAAGTTTTCCTCAAGACCATCTCCGTCGCCCGCAACCTCGGCGCGAAACTCGACCGCCTCGTGACCGTCAACCTCGACATGCTCCGACACTACCGCACCGGTCAGAACGTCGTCGGCCGGCCCGTCGCCCCGGGCCACGGCCACGACATCGCCGGCCACCACGAAATCCTCCTGCCGCTGCTCCGCCAGGCCCTCGTCGAACGATTTGCCAACAGAAGGTAACAGCACAAGACAGAATCGCATCCAAGGCGACACCGTGGGGAGATGGGGAATTGACAACTACGACAACGCATTGGCAACCGACACGGTCGGCATCGAGGCGGTCGCTTCACCAGACTGAGGACCGGAAAAGGCGGGAATCGAGGGACATCATACCTCTTTCCTGATGGCAGTGTCAAGGCATGGTCACCCACCCCCTATTACCCGGCCCCTTTCCGGCCCCGCATGTCCTGTTTCCGCACACTCAAGCGGTTTTAGACGTTTTTCCTGCCATCCGCTCTCCGATGCCGCCGGCCGGGCGGCCGATGGCACGGCCGCGACTTGCCACCCGATGACACGCTTGCCGGTTCGAGATCGGGAGCGGCGTGTCACCGTGCGCCGGACGGGAATTACTTGCGGCGCATCGGCCCAGCGGGTCTAATGACCCACGCCGGGTGGAGCCGAATGTACCCCCACCCGGTCAATACCGGGGCGGCAAACTATCAAGCCAGCAAGGAGCGGATCATGCACAAGCGAGCGAGCGGAGTCGCGGTGGGACTGGTCGTCGTGATCGTCGGCGTCCTGATGACTCGGGTGAACCAGGCCCAGACGCCGGCGCCGGCCGGGACCATGCCCGTCGGCGTGGTCGACCTGGTCAGAGTGTTCAACGAGTTCGAGCAGACCAAGGCCCTCAACGCGGAGCTGGACCGCTACAAGACCCAGCTCTCCAGGGACCAGCAACAGCGCGAGGAAAAGCTCACTGTCGAGCGCGACACACTCCAGGGTTTCGCCCCGGACAGCGCGGAATACCGCAAGCGGAGCGCTGCGATGAAGAAGATGATCGTCGAATATCAGGCCTGGCTGGCCACCGAGCGCGAGATGCTCAAGGACGAGCACCGCCGCTGGATCGAGCGGACTTACGACATGGTCACCCAGTCGGTCGCCCAAGTCGCCCTGCGCAAGGGCCTGCAACTCGTGTTCACCCGGGAGGAGTTGGAAACCAATGTCGACGACGCGGGTGTCCTGCAGAAGCAGATCCTGAACCGGAAGGTCGTCTACTATGACCCGGGGCTGGATGTCAGCGACGACGTGCTGGTCATCCTGAACGACGCCTTCGCCAAGGCGGGCGGAGCCAAGTCGGTCCGATTGGGTGCCGAGGGAATGCCATGAGCACCGGCTACACCCTGGCTGAGATCGCCGGCTGGGTCGGGGGCACTCTCCGCGGGGACGCCGAGGTGCGGATCACCGGCGTGGCCGGCATCGACGAGGCCGACGCCTCGCAGATCACCTGGCTGGTCGACGAAACCTATGCCGCCCGTCTGCGGACGTCCAAGGCCGGTGCCGCGCTGGCTCCCAACGGGTTTGGCCAGACACCGATGCCCGCCATCCTCTGTGACAAGCCCTCACTGGGAATCATCGAGGTTCTGCGGCGCTTTGCCCCCGCGGTTCCTCGGCCGGCGACGGGAGTTCACCCGTCCGCCTGCGTGGACCCGACCGCCAGGCTGGGCAAGGACGTGACCGTCGGCCCTCAATGCGTGGTCGGACGGGGTGCCCGGATCGGCGACCGCGGCGTCCTGCACGCCCACGTCTTTGTCGGGTCCGACACCATCATCGGTGCCGACTGCGAGTTGTGGCCTTGCGTGGTCGTCCGGGAGCGGTGCACGCTCGGTGACCGGGTAATCATCCACCCGAACACGACCATCGGGTCGGACGGCTTCGGCTACGAGTTTGACGGCAGGCAGCACGTCAAGATTCCCCAGATCGGCACGGTGGAGATTGAAGCAGACGTGGAAATCGGGGCAAATTGCACCGTGGACCGGGCAAAATTCGGGGTGACCCGCGTCGGGGCCGGCACCAAGATTGATAACCAGGTGCAGGTCGCTCATAATGTGCAGATTGGTGGGGGCTGTATCATCGTCGCCCAGTCCGGCATCGCCGGCAGTACCCGCCTGGGGCGAGGCGTCGTGCTGGGCGGAAAAGTAGGTGTCAAAGATCATGTGGTGCTGGGCGACGGGGTCCAGGCGGCTGCCTGTGCGTGCATCTCAAAGGACATACCGCCTGGTTCCCGGGTGATTGGGAGCCCAGCAGTGGACTACGACCAGTTTGTCCGCGAACGGGCGAAAATCCGTCGGCTGCCTCAGCTGGCCGACGAGGTCAAAAACATCAGCGAACGGGTCCGACGTCTTGAAGCTTCAGCAGACCATTGAGAAGGCCGTGGAGATTACCGGTGCCGGGTTGTTCACCGGGCAGCCGGTGACTCTGCGCTTCCATCCCGGAGCACCGGACACGGGCGTGGTCTTCATCCGAGGAGACCAGAGGCCGCCCATCGAGGTCCCGGCTCGGGTCGAGAATGTTGCCAAACGACTCCGGCGGACCTCGATCCGCAACGGCACGGTCGAGATTGAAACGATCGAGCACTGCATGTCGGCATTGGCAGGCCTGGGGATCGACAACATCCGCGTGGAACTGACCGGCAACGAGATCCCCGGCATGGATGGAAGCTGCCTGGCGTTTGTCCAGCAGCTCAAGCAGGCCGGCATCGTTTCCCAGGATCGGCCGCGGCAGGTGTTTCGCATTCCCGAGACGGTGCGCGTCTCGGACGGCCCGGGCTATCTCATCGCGACCCCGGGCAGCGAGAACGAAGAGATTCTGGAGATCATCTACGACCTCAACTACGAGCACCCGGCCATCGGCCAGCAGGTTTACAAGATCCGCCTCACCCCCGAGTCGTTCGAGGAGCAGATCGCCGGCGCCCGCACGTTCGTGCTGACGGAAGAGGCGGAACGGTTCCGGGCCGCCGGCCTGGGTGTTCATCTGACCTACCAGGACATCCTGGTTTTCGGCGAGGACGGTCCGATCGACAACCCGTTGCGGTTCCCGGACGAATGCGTTCGGCATAAGATCCAGGACCTGATCGGCGATCTGTACCTGTTCGGCAAGTTCGTATCCGGTTATCTCTTCGCCCGGCAATCCGGCCATACCCTGAACCACGAGTTGGTCCGCCAGTTGCACGAGCTGGAACAGAACACGGATCTGAACCGCAGGCTGAGGAGCGAGCCGATCTTTGACATCCGGCAGATTCAGAAGATCCTGCCGCATCGTTTTCCGTTCCTGATGGTGGACCGGGTGGTCGGTCTGGAACCGGGCAAGCGGGCGGTCGGCCTGAAGAACGTCACGGCCAACGAGGAGTTCTTCACCGGCCATTACCCGGGCCAGCCGATCATGCCCGGAGTTCTGATCATCGAGGCGATGGCCCAGCTTGGCGGCCTGCTGTTGTCGCGGGAGCTCGAGCACACCGGCAAGGTGGCGATACTGCTGAGCCTGGACCGGGTGAAGTTCCGCCGGCCGGTGATGCCCGGCGATCAGTTGGTGCTCGAAGTGGTCGCCCGGCGAGTCAAGTCGCGCACCGGCCACGTGGTCGGCAGCGCCCGCGTGGGCAACGAACTGGTGGCCGAGGCGGACATCAAGTTCATGATGGTCGACGCCGACCCGCTGTGAGGACTGCCTCGGGAGCTTTGCATCAGCATGATCCATCCGACCGCATACATCGATCCCAAGGCCGAGCTCGGAGCCAACGTCTCCGTCGGGCCCAACAGCTACGTGGGGCCCGACGTGGTACTGGGGGACGACTGTGTGCTGCACAACAATATGAGCGTCACCGGTCACACCTGCGTCGGTGCCCGCTGCGAGTTCTTTCCCGGCGTGGTGGTCGGCGCCCCGCCGCAGGATCTCAAGTACCGCGGCGGGCGGACGACCGTCGAGATCGGCACGGACAACGTTTTCCGCGAGCAGGTTACCGTCCACGCCGGCACCGAGGTCGGCAGTGGCCGGACCGCGATCGGCTCACACAACTGCTTTCTGGTCGGTGCGCACATCGCCCACGATGTCGTCATCGGCGACCACTGCATCCTGGCCAACTACGTCCAGTTGGCGGGCCACGTACACATCGAAGACCGGGTCACCATCGGCGGCCTCGTCGGCATCCACAACTTCACGACCATCGGCATGCTGGCCTACATCGGCGGGCTCACCCCGATCGTCAACGACGTGCCTCCGTTCATGATCGTCGAGGGCAATCCGCCCCGCATCCGCGGGTTCAACAGAACGGGCTTGCGTCGCTGGCGGTTTTCCCAGGAACAGATCCTTGCGATCCGCGACGCCTACCGGGCCCTGTTCAGCCCCAAGGCCGAGGCCGCGGGCGTGCCCCTGCTGGAACGTCTGGCACAACTGGAGCGGCAGCCCGACCTCAACGGCGAGATCAGCCACCTGTGTGCCTCCGTCCGCCGCAGCCTGCACGACGGGGTCTACGGCCGATACCTCGAAAGCCTCCGCCGGGACACCGACGCCGACCGCGAGAAATTCTACAAGACCATCCAGACGGAGCTGACACCTTGAGCCAGCGAATACCGGTAGCGGTGATCGGCGCCGGGCACATGGGCCGACACCACGTACGGATCTACAGTGAGCTGCCCAACGCCGAGCTGGTCGGCGTGGTCGACCAGAACTTCGAAAAGGCCCGCGAGTACGCCCGGAAGTTCAACACCCGGG